>NZ_LQIR01000012.1:0-416196 GCF_001499925.1 Mycobacterium lehmannii
CCTGATCGCGCACCACCGGACGATACGAACGAGCCATACCTCATCGTTTCGTGCTCACCGGCCAACACAAAGGACATCCATCGGCATTTCGCAACAGCCACTCAGCGCAACAAAGTGTGCACAAATCGCTAGAGGGTCAATAGCATTCGGGTGTTGCCGAGGATGTTCGGCTTGACGTAGGACAGGTCGAGGAACTCGGCGACGCCGGTGTCGTACGAGCGGCACATCTCCTCGAAGACCTCTGCGGTGACGGGTGTGCCGTCGATCTCCCGAAACCCGTGCTTGCTGAAGAACTCGACTTCGAAGGTGAGCACGAAGATCCGCTCGAGGCGCAACTCGCGCGCGACGTCGAGCAGTTTGTCGACGATCGCGTGCCCGACGCCTTGGCCCCTCACCTTGGGATGCACGGCCACGGTGCGCACCTCGCCGAGGTCGGACCACAACACGTGTAGCGCGCCGCAGCCGAGCAGTTCGCCGCCCAGCTCGGCGACCCAGAACTCCTGAACAGCCTCATAGAGCGTCACCAGGTTCTTCTCCAGCAGAATCTTGCCGGAGTAGATGTCGACCAAGGTTTTGATGGCGGGGACATCCGAAGTTCGCGCACGCCGCACGACGACCTCGCCGGATTCTGCGCTCACAGGTGGAGAGTATCGGTTCGAGCAACCGATATTCTGTTGCGGTGTCGGGCCAACCCCATACTGATCCGCTGGTTCCGCGCGCCCGTGTAGCGAACATCGCGAATGTGCTCACCGGCATGCGGATGGCGTTGGTTCCGGTTTTCCTAGTGGTGCTGTTCGTCGGCGACGGGCATGAAACATTCTGGCGGATAGCCGCATTCGTCGTGTTCACCGTCGCGGTGATCACCGACCGGTTCGACGGGGCACTGGCGCGCAACTACGGCATGGTGACCGAGTTCGGCACACTGGCCGACCCCATCGCGGACAAAGCCCTCATCGGCGCAGCGCTGATCGGGCTTTCGCTACTGGGCGACATGCCGTGGTGGATCACGGTGGTGATCCTGACCCGGGAGATCGGCATCACGGTGTTGCGGTTCGCGGTGTTGCGTCACGGCGTGATCCCGGCCAGCCGCGGCGGAAAGCTCAAAACCCTCGTACAAGGGGTGGCGATCGGGCTGTTCGTGCTGCCGCTGTCGGGTGCGTGGCTGGCCGCGGCGTGGGTGGTCATGTGCGCGGCCGTCATCCTGACCGTCGTCACAGGGGTCGATTACGTCGTGACGGCCATCAAGGACTCCCGTGGACGACCCGCTGGTCAGTGACGACGCTCGCGTGTTGGTCGCGGACCTCACCGTGCGCGGGCAGACGGTCGCGACCGCCGAATCGCTGACCGCAGGCCTGCTGGCGGCCACACTGGCCGGCGTGCCGGGGGCGAGCGCGGTGCTACGCGGCGGCCTTGTCACCTATGTAGAGGACACCAAGATCTCGCTGGCCGGGGTGACACGCCAGATGCTCGACGAGGTTGGGCCCGTCGCAGCGCCGACCGCTCGCGCACTCGCCGTGGGAGCCCGAATGCGTTGCGAGGCGACCTGGGGCGTGGGTCTCACCGGTGTCGCCGGACCCGAGCTCCACGGCGGCCACCCCGTCGGGACGGTGTTCCTCGGCATCGCCGGGCCGGTCGAGACCGACGTCGTCGAGTTGCGGCTGGACGGATCGCGCTGGGAGATCCGCCTCGCGGCGGTCCGGGAGGCCGTCGTGCGCCTGCGGTCGGCCCTCACTCGACAGTGATCTGCGCCATCCGGGAACCAACTAGCCCACGCTCAGCGTTGCCCTATTGGATCCCCAGACACTGACTCCGAAGGGAGAGCACGATGACGGCATTGCTGCGCGAGGTGATCGGCGACGTGCTGCGTCGTGCCCGCGTCGACCAGGGACGCACCCTGCGCGAAGTGTCCGACACCGCCCGGGTCAGCCTGGGCTACCTCTCCGAGGTCGAACGCGGCCGCAAGGAAGCTTCGAGCGAATTGCTCAGCGCGATCTGCGGTGCCCTCGACGTTCCGCTGTCCCAGGTGCTCTTCGACGCCGGTCAGGAGATGGAGCGTGAGGAGAGTGCCGCCTTCGCCGGTGCCGCCAACATCGACGCCACCACCAAGGTGGTCATCCCGCAGGTCGTGTCGATGGCGGTCGCTTGACGCGCTGAGCCGACCACGACCGACTGTGGTGATACGCGCTGACCCGATAGATTGGGCAGCACGGGAAGCCGGGCCGGCGAGTCCGACACAACGACACGAAGGCGGAGTGAACTGACATGGCCAATCCGTTCGTCAAGGCGTGGAAGTACCTCATGGCGCTGTTCAGCTCCAAGGTGGACGAATACGCCGACCCGAAAGTGCAGATTCAGCAGGCCATCGAGGAAGCCCAGCGCCAGCACCAGGCCCTGACTCAGCAGGCCGCCCAGGTGATCGGCAACCAGCGCCAGCTGGAGATGCGTCTGAACCGCCAGCTCGCCGACATCGAGAAGTTGCAGGTCAACGTGCGGCAGGCGTTGACGCTGGCCGATCAGGCCGTCGCCAACGGTGACGCCGCCAAGGCCACCGAGTACAACAACGCCGCAGAAGCGTTCGCGGCGCAGCTGGTGACCGCAGAGCAGAGCGTCGAGGACCTCAAGACCCTGCACGACCAGGCGCTCAACGCGGCCGGCCAGGCCAAGAAGGCTGTCGAGCAGAATGCGATGATGCTGCAGCAGAAGATCTCCGAGCGCACCAAGCTGCTGTCCCAGCTCGAACAGGCCAAGATGCAGGAGCAGGTCAGCTCGTCGCTGCGCTCGATGAGCGAGTTGGCCGCCCCGGGCACCACGCCCAGCCTCGACGAGGTGCGCCAGAAGATCGAGCGCCGGTATGCCAACGCCATGGGCGAGGCCGAATTGGCGCAGAACTCGGTGCAGGGCCGGATGTTGGAGGTCCAGCAGGCGAGCGTGCAGATGGCCGGGCATTCCCGGCTGGAGCAGATCCGCGCCTCGATGCGCGGTGATCAGTTGCCCGCGGGCGGTAACGCCGCGCCGCAGCCCGCGACCCCGGCGACCAATCCGCAGCAGGCGACACCGGAAAATCCGCTGTCTCAATAGTTGGTGAGGGCACCAGTGAGTTCGCAGAGGAGTCGACCCGAGCCGTTGCGCTCGCTGGTGCAACGGGGTGTCCAGAACGGCATCGACACGGCCGCCGAGTGGTCCGATGTCCTGGCCGACAAGCTGAACGCCGCCGCTGACCCGCGCGCCAAGCTACTCCGCAAGCGCCGCTGGGCGCTGCGGCTCACCGTGTTCTTCACGATTTCCTGCGTGTTCTGGATCGGCGTGACCGGCGTGGTGGCCGCATGGGATGTTCCCGCATGGGCGCTGCTCATCCCGTCGCCGATCGCCGTCGGCGCCGCTTTCTTGGCCACGCTGACGTTGTTGCGGTACCGCTGGCTGCGACGCGAGCCGCTGCCCCCTCCACGGTCCCGTGCCACCCGCAGGCTTCCACCGTGGGGGTCGGCCGCACGCCCGCCGATGGCGGCGTTGGCCACCTCCGAGCGTGGATTTTTCTCGCTGCTCGGGGTCCTGGAGCGCGGACGGATGCTGCCGCCGGATGAACTTCGCGAGCTGGCCGCCGCGGCAAACCAGACCGCGACGACCATGGCAGCCACCGCGAACGAAGTGATGTCGATGGAACGGGCGATCCGCGCGACGCCGCAGTCGCGCGCCCACCTGGTACCCACTATTCAGGCGTTCACGGCGCAACTCGATCACGGGGCGCGGCAGTACGGCGCAATGGTCAACGCCGCAGCACAACTGGTGTCGGCGGCGAACGCCGGTCCGACATCCACCTCACCGATGTGGCAACAGCGTTACCGCGACGAGCTGTCCAATGCCACCGATCGGCTGGTCGGCTGGGCCGAGGCGTTCAACGAACTCGGCCACGTCCGCGGGGCGTAGCCGTAGTCACATCGTGGGGCGCAGCGCCGGGAACACCGCCGCGACCAGACCGCGCACCGTCGCCTTGAGGAAGTCCAGAGTGTCGAAGTAGTCGCGCCACAACGTGATTCGGCCGGCGTGCACCTCGAACGTTCCGCACACCCAGAACTGCAGGCGCACCGGTCCGAACACCAGCGCGTCGGTGCGTTCGGTGAGCACGGAGCTGCCGTCGGCGGCGATGCGGTGAATTTTCACCTCGAAGCCGAACCGGCCCTGACCGCGACGCATCAGGCCGATGATGCGCTGGCGGCCGCGGATCGTGGGGTAGCCGACGTTGTGCCATTCGGCGTGATCGGCGAGCAGGCCGTCGGCGGTGTCGAAATCCTCGTCCTGCAAGGCGTAGAGGAACGTTTCCACCGCCCGGATGTTGTCGACGTCGGTTTTCAGTTCAGAAGCCTGGTCGGTCATGGGCGCAAGCCTAGTGCCGCGCCGCTGTGGCAGGGTAGCCCAATGCGCGTGGCGGTGGTTGCTGGACCGGATCCGGGACATGCCTTTCCGGCACTCGCGTTGTGCCTTCGATTCCTGGCCAACGGGGATACGCCGACGCTGCTGACCGGGACGGAATGGCTGGACACGGCCCGCGACGCCGGGGTGGCCGCCGTCGAACTCCTCGGCTTGGATCCGGTGGACACCGACGACGACACCGACGCCGGCGCGAAGGTCCACCAGCGTGGCGCCCGGATGGCCGTGCTCAACGCGCCGCAGATGCGTCAGCTCGCGCTAGACCTCGTGGTCTCCGACGCCATCACCACGGCGGGCGGGTTCTGCGCCGAACTGCTCGGGCTGCCCTGGGTCGAGTTGAATCCGCACCCGCTGTACCGGCCGTCGAAGGGCCTCCCGCCGATCGGCAGCGGGCTGGCGCCCGGCGTCGGCGTCCGCGGCCGGTTGCGCGACGCGATCCTGCGCGCCCTCTCCGCCCGGTCGTGGCGGCAGGGCATTCGCCAGCGCTCGGCTGTCCGTGTGCAAATCGGGCTGCCTGCTGACGATCCCGGCCCGCGCCGACGGTTGATCGCCACGCTGCCCGCGCTGGAGGTGCCGCGGCCGGACTGGCCCGCCGAAGCCGTGGTGGTGGGTCCGCTGCACTTCGAGCCGACGAAGGCGACGCTCGACATCCCGCCGGGTGACGGACCCGTCGTGGTCGTCGCACCGTCGACCGCCACCACGGGGGAACGCGGCCTTGCCGAGGTCGCATTGGAGACCTTGACGCCGGGGGAGGCGTTGCCACCGGGATCGCGCGTCGTGGTGTCGCGACTGGGCGGCTCGGAGGTCGCGGTTCCGCCGTGGGCGGTGGTCGGGCTGGGAAGACAGGACGAACTGCTGTCGCACGCCGACCTGGTGATCTGCGGAGGCGGCCACGGCATGGTGGCCAAGACACTGCTGGCCGGAGTCCCGATGGTGGTGGTCCCCGGCGGGGGCGACCAATGGGAGATCGCGAATCGTGTTGTGCGGCAGGGGAGTGCGCAGCTGGTGCGCCCTCTCGCTCCGGATGCGCTGGCGCAGGCGGTGCGCGAGGTCTTGGGCACACCCCGCTACCGGCAGGCGGCGCGGCGGGCGGGGGCGACGGTCGCCGACGTCGAAGATCCGGTACGGGTGTGCCATGAAGCGCTGGCCGCGTCGGCGTAGTTTGGGCTCGTGCGGTTGACGGAATTTCATCAGCTCGTCGAGGAACAGTTCGGCCCGGTGCGGGGCTCGTCGCTGCTTGTCGACCACGTCCTGAGCGGATTGGATGGGCGCACCGCCGAACAGGCCATCGAGGACGGCGTCGATCCGCGGGACGTGTGGCGTGCGCTGTGTTCGGACTTCGACGTCCCGCGCGATCAGTGGTGAGCCGTCAGCGTTTGTCCTCGGCGCGACCGGTGCCCGCGGTGTGCGATGGGCCCACTCGGTCGTCGCCGCGGTCGGACTCCGGCATCTGTGACGCCGGTTGTTCGTCCGCTGGAGAGGCTGTCGCACCGCCCGCGGTCTCGCTCGGCGACGCCGACTTGCTCGCGGCATCCGTCGTCGGCTTCACCGCGCCTGCCGTGCGCTCGCCGCCCTCGTCGCCCGCGCCCTCCGGCTTGGCCGACATCTGCCGACCCTCGTACGGGGGAATCTCGGGTTTGACGTCCTTGGGCGGTTCGTTAGTGAATCCCGTCTGGAAGTCCGGCTTTCCGCTGTTCTCGTGTGCGGGGACGGACTCATCACCGCGATAGGTGTCCGACGGACGGTCCGCCGGTCCGCCCGAGGGTTGATCGGATCCGGTTCCGCGCTTTCCTCGTTCCTCCGGCTCTGTCATGACAATCACTCCTCACTTGTCGCCGCGGGATCTGCGGCGACGAATCGACGGTCTCAGGCGCGTTGACCCAGGACCAACGCCGTTTCCCGGTGCAACCGGCCGAAGTTGTAGTACGCCGCGCAGGCGCCCTCGGGAGACACCATGCATGTCCCGATCGGTGTCTCCGGTGTGCACGCGGTCCCGAAGACCTTGCACTCCCATGGTTTGATGACGCCCTTGAGCACCTCACCGCACTGGCATGCCTTCGGATCGGCCACCCGCACACCCGGCATGGCGAAGGTGCGTTCGGCGTCGAAGTCGGCGTAGTCGGGGTGGAGCCGCAGCGCGCTCTGCGAGATGAAACCCAGCCCCCGCCACTCGAAATGCGGTCGCAGCTCGAACGTCTGCGCCATCAGCTTGAGTGCCTGGGTGTTGCCTTCGGGACGCACCACCCGCGTGTACTGGTTTTCGACCTCGCAGCGACAGCCCCGAATCTGCTGCAGCAGCATGTGCACCGACGCGAGGATGTCGAGCGGTTCGAATCCCGCCACCACCATCGGTTTTCCGTACACATCGGGGACGAACCGGTACGGGCGCAGCCCCACCACCGTCGAGACGTGTCCGGGCCCGAGGAATCCGGACAGTCGCAGGTCGGGGGACTCCAGGATCGCCTTGATGGGCGGAACGATCGTGACGTGGTTACAGAAGACGCTGAAGTTACTCACGCCCAAAGCTTTCGCGCGCACCAGCGTCACGGCGGTGGACGGCGCGGTTGTCTCGAAGCCCACTGCGAAGAACACAACCCGCCTGTCGGGGTTGTCGATCGCTATCTTGAGGGCGTCCAGCGGCGAGTACACGAAGCGCACATCGGCACCGCGGGCCTTCGCCTCGATGAGGTTGCCCCGCGATCCCGGCACCCGCATCATGTCGCCGAACGTCGTGAAGATGACGTCCGGTTGTTCGGCCAGCCACATCGCGTCGTCGACGCGTCCCATCGGGATGACGCACACCGGGCATCCCGGCCCGTGTACCAGCTCGACCGTCTCCGGCAGCAGATGCTCGATGCCGTGGCGGTAGATGGTGTGGGTGTGGCCGCCGCACACCTCCATGAACTTGAACTCGTCGTCGCCGGCGAGGTCGGTGATGGATCTGACCAGCGCGCGTGCTGCGGCCGGGTCGCGGAATTCGTCGACGAATCTCATGGTTTGCCTCTCAAGCGATTTCGGACGAGTTGAACGCTTCGATCTCGGCGGTGTAGTCGGCGCCCATCTTCTGCACCTGGTCGAGGGTAAGAGTGGCCTCGCGTTCGTCGATCTTGGCCATCGCGAATCCGACGTGGACCAGAACCCAGTCGCCGACCTGCAGATTGTCGTCGGCCAACAGGCGCACGCTGATGGTTCTGCGGACGCCGTTCACGTCGACCTTGGCCAGCGATTGTTCGGCGTCGACGATGTCGACCACCTGACCGGGGATGCCGAGGCACATTTCGGTCTCCTCTCAACAGATCCGCGGCAGGGGGTCGCCGACGAGCATGTCGACGATCCGGCTGCCACCGAACGACGTTCGTAGCGCGACGATTCCGCGGGGTTCGTGGACGATCTCGCCGACCACCGCGGCCTGCGCGCCCTGCGGGTGGCCGCGCAGCGCGGACACCGCGGCATCGGCTTCGTCGGCGGGCACCACGGCGACGAACTTGCCCTCATTCGCCACGTAGAGCGGGTCGATGCCGAGCATGTCGCACGCCCCGAGCACCTGCGGCAGGACGGGCAGCCTCTCCTCGTCGAGGATCATCGCGAAGGGCGAGTCTTTGACGAGTTCGTTAGCCACCGTGCCCACACCCCCGCGGGTCGCATCGCGCATCCACCTTGTCGACGGCGCCGCGGTCATCAGCAGCTCGACGAGTTCGTGCACCGGCGCCGTGTCCGAGGCGATGTCGGCGTCGATGGCCAGATCGCCGCGCGCCAGCATGACGGCCATCCCGTGCTCGCCGATCGTGCCTGACAGCACGACCTTGTCGCCGGGCTTTACGCTGTCGCGGGACAGTCGCCGGCCCTCGGGAATCAACCCCATGCCCGCGGTGCAGATGTAGACGCCGTCGGCGGCGCCCCTGCCGACGACCTTCGTGTCGCCGGTGACGATCTGCACCCCCGCGTTCAATGCGGCTTCGCCCATGTCCGCGACGATCTCGCGCAGTTCGGCGATCGGAAAGCCCTCTTCGATCACGAACGCCGCCGAAAGCCACTGTGGGCGGGCGCCGGACACGGCCAGGTCGTTGATCGTGCCGTGCACCGCGACGTGGCCGATGGAGCCGCCAGGGAAGCGCCGCGGCGACACCACGTAGGAGTCGGTGGAGAATGCCAGTTGTTCACCCGACGGCATCCGCACCGCGGCCGCGTCACCGAGTTGTTCGAGTTCGTCGTTGCGGAAGGCCTCGAGGAACACCGCGTCGACGAGCGCTGCCGACGACTTGCCGCCCGCCCCGTGTGCGAGCGTCACCACGTCGTCGAGCAGACGGGGTCGTCGCTGGCGGAACTTGTCGATCCGTTCCAGCACCCGGTCTTCGCGTTCGGACGCGCTCGCAGCTCGTGTCATGTGGAATGCGCTCCGTTCAGTGTGCGGGCCGTGGTGGTGTGCAGGTGTGTCTGGACTACCGACCAGAGTTGGTAGCCGAGCATCGCGTGGCTCTCCTGGATGCGGTGGATGCTCTGTGAGTGGATGGTGAAACAGAAGTCGAGGTCGTCGGCGGCCGCCATCCGCCCGCCGTCATGGCCGGAGAAGCCCACGGTCAGCAGACCTCGTCGCTTGGCTTCGGTGATCGCGGTCATCAGATCGTCGGAGTTGCCGGACGTGGACAGCGCGATCGCAACGTCGCGGTCGCGGGCGTGGGCGATGATCTGGCGTTTGAAGATCAGCTCGAACCCGACATCGTTGCCGAGCGCGGTAACCACGGCGTTGTCGGCGGCGAGCGACCACGCGGCGATCGGCCTTCCGCGCGCCGGTCGGCTGAACAGCGAGGCCAATGTCGCGGCGTCGGTGGAACTTCCGCCGTTGCCGAAGGTGTACAACCGCCCGCCGCGGCCGAACCGCTCGGCCATCTGCGTTCCGGCCGCGGTCAAACTATCGCCGTACTCATCTAGCGATTCCCGTTGAAGCCGAGCGCTTTCAGCGGCCTTACCGCGGGCCGAGGCCGCGAGATCGTCGAGCAGGCTCGTGGCGTCGGTCTCCTCGGACTCGATAAACGGGTACAGGAAACCGGTGGCATCGGATTCGGTCATCGGCGCACCTCCTCGGGCTCGACGCGCGAGATCGCCGCGCCGGCGTGAAGCAGGACGAGGTCGTCGACGGCGACGTCACCGATCAGCGTGACGTCGACCCACTCCTCGCCGTCGGCGGTGCGTACCAGCGCCGAACTCGTCGCGTCGACCGGTTCGGCGAGCACCTCGCCGAGCCGCCCCTCGTCGCTGCACGTCACGCAGACGGCAGCGGGCTGCGCCGGTCCGAGCAGACCCTGATGCTCGAAGCAGACGTGGGTGAGCTCCCACAGCAGGTGATACAGCAGCACGAACGCTCCGGTGGCGGGCACCATCGGGTCGTCGGTGTCGATCCAGAGGATGTGGTTCGCCGCTCCCGCAGGCGGACGCGGTCCGGAGCCGATCCACAGCGTCAGGACGCCCCACGCGCGGGCGCGCTGCATGGCGTCGACGACAGACGGTTCGTCCGCCGATGCCACCGCGACCAGCAGATCACCGGGCCGGCTGGCCACCCGCGTCTGCGCGACCGGATCCGGTTCGACCAGGGCGACCGACGGAAGCGCCCGCTTGCCCATGATCACCGGGTGCACGAACTCGACCGCGATGTGGTGGGCGTGCGGTTCCCATTGCGGTGAGATCACCCACAGGGTCGCGCCGTCGTTGAACCGGCGGGCCAGATCCAGCGCGGCGGCGGCCAGGTCGGCGGATAACTCGTCGCCGACATACGGTCGCTCAGCGATCGTCATCGCGATACTCCCTGTCCGAGAATAGAGTTCACAAGATCGAGCGTTGTCTGCGTGGCCCCTTCGAGGTCGGCGGCCTCCTCGTCGGTCAGCGTCCCGCAGATCCAGTCCCAGTGGGCGGAGACGATCGTCCCAGGTTTCGGAGGGGGCGCCAGTGACAGCCCTCCCCGCTTCCATGTGATTCGCTCGGCGCGCCGATCGCCCAGTACCAGGCGACCGTCTCCGTATTTCAGCGGCCGCGACGTGATCTCCGCCTGGTCGCCGGTGACGGACGTGACGGTGCCCCACCGGATGCGGCAAGCCTGCATGACGCCCATCGCGGTGTCGGCGTCGCGTCCCAGGAACTTCACCCAGGGGTAAACGACCAAGACGTGAAAGCTGTGGTGTGCCAGGGCATCAGAGGTGGAGGAAACAGCGTCGAGCAGTCCGGTGACTTGGCCGGTGAACGAGGCACGTAGCCGGGCGAGCAGGTGCTCGGGATCCACCTTGCTCAGCGCGCGACCACCGATCCAGTAAGCGCGAACGACCTCTTCGTCGAGTGCGTCAGAGGCGCCGAGCGCCTCGGCGATGGCGGACAGATACGGCCAGGCTCCATCGAATTCGCGTGCATGCGAGGCGAGCCCGGAAGTGGCGTCGACCTCGGCGGGTCCACAGTAGCCGAGCTCGTTCGGCGGGTACGCGTAGCGGCCGAACTCCGTACGACCGTCCTTGCCGTTCATGATGCGTTCCCCACCAGGAGCTGGCCGAGCGCGATACCGCCGTCGTTGGGCGGCACTATGCGATGGGTCATCGCGTCGATGCCCCTGTCGTGTAGCCCGTTCAGCGTCAACTCGAGGAGCAGCGCGTTCTGGAAGACCCCCCCGGAAAGGGCCACGGGACGCGACGAGTCGGCGTGTGTGCAAGCGAGGTCGACGACCAGGTCGGCGACCGCGCGATGGAACCGGGCGCCGATGCCGGACGGGGATATGCCCGCACGGAGGTCAGCGACGATAGCGTCAAGTACGGGCGCGGGATCGATCACCGCCGCGGAGTCGGATGTGTCGACGCTGAATGCGTAAGGCTCTGTGCCGCAATCGACGCCGCGGGACATGCCCTCCAGCTCGATCGCGGCCTGCGCTTCATAGTCCACCATGTGCCGCACGCCGACGAGCGAGGACACCGCGTCGAACAGCCGGCCCATGCTGGAGGTCGGTACGCACCCGAGACCGGTCTCGAGTTGCCGGGCAAGCGCTTGACGCTCGTCGGGTGGACAGGCCGAGACCGGGGGCAGTTCGGGATCCCACGCGATCCCCGCCGACCGCAGGTGTGCCAGGGCCATCCGATACGGGCGCAGGACGCTGACGTCACCACCGGCGAGGGGCACGTACTTCAGGTGCGCGAGCCGTTGGTAGCCCTTGTAGTTGGCCAGCAGCACCTCGCCGCCCCACACCGCACGGTCGGGCCCGTAACCCGTTCCGTCGAAGGCGAACCCGAGCACCTGTGTGGACCCGTCGAGGCCGTGTTCGGCCATCACCGCGGCGATGTGTGCGTGATGATGCTGAACTAGTTTGACCGGCCGGTCGGCGGCGTTGCGCCGGGCCCACTCGGTCGACCGGTACAGCGGATGCGCGTCGGCGACCAACACCTGCGGCGCGACGGACGTCAATTCCCGCAGGTGGCGTTGGGCGGAATCGAACGCCGACAGCGTCGCCAGGTCGTCCATGTCGCCGATGTGCTGGCTCAGCCATGCGTATCGGCCGTCCGCGACCGCCATGGTGTTCTTCAGGTCGGCGCCGACCGCCAGCGAGGGCGGTACCGGCATCGGCAACGCCACGGGCAGCGGCGCATAGCCGCGCGATCGCCGGATCGGCAATTCCACCGGCTCGTATCCGCCGTCGAGAGTGATCACCCGCATCACGGAGTCATCGCAGGGCACCAGGATTTCGCGGTCGTTCATCAGCCAACCGTCGACGATGCGCGAAAGCCGTTCCAGCGCGGTCGCATCGACGAAGCAGATCGGCTCGCCGGCGAGGTTGGCCGAGGTCATCACCAACACGGTCGGTCCGGGTGCGTCGCCGGGCAGCCCGAACAGCAGAGCGTGCAACGGGGTGTAGGCCAGCAGGATGCCCAGGTCGGGGTTGTGCGGTGCGACGGCGTCGGCGACCGGGGCGCCGTCGCGCCGCGGCATCAACACGATGGGGCGTTGCGGTCCGGCCAGCAACCGCGCCGACGGCGCATCGATCTCGACCAGGCCGCGAGCGGTCGCGAGGTCGGGTGCCATCACCGCGAACGGTTTGTCGCCGCGGCGCTTCCTGGCACGCAACTCGGCGACCGCGCGTTCGTCGGCGGCGTCGCAGGCCAGGTGGTAGCCGCCGATGCCCTTGACCGCCAGGATGCCTCCGTCGGTCAGTAACCGGCGCGCGCGCCGCAGCGCGGATTCGCCCGTCATCGTGGCTCCCGCGAGGTCGCGGTAGGTCAACGTTGGGCCGCAGTCCGGGCAGCAGACGGGCTGGGCGTGGAACCTCCGGTCGGCGGGATCGTGGTATTCGCGGGCACAGGCCTCGCACATCTCGAAGGACGCCATCGTCGTCGCGTGTCGGTCGTAGGGCAGTGAGGCGATGATCGTGAAGCGGGGTCCGCAGTTGGTGCAGTTGACGAACGGATGGCGGAAGCGCCGGTTGCCCGGGTCGCGCTGCTCGGCGGCACAGTCGGAGCACATGGCAACGTCGGGTGAAGTCAGGGTGCGGCCCCCGTCAGTCCGAGACGTGTCGGCGATGATGAAGCCCGTTCCTCCCGCGAGCGGAAGGCGCTCGGTATCGAAGCTTTCGACGACAGCCAGCGGCGGTGGGTGATCGCGCAGGCGGGCCAGGAATGCCTCGACATCGGCCGCGTCACCCTCGACGACGATGAGGGCGCCGGAACTGTCGTTGCAGACACTCCCGGTCAATCCCAGCGCGGCCGCCGTCGTGTACACGAAGGGCCGGAAGCCGACTCCTTGAACCACTCCGCGCACATGGACGCGCAACCTGCGCCGCGTGGTCATGGCGGATCCTCGGCGCCGGTGACAGATTCGCCCCTGCCCATCAACTGCAGACCAGCCAGCGCGGCGTCGGCCCCGGCCCTGTCGGTCTTCTCCACGACGAAGCCCATGTGGATGATCACCCAGTCACCGGGCGAGAACGTTTCTTCGGGCAGCATGCCGACGTTGACCTTGCGGTGCTCGCCGGCGACGTCGACGAGGGCGAGCTGATCACCGTAGCCGTCCAGCATCGTCACGACCCGCCCTGGTATCCCAAGACACATCGTTCAGCCCTCCGCCACCGAGACGCGGGCCGATAGTCCGGCGGCCACCTCGCCGATCACCCGCACCGCCTCTGGTACGGCCGCCGCGACGGCGTCCGACAGCCCGATACCCTCGTCGACGCGGTCGACCTCGCAGCCGATCACCACGGTGAAGGGCGGGGTGCCGCCGAGCGCATTGAGGCTGTCGAACACCGCCGCGGGATCCATCGCGTGCGCGTCCAGACCCGTTGCGGCCCGGGCGTCGGTGAGGTCGGCCTCGAATACGTGGAGCGTGCCGGGCGCGCCGCGACTCGGGATGGCGTCGACGAGGACCAGGGCGTCGCAGCCGTCGAGCAGGTCGTAGGCGAGGTGCATGCCGCCGATCCCGTAATCCCTGACCGCAACGTGTGGTCCGGCGAGGTCGGGCGGCACGCGGCGCATCACCTCGGGGCCGAAGCCGTCGTCCCCGAGGAAGATGTTGCCGAGTCCGGCTACCAGAATTCGAGAGATCGGGACACCTCGTCCGGCTTCACATCCGGCGCATCTTCATGTAGCGCCGCGCATCCGGTACGGAGCGGATGCCGATCAACGCCGCCGCCACGGCCACGACCGCCACGGCTCCGACCGCGATCCAGCCAATCACTTCCATTGCGGACTCCCTTCAACCAGAGGTTCGACCTCGTCAGGTGCGAAGTACAGGTAGCGGCCGTACCAGTCGTGCAGTTCGGCACCGGGATCGTCCTCGATGACGACGCCGATATGGTGCTCGCCGTCGACGTCCTCATGCACCGAGGTGACGCGCGCGATCTTGTCGGCGTAGAACACGTCCTGCGCGTCGGCCCGCCGGGAGGGGTGCAACCGCACACGGCTGCCGCGGGCGATGCGAGTGTCGTTGACCAGCACCGCATCCGAGTCCGGCTGCACCGCCGTATCGACCATGGGATCCCACCACTCGACGCCGGCCGGGATCTGCGGGATCAGGTCCGGCTCCCCGCCCGGCGCATGCGGGTTCCGCAGCACGCCGTGCAGATCGAGCATCGCCTCGGGCGACATCGAGTCGCAGCGGTCGATGATCGCCGCGGCGCGTTGATCGGTGGCTCGGGCCTGCGCCTTCTCGTCGTCGGTCATGGTCATGATGCGCAGCGTCAGGATCTCGTCGATCTCGGTCGAGTCGTAGAGCGCACCCTTGCTCTGCTCGGCGATCTCGGGGTGGTCGTAGAGGATGATCGGCGACGCGAGCACGAGATCCCGATGTGGCGCCGGTCCGGCGAGCACCGGAAAGCAGCGGTACTGGCGACACCGCGCCACGGCGTCGGCGGCCCACTCCGGCGGTTCGAGCAGGGAGATGAACTCACCGTCGGCCACCTCCAGCAAGAGGTGGGTCCCGATCAGTGACACGGCGATCGCCTCGTCCTTGTCGCCGGCCGGTGCAGCGGTGTTGCACACATCGAACGTGAGCCGCAGCAAGTCGCCGTTTTGCTCGGCGGAGACGTCGAGTCGGCCGCTCAGCTCGCGGCGCGTCCGCACCAGCCTGCCGCCCGCGACGGGCTCGATCTCTCTCGCCGACGGAACCGAGATGTCCAATGTCCGAGGCAGGCTCATGACCGGGAACGGGTCGATCGGGATCTCGCACTCGACGGCCTCGTCCCAGCTGACCCATGCATCGGCCCCCGAACGCAGCTCACCGACCGGTTCGAACCGTCCACCCCCGGCGTCGCGTTCGACGCTGCGGCGCTGCAATTGCAAGAAGCGGATCACACCGGTAACCATCGGGATGCCGTGCGGGTCCACCAGCACCTGGGTGCACAGCGAGGCGTCTTCTCCGATGGCGGCCTCCGCGGCGCCGTTCGGTCCCAGAACGCCGAACTGCCAACGGGACTGGTTCTTGCTCGAGCTCGCTCGGTAGGGATACAGCAGGTACCCCTCGTAGAGCACCGCGTCCGCGACGGCCCGGGCGTGATCCCAGTCTGCGGTCATCGAATCTCCTCTGCGGTGTGAGCGGCCAGTAGCGAGACGATCGCGTCGTCGTAGTTCAGGAGGCCGCGGGCTGATTTGAACTCGGACAGCGCGTCGATGGTGTCGTGACTCAGCCGCAACCAACCGGTGTTGGGAAAGTGCAGGCGCATCAGGTCGTGCCACGTCGACACGGGCAGGTCGTAGTGGTCCTCGCGATCCCAGGGGACCTGCTGAACGCTGAAGTTCTTTTCACCGCGGGAAAAAACCGTTCCACTGAACAGGAATTGCAGCGGAACCCCACCCTCGCCCAGCGCATGGAAGTATTTGGCCGCAGTCACCTCGAGGTCGTATGTGCACTCGAGCGGCAGGTCGACCTGCGTGGTCCCGGTGAAGCCCGGAACCATGGTGCTGGCATGCTGCCAAAGGAAGTTGTGTTGTGTGGTGTCCCAGCGCTCACGGGGTCCGAACAGGTCGAGCAGTCCGAACGCCTCGTCATCGGAGTACCGGCGGCGCAACGGTTCGATGCGGACCTGGCACCGCAGCGCGATGGCATGCACGGGGTCGTCACCGTCGGAAGCGATACCGATCCGGGCCGTGAGCACCGGTGCCACCGCGTACGGTTCGGCGCGGATGTCGAGCACCGCGAAGGTCAGCTCTGGCACGGCGCCACCACCTTCGCCCGGTCACGCACGTGCTCGAAGAAATCGTCGAGATATCCGCGCACCTGCTGACCGCCGTCGAAACCGTGCCACAGCTGGCGGAGCCTGCCGACGAACTCGTAGCAGGCGTCGATGGGCACCAGGAAGCATTCCGGTGCCCGACGTTCATCGTCGGGCACCCGCACCAGCAGGGCCTCGGTGTCGTCGGCGAGCAGGTCAACCCGCGGGTCCGCCGCACGGACGCCGTCCCACGCGGAGAGGTCCAGTTCAGACTCGGTCGCGCCCGCCGGCCCGGGATAAAAGGCCACCACGCGATTCAACGTCGAGTTCCTGAAGAAGAACGCCAGCCCGACCGGGATCTGAAGAAGCTGCCAATCCCGGCGTCCCAGCCCGAATTCCGGGAAGGACAGCCAGCGGTCGGGGACCGCGCGATAGCGGAGCTCGGCGCTGGTGTCGGTGAACAGCAGATAACAGCCGCGGCATACGCACATCAGCGCTCGCGCTTCGACATTCACGACGTGCTGGTGTTCGTCGGCGATCGCTTCGGCGCACATCTCACAGCGTTCGCCCGCGGGTGCGGGGGCGCCGCGGTTGGCCCGGATCATCGCGAGCACGTCGTACGCGCTGGTCATGCCACACCCGCCTCGGTGGCTTGCGCGCCCATCGCGATCGACAGCACGCCGTCGCGCGCCAGCAGCGGAATCGGCTCCAGGTGAGTGAGCGGATCGGAGCCCTCGTCGACGCAGGCTCCCGCGTGCACAACGTCGAAATGGGCATGGCAGCGCGGGCAGCGCAGCACCGGGTCACCCGCGGGTGACCCGATGCTGCGGTGGAGCGCGGCACCGGCCAGCGATTCATGGCAGACACCGCACCGGTCGCGGTAGGCGAACACCTCGTCGCCGATGCGGCACGCCAGCACAGTGGTTCCCGCCACCGAGAACCCGCCGACCTCGCCGGGCGTCAGGTCGGTGAATTCGGGGACGGGGTGCCACGAGGAATGTCCGGGCGCGCGCTGCTCGACGTGGCTGAACAGCGTTGCCGGCGAAATCATCGTCGGGCTCGGCTCCGGCGCAACCACCTCGATCGCGGTTACCTCGGGGGCCGCCGCCCGGATGGCGTCCTCAACGGTCAACTCCAGGGTGACCGCCGACGAGGGGCAGCTCTTGCAGCTGCCGGCGAACTGCAGGCGGACGGTGAATCCGTGTGAGCCGTCGTCGACGGTTTCGAGAAGCGTCACGTCACCGCCGTGTGAGCCGAGATAGGGCCGCACCCTGTCCAAGGCGTCCCCGACGCGCCGGTGGATATCGTGCGGGTGCAAGCCGTGTACGAGCAGCAGGCTCGCGACGAGGTCGTCGCCGGCCAGCCGTTCGGCGATCCGGGCGTCGGCGCTCACCGCGATCCGCAGCATCCGCTCGAGTGCGGCGCCGTAGAGATCGGTGACCTCACCGAGGAGTTGGACCGCCCGCTCGTGTGCGGCGGGGCCGCCTGCGGCCGACGCATCGAGCAGGGCCTGTATCCGGTCACCCGCCGTACGCCATTGCGCGTCGTTCTCGATCGGCGGGGCCATTCCCTATTCCCCGGTGACGGACTGGGTGGGGGAGTGCAGCAGGTCCAAGGTTTTCCCTTTACCCAGGTACATGTGCACGCCGCACGGCAGGCACGGGTCGAAACTTCGAACGGTGCGCATGATGTCGATGCCCTTGAAGTGCTCCCTGTCGTTCTCCTCGAAGATCGGCTGGCCCTGGACCGCGTCCTCGTAGGGTCCCGGTGTGCCGTAGCTGTCGCGGGGATTCGCATTCCACGGTGTCGGTGGATAGGGGTGATAGTTGGCGATCTTGCCGTCGCGAATCACCATGTGGTGACTCAGGACTCCGCGTACCGCTTCGGTGAACCCGCAACCGATGCCCTCGTCGGGCACCTCGAACTTCTCCCAGGTCTTCGTCCGGCCGGCGCGGATCTCCGTCAACGCCTTCTCCGCGAAGTGCAGGGCGCAGGCGGCCGCATAGGCCTGGAAGTACGTTCGGGCGCGATTGCGCTCGAGTGTGTTGCTGCCGTATTGCGGGATCTTCCACTCGAGCTCGACCGGGCCCTTCAGGGCCGTCTTGGGCAGGTTGATCTGCACACTTTGGCCGGTCGCCTTGACATAGCCGATGTCGACCAGCCCGGCGAGCGCGGTGGACCACAGCCGTGCCAACGGCCCGCCGCCGGTGTCCAGCGCCAGGTGGTCCGTGCCGTCGAACCAGCGCGGAGCCATCACCCAGCTGTAGTTACCGTCGAAGTCGCGCTTCTGTGGCCGCGGGTTGGTGTGCTGGTTCCAGGGGTGCCGTCGGTCGATGGGATTGCCCAGCGGATCGGTCTTGACGAACATCTCCTGATCGGTCCAGTCGTCATAGTACGAGTGGCCCAACAGGATTCGGATACCAAGGTTGATGTCGACAAGCGAGTGGGTGTGCAGCTTGCCGTCGATCACGATTCCGGGTGTGACGAACATGGCGTCGCCCCAGCGCTCCATGTCCTTGTACTCGAAGTTGCACACCTCGGGATCCTGGAACGACCCCCAGCAGCCGAGCAGCGTGCGCCGCAGGCCCACTTGGTCGTAGCCGGGGAGCGCTTCGTAGAAGAAGTCGAAGAGATCGTCGTGCATCGGCACGACCTTCTTCATGAACTCGACGTAGCGCATCAGCCTCGTCATGTAGTCGGTCATCAACTGGACCGTCGCGGTGGTGCCGATGCCACCGGGGTAAAGCGTCGACGGATGAACGTGCCGACCTTCCATCAGGCAGAACATCTCTCGCGTCCAACGACTGACCTGCAACGCCTCCCGGTAGAACTCACCGGTGAATGGGTTGAGCGAGCGCATGATGTCGGCGATCGTGCGGTGGCCGTGCATGTCGGCGTGCGGCGCCTGGGTGTTCTCGGCCTTGGCCAGCACGCTGGGATTGGTCTCGGCGACCATCTTCTCGCAATAGTCCACACCGACCAGGTTCTCCTGGAAGATGTTGTGGTCGAACATGTACTCGGCGGCCTCGCCGAGGTTGATCAGCCATTCGCCGAGATGCGGCGGTTTGACGCCGTAGGCCATGTTCTGGCAGTAGCACGAGCACGTCGCGTGATTGTCGCCGCAGATGCCGCAGATGCGGCTGGTGATGAAGTGGGCGTCGCGCGGGTCCTTGCCCTTCATGAAGATCGAATAGCCGCGGAAGATTGACGAGGTGCTGTGGCACTCCACGACCTCGCGGTTGTCGAAGTCGACCTTGGTGTAGATGCCGAGGCTGCCGACGATCCGGGTGATGGGGTCCCACGCCATCTCCACGAGTTGGCCCGGATCGCGCTTCACGTGTGACGGCTCGGGGATGATGGTTGTCATCGAACTCTTCTCTCCCTCTTCTGATGAGAAGCGTCACAGGCCGTTTCGATACCCGAAAGCACGCCTGCGCGCCCCGGGACGAACCACACCTACCAGGTGCGGGTCGCTCCGGTCGTGAGTTGCGTGCCGGGATGGCGCCACTTGGGTTCTTTGTCGACGGTGCGGCCCGTGACATGGCGCAGGCTGCGGATCACCGATCCGTACAGACCTGACGCCGCGGTGGACACTTTGCCTCCGGGTGGTTCGTCCATGAACGGCATGAACTTGTCCGGGAATCCCGGCATGGTGCAGCCGATGCATATGCCACCCACGTTCGGGCAACCGCCGATACCGTTGATCCAGCCGCGCTTCGGCACGTTGCACTTGACGACCGGACCCCAACAGCCCAACTTGACAATGCATTTCGGCGAACCGTACTCGGTTGCGAAATCGCCTTGTTCGTAATAGCCGGCCCGGTCACATCCCTCGTGCACGGTGGCGCCGAACAGCCACTGCGGGCGTAACGCGTCGTCAAGGGGAATCATCGGAGCCTGATCCGTGGCCATGTACAACAGGTAGGTCAAGGTTTCGGCGAGGTTGTCGGGCTGGATCGGACATCCGGGTACGCAGACGATCGGAATGCCTGCCTTGCTCTTCCACTCCCAACCGAGGTAGTCGGGCACGCCCATGGCGCCGGTCGGATTGCCGGCCATCGCATGGATGCCGCCGTAGGTGGCACAGGTCCCGACCGCGACGATGGCAGTGGCTTTAGGCGCCAGCCGATCCAGCCATTCGCTCGTCGTCATCGGTTGGCCGGTCGCGGGGTCGTTGCCGAAACCGCACCAGTAGCCTTCGGCTTTGATCTTCTCGTTCGGGATCGACCCCTCGACAACCAGAACGAACGGCTCCAACTCTCCTCGGTCAGCCTTGAAGAACCATTCGAGAAAATCGTCGGCGCCCCCGTTCGGTCCGCATTCGAAATCGATCAGGGGCCAATGGACGGCGATTTTCGGCAGCCCGGGGAGCGCGCCAAGGGCGATCTCCTCGATGCTGGGCTGGGTGGCGGCAGTCAACGCCACCGAATCGCCGTCACAACTCAAACCGGCGTTGATCCACAGGACGTGGATCAAGGCCTCTTCTGCTTTGACTGCTGCCTCCGTTGGCATAGGTCACAGCTTCCTGGGGGCCGGGCTGGGGCCCTCACGACCGGGAGCCGGGATGGGGCTCCCACATCACGTGGTGTCGTGGCGCCGATTTCCGACGCTGAACTTGGGTTTACTCCGGGGGCTATGGCTTGTCAACGGGTGCCGGCGAAGTAGCCGAGATTGCGCAGTCGGCGATCCAGTCGTGCCACTGCGAGGTCCCCTCGCCCGTGACCGCCGACATCGGGAGAATCTGGGCGTCGCGGTTCAGCGATCGTACGTAGCTGCAACACTTTTCAAGATCAAAGGTGACGTACGGCAGCAAGTCGATTTTGTTGACGATCACGAGTCGGGCTGCCGCGAACATGTGCGGATACTTCAACGGTTTGTCGTCGCCCTCCGTCACCGAGATGACGACGACCTTGCTTTGCTCACCAAGATCGAACATAGCGGGGCAGACGAGGTTTCCGACGTTCTCGATGAACAGGATCGAGCCCTGTTCCGGGTCCAACGCCTGTATAGCGCGATGCACCATCTCGGCGTCGAGGTGGCAGCCCGCGCCGGTGTTGATCTGTACGGCGCGCGCTCCGGTGGCCCTGATGCGCTCGGCGTCCAGGAGCGTCTCCTGATCGCCCTCGATGACCGCCACCGGGCGATCCGGGTTGAGCTCGCGGATCGTGCGCTCGAGCAGCGTGGTCTTTCCGGCTCCAGGGGAGCTGGTGATGTTGAATGCCACGATGTCGTGCGCGGCCAGCCAGGCGCGGTTGCGTGCGGCCAGCTCGTCGTTCTTGGCGAGCACCCTCTGCTCGAGGGTGATCGTCTCGGTGTGGGAATGGTCGTGGTTGTGGGAATGGTCGTGGTTGTGGCCGTTCTCATGATGGTGGGCGTGTCCCGGCACAGTGACCGTCGCGCCGTCGTCGCCGCAGCCGCAGGTTGCGCACATGCTCAACTCACTTCCATCGAGAGGATCTTCAGATCCCGTCCGGCGATCACCTCGACATCCGCGCTGCCGCAGGGGCACAACAGAATCAGGTCGCGCAGTTCGAAGCTCTCACCGCAGGTGCGGCAGCGCGCGGCACCGGGTTGCACGTCGAGGTCCAGGCGCGCCCCGTCGGCGACCGTGCCCGCAGTGGCAAGTTCGAAGCAGAAGCGCATCGAATCGGGTACCACGGCGCACAGCGCGCCGACCTCGAGTTGGACGCGGTGCACCCGGCGTCCGGCGGCGTGCTCGCACACCGCATCGATCACACTTTGCGTTATCGCCATCTCGTGCACGCGGACCCCGTTTCGGCCGGGATGTCTTCACCATAGGCCGCGCAGCGGGCGGCGGGGAGTGGACGGGAGAACCATTCGACACTGATGGCCGATGGCACGGCGTGTCTCCCTCGAGTCGAACAGGTGTTCGTCTACTGTGGGCGGTGTTCGACGGCTAGATGCTGCTGGTCAGGCCGACCTGTCCCGACTTGTCGGAGGCTGCCTCTAGCGTCACGGCCAACTGATCGAAACCGATCACCGAACAGCTAGACATCCAAGGACGGAGACCACCATGGCGCAGGCACCCGACCGCGAGAAAGCCCTCGAGCTGGCCCTCGCACAGATCGACAAGAACTTCGGCAAGGGCTCGGTGATGAGGCTCGGCGAAGAGGTCCGCCAGCCGATCTCGGTCATCCCGACCGGTTCGATCGCCCTGGACGTGGCGCTCGGCATCGGCGGCCTGCCGCGCGGCAGGGTCATCGAGATCTACGGCCCGGAGTCCTCGGGTAAGACGACCGTCGCACTGCACGCGGTCGCCAACGCGCAGGCCGCTGGCGGGATCGCGGCGTTCATCGACGCCGAGCACGCGCTGGACCCCGAGTACGCCAAGAAGCTCGGGGTGGACACCGACGCGTTGCTCGTCAGCCAGCCCGACACTGGTGAGCAGGCGCTGGAGATCGCCGACATGCTGATCCGCTCCGGCGCACTGGACATCCTGGTCATCGACTCGGTGGCCGCACTGGTGCCGCGCGCGGAGATCGAGGGCGAGATGGGCGACAGCCATGTCGGCCTGCAGGCCCGGCTGATGAGCCAGGCGCTGCGCAAGATGACCGGCGCGCTGAGCAATTCGGGCACCACCGCGATCTTCATCAACCAGCTCCGCGAAAAGATCGGTGTGATGTTCGGAAGTCCTGAGACAACAACGGGCGGAAAGGCTTTGAAGTTCTACGCCTCGGTCCGGATGGATGTCAGGCGGATCGAGACCCTCAAGGACGGCACCGACGCGGTCGGTAACCGCACCCGGGTGAAAGTCGTCAAGAACAAGGTTTCGCCGCCGTTCAAGCAGGCCGAGTTCGACATCCTCTACGGCAAGGGCATCAGCAAGGAAGGCTCGCTCATCGACATGGGTGTCGAGCAGGGCTTCATCCGCAAGTCCGGCTCGTGGTTCACCTACGAGGGTGAGCAGTTGGGCCAGGGCAAGGAAAACGCTCGCAACTTCCTGCTCGAAAACGTCGAGGTGGCGAACGAGATCGAGAAGAAGATCAAAGAGAAGCTCGGGATTGGCGCCGTGGTGACCGATGACTTGAACGATGACGTACTGCCCGCCCCGGTCGACTTCTGAGGCCTCGCGCGAGGAGCAGGCGCGGAACGTGTGTCTGCGCCTGCTCACCGCGCGAGCGCGCACCCGGGCCGAACTGGCCGGCCAGCTGACCAAGCGCGGGTATCCCGAGTACGTCAGCGACAAGGTGCTCGACCGGCTCGAACAAGTCGGCCTGGTCGATGACGCCGACTTCGCCGAACAATGGGTCCGATCCCGGCGAGCGAACGCAGGCAAGGGGCGACGGGCGTTGATCGCGGAGTTACGGACCAAGGGCGTCGACAACGACGTCATCGATGCTGTCCTGGCCGAGGACGACCCTGCGGCTGAACGCAACCGCGCCGAACGTCTGGTGGCCGACAAGCTGCGCCGCGAGAAGCTTCCCGACGGTGACGATGCCAAGCTGGCGCGCCGCCTGGTCGGGATGCTTGCCCGGCGCGGATACAGCCAGACGATGGCGTTCGATGTCGTCAAGGTCGCGTTGGCCAACGAACGCGAGCGCCGTCAGGTCTAGCACCGGAACGTCGGAGCAACGACTCGAGTCGTCGCGCACACAGCGTGGCCGGTTGCAATGAAAAAGCCGACCGCGTAAGCAGTTTGCATGCAGTTGTCCGTCAAGCTCGCGCCCACCTTCGACTATCCGGTCCTCGAGCGGTTCTGGCAGACGGCCGACGACCTCGGTTTCCCGGCGGTCTGGAACTACGACCATTTCTACGGTCTGGTCGATCATGCGACACCGACCCACGAGGGGTGGACGAGTCTGGCCGCGATGGCCGTGGTCGTGCGGCGCGCCCGGGTGGGCTGCCTGGTCACCGGTGTCACGTACCGCAACCCCGCGGTGCTGGCGAAGATGGCCGTCACCGTCGACCACATCTCCGGTGGGCGACTCGATTTCGGCCTCGGGGCCGGCTGGCACGAGGGCGAGCACCGCGGATACGGCATCGACTTCCCACCGCCGGGACAGCGGGTCGCGATGGTGGACGAGGCGCTCACCGTGATCCACAGGCTCTGGACCGAAGAGGCCGTCGACTTCACCGGTCGCTTCTTCACGCTGCAGCAGGCGCGCTGCGACCCCAAACCGCTTCAGCGTCCGCATCCACCGATCGTGGTCGGCGCGTCACAGCCGAAGATGTTGCGCGTCGCGGCAAAGCACGCCGACGAATGGAACATGCCGAGCACCTCGGCGCAGGAGTGGGCGGCGGCCAGCAGCGGGCTCGACGACGCGTGCGCGGCGGAAGGCCGTGACCCATCGTCGATCCGACGGGGCGTGCAGTTGTTCCTGTATCCAGACCAACCCGATCAGGTCGACGCCCAGCTTGACTCCCTGACCGAGTACGACCGACTCGGCTGCCAGCACGTCGTGTTGTCCTTCTATCAGCCGCCCGACGAGGAATTGCTGGCCAAATGCGCCGAACTGGCCTGATCACACGGCTTTCGCGCCCGGTGCGCCTTCCTGTTCGACCGCTTCGGTCTCGAGCGGCGTGGGACCCCGACGCGAACGTCGCATCCGCGCCTCCACCCGGGTCGCCACCCACGACAGCGTGAAGTTTACGGCGATGATCAGCAACGCGACCACGATCAGCGCGGGCAGCAGATTGCCGTATGCGGTACCCATCTGCACGCCCTGGCGCACGAGTTCGAGGAACGTGATGATGTAGCCGATCGCGGTGTCCTTGAGCACCACGACGAGCTGCGAGATCAACACCGGCAGCATCGACGTGATCGCCTGCGGCAGAAGGATCGAGCGCATCGTCTGGCCCCACGTCATCCCGAGGGCATAAGCCGCCTCGGACTGTCCGCGGGGCAGGGCGTGGACGCCGGCCCGCACGATCTCGGCGATGACCGCGCCGTTGTAGAGCGTCAGCCCGGTGATGACCGCTGCCAGCGCCAGATGCTTCGACGGAAACATGTCGTAGGCCGCGTACAGCGCGAACGCGAACAACATCATGATCAGAACCGGTACGGCGCGGAAGAATTCGACTATCACCGCGCACGGCCAGCGAAGGAATCCGTGCGTCGAGAGCCGACCCACGCCGAGCAGCAGACCGAGGATCAGCGCCAGCACGATCGACACCCCGGCCGCGGTCAACGTGCCCTGCACGCCCGGCAGAACGTACGTCCGCCACAGATTAGCCGTCAGGAACGGCTCCCATTTGGCCGCGGTGAGCTGATCTTTGGCCGCCATCTGCACGAGCACCGCGATCAGGACGAGCGCGGTGACCACGATGACGATCGCCGACACCACCCAGTTACGGACGCGCGCCCGCGGTCCCGGCGCGTCGAAGAGAACAG
Organism: Mycobacterium lehmannii; assembly: GCF_001499925.1. Taxonomy (NCBI): domain Bacteria; kingdom Bacillati; phylum Actinomycetota; class Actinomycetes; order Mycobacteriales; family Mycobacteriaceae; genus Mycobacterium; species Mycobacterium lehmannii. The sequence goes on from NZ_LQIR01000012.1 coordinate 25,440, forward strand.
AAGCGGTACTCATCTGTTGACCGCCATCCGTTTGCCGAGCCAGCCGAAGAACAGTCCGGTCGGCAGTGTGAGGACGACGAAGCCGGCCGCGAAGATGGTGCCGATGGTGAGTATCGCGGCGGTGTTCTCGATCATCTCCTTCATCAGCAGCGCGGCCTCGGCCACGCCGATCGCCGAGGCGATCGTGGTGTTCTTGGTCAAGGCGATCAACACCGACCCGAGCGGAATGATCACGGCTCGAAAAGCCTGCGGCATCAGGATGAGTCGCAAATTCTGTCCGAACGTCAACCCCAGCGACCGGGCCGCCTCGGCCTGTCCCAGCGGCACGGTGTTCACCCCGGAGCGCACCGTCTCACATACGAACGCCGCGGTGTACAACGCCAGGCCGAGCACCGCCAGACGAAAGTTGCTGTCCTCGATGGACGTTCGCGAGTTCGGGTCGACCAGCGTGATTCCCATGGTCCCGGCCAACCCGAACGAACAGAACAGGATGATCAGCGTCAACGGCGTGTTGCGCACCACGTTGACGTATGACGTTCCGAGCCAGCGAAGCACCGGCACCGGCGCCAACCGCATTGCGGCCAGCACCGTGCCGAGCACCAGCGCACCGATGCCGGAGTAGACCGTCAGTTGGATCGTCGTCCAGAACGCCTCGACGATCTGGCCGACGGTGTAGCCGGGGAGAACCTCCACATGACCTCCTAGTGCGGGGGAGGTCCGTCAGCTCTGGTTGATCTGCGGCGGCTTCGGCGCGGGAATGCCCGCGGCCCCGAGGTTGTCGTCCCAGGCCTTCTTCCAGGCGCCTTCCTGCTCCATCTTTGCCAGCGCGTCGTTGATCTGCGTCAGCAACTCGGAATCGCCCTTCTTCAAACCGATCCCGTACCGCTCCTCGGAGAAGGTGCCGCCGACGACCTTGAACGCGCCCGGGCTTTGGGCCGCATAGCCCGCCAGAATCACCTCGTCTGTCGTCACCGCATCGATGGCGCCGTTCTTCAACGCCTCGATGCACGCCGAGTACGTGTCGTACTGCTGCAGCTGCACACCGGAGTACTTGTCCTTGATGCGTTGCGCCGGTGTCGAACCCGACACCGAACACAGCTTCTTATTGTTCTCCAGCGACGCCTCACCGGTGATGTCGGTGTTGTCGGCGCGCACCAGCAGGCTCTGCCCCGTGATCAGATACGGCCCCGCGAAGTCGACCTTCTCCTGGCGCGCGTCGGTGATCGAGTACGTCGCGACGATGTACTTCACCTGACCGTTCTGGATCAGCGTCTCGCGCTGACCCGAAGGGGCTTCCTTCCACTCGATCTTGTCCTCGGGATACCCGAGTTGTTGTGCCACGTACCTGGCCACGTCGACGTCGAAGCCGCTCATGGTGCCGTCGGGATTCTTCAGTCCCAGCCCGGGCTGGTCGAACTTGGTGCCGATGACGATCGTGCCCTCGTCGCCCCCGCCGCATGCGGTCACAGACAGTGGCAGCGCGACAGCGAGCGCGAGCGCTCCCAGAACGCGCTTGGAAAAGGATGGCATTGGAGATTCCTTTCGACTAGTGGTGAAGGATCTTGCCGAGAAAGTCCTTGGCACGCTCGCTTTGCGGGTTGGTGAAGAACTGCTGGGGTTCGGCCGCTTCGACGATCGCGCCATCGGCCATGAACACCACCCGGTTTGCCGCGCCGCGGGCGAAACCCATTTCGTGCGTCACGACCAGCATCGTCATCCCGTCTTTGGCCAGCGACGTCATCACGTTGAGCACTTCGTTGATCATCTCGGGGTCCAGCGCGCTGGTCGGTTCGTCGAACAGCATCACCTTCGGGTTCATTGCCAGAGACCGCGCGATCGCCACCCGCTGCTGCTGCCCGCCGGACAGCTGCGCCGGGTACTTGTCGGCCTGGTTGGCGATACCCACCCGCTCGAGTAGCTGCATCGCCTTCTCGCGGGCCTCGTTCTTGGACTTCTTGCGCACCTTCATCGGAGCCAGCGTGACGTTCTCGAGGATCGTCTTGTGGGCGAACAGGTTGAAGGACTGGAACACCATACCCACGTCAGACCGCAACTCGGCGAGCTTGCGCCCCTCCTCGGGCAGCACCTCGCCGTCGATCGTGATGGTGCCCGAATCGATGGGCTCGAGCCGATTGATGGTGCGGCACAACGTCGACTTGCCCGAGCCCGATGGACCGAGCACCACGATCACCTCGCCGCGCTCCACCTCGAGGTTGATGTCTTTGAGCACATGCAGGTTGCCGAAGTGTTTGTTGACGTCCGAGATCGAGATCATGGGCACGCTTGACTGAGTCGGATCGACCTCTTTTCCGTCCGACTCGCTGGTCTTCATGGGTGCAGACCTTACCGAGGGAAGGGCATGCCTGCCCGGAACTCGACAATCCGCCCGGGTCGGCGCATCGCCCGGTCCGTACCATGGGGCCGTGACTTCGATGGTGACGCGAGAGGGAGCGGCCGAGCGGGCCGTTCGCCCGCACGCGACCGACGAGTCCTCGCATGCGCCGGCGACGACCCGCACATACCAGGTCCGTACCTACGGCTGCCAGATGAACGTGCACGACTCCGAGCGACTCTCGGGGTTGCTGGAGGGCGCCGGATACCAACGCGCCGCCGAGGGCGAGGACGCCGACGTCGTTGTGTTCAACACCTGCGCCGTCCGCGAGAACGCTGACAACAAGCTTTACGGCAACATCAGCCACCTGGCGCCGCGCAAGCAGGCCAACCCGGATATGCAGATCGCTGTCGGCGGCTGCCTGGCGCAGAAGGACCGGGCCGCCGTGCTGGACCGGGCGCCGTGGGTCGACGTGGTGTTCGGCACCCACAACATCGGGTCGTTGCCCACGCTGCTCGAGCGCGCCAGACACAACAACGCGGCCCAGGTCGAGATCGTCGAGGCGCTCCAGGAGTTCCCGTCGGCGCTGCCCGCCGCGCGCGAATCCGCATATGCCGCTTGGGTGTCGGTGTCGGTGGGCTGCAACAACACCTGCACGTTCTGCATCGTGCCCGCCCTGCGCGGCAAAGAAGTCGACCGGCGGCCCGGTGACGTGCTCGCCGAGGTGCAGACACTCGTCGAACAAGGCGTGCTCGAGATCACGCTGCTCGGCCAGAACGTCAACGCCTACGGCGTGTCCTTCGCCGACCCCGAAGAACCGCGGGACCGCGGCGCGTTCGCCAAGCTGCTGCGCGCCTGCGGCGGCATCGACGGACTCGAACGGGTGCGGTTCACCTCACCGCACCCCGCGGAGTTCACCGACGACGTGATCGCCGCGATGGCCGAGACACCGAATGTCTGCCCGACGCTGCACATGCCGCTGCAATCCGGATCCGACCGCATTCTGCGGGCGATGCGACGGTCCTACCGCGCCGAGCGCTACCTCGGCATCATCGACCGCGTCCGCGCCGCGATACCGCACGCGGCGATCACCACCGACCTCATCGTCGGTTTTCCGGGTGAGACCGAGGAGGACTTCCAGGCCACGCTCGACGTCGTCGAGCAGGCGCGGTTCGCCAGCGCGTTCACCTTCCAGTACTCCAAGCGACCCGGCACCCCCGCCGCCGAGTTACCCAATCAGGTCCCCAAAGCCGTTGTGAGCGAACGCTATCAACGTTTGATCGACCTCCAGGAGAGGATCTCTCTCGAGGAGAACCACGCTTTGGTCGGCCATACCGTCGAAGTCCTGGTGGCCGCCGGTGAGGGCCGCAAAGACGCCACGACGGCCAGAATGTCGGGTCGGGCCCGCGACGGCCGCCTCGTGCACTTCAACCCGCAGCGACTCGAGATCCGCCCCGGCGACGTCGTGACCTCGACCGTGACCGGTGCCGCTCCGCACCACCTGATCGCCGATTCAGCCGTGCACAGCCATCGGCGCACCCGGGCGGGCGACGCCCACTCCGAAGGCCGGCGCCCGCGCACCGGCGTCGGCCTGGGCATGCCGGGCATCGGCGCGCCTACGACACCCGCTACCGCGACGGGATGCACACGGTGACGGCTCCCGACGACAACGGTTTTGACGAGTTCAAGGGCGACATCGAGGCCGTCGAGCGGCGCGTCGCGGGCGAGATCGACCCCGGCGCACGAGCTCTGGTGATCGCCATCGGGGTGTTCGTGCTTCTGGTGTCGTTCATCCTGCCGCACACCGGCGACGCGCGCGGTCTGGATGTGCTCCTCGGCGGTGAAACGGCGCTGCGCGAGGGGATCACCCTGCCGTTACGCGTATTCGCTTGGCTGGTACTGGTGTTCGGCGTCGGCTTCTCGATGCTCGCCCTGCTCACCCGGCGCTGGGCGCTGGCTTGGATCGCGCTGGCGGGTTCCACGGTGGCGACGCTTCTCGGTTTGTTGGCGGTGTGGTCGCGCCAAACCGCCCCCGACCGCTACCCGGGACCGGGCATCGGGCTGATCATCGCGTGGATCGCGGTCGCGGTCGTGACGTTCCACTGGGCCAGGGCGGTGTGGGCACGCACCGCGCTGCAGTCGGCCGCCGAGGAGGAACGGCGCAGGGCCGCCGCGGAGCAACAGAAGAAGGGTCTGCTCGAGAACCTCGACGACGACAACGGCTCGACCGACGGCTCGACCGACGGCTGACCCACCCCACGGCGGCCACACCGAATGGCCTACTTCTGAGTGGGACAGGCCTCGATCGGAACCTTCATCACGAGGTCGCCCTGCTTGTCGAAGTGAAACGTCATGTCCACCGACTTGCCCGGCGTCGCCGATTCCCGAAGCCCCTCGACTCTGGCCGTGAAGGGGTAGTCTGCGGCGCCGTCGGTGACGTCTTCGATCGGTTGGCCGGCGGCGATCGACGTCTCGGGCGGAATCTGCAGCGTCGCATCGGGAGAGAGCCGAATCGCCTCGGCGGCGGGCGTCTCGATGCCGAGCAGGCGTTCGGGCTCGGTGATCCGGTTGTTCGTCACCGTGAACGTGAGCGCCGCCGCATCGCCGACCTGGATGGCGCACGACCCCGGTATGAAGCGCGGCACGATGAAGGCATTCTCGACCGACGTCGTCTCGGTCTCCGAACCCGCGCCCCGGTTCGACGAGTCCATGTTCGGATCGCCGCCGCAACCGGCGACCAACACGCTCGTCACCAAACCGGCCGCCGCAACGCGACGCCGTGAAACGGTAAGTGTCTTCATCTGAGTTGCCTATCTCGCGGCAAAGCATGCCGGCGAGTCGAAGTGCGGCAGGCACAGCCAGTCGACCCGGAAGTGGGATCGGCGAGGTCTTCCACTCGCGGAGACTGGGCTTTGGTCGGGTCAACGGTGAGAGCTTGCATGGTGAGAAGAGTTGCCCGCGAACCGCGTCCCTATACGTTCGGCGGCCGATCGGCGCACTGGGCCCACTGCGCCTACTTCTGTTTGCTGAATTTACGAGTCCGGGTTCACGGGTTCTTATCAGATTCCTTTCAGGTTGCGTTATTCCTGCGCCGATAGTCTGCACTTACAGGTCGGTCGACAGCACCCAGTCGAACGGTGGACGGGCCGGCCCGACGTCAATACCGAGAGGGGAGGCCGTCATGGTATCGGCCCTGCTGGAGGCTGCCAATCGCGTCGATTCCGTGGAACCGACGGGCGACACGGGCGCGGCGGGGACTCACGAAGACGACTACGACGACGTGCACCCGCAGTGCTGCGAGCTGCGCCGCACGCCGGAGGGGGCGCGACGGGACTCGCTTCGTTGCAAGATCATCACCAGATGTTTGCCGCTGGCCGACCATATCGCGGGCCGCTTCGCCGGCCGCGGCGAATCGGCCGACGACCTGAGGCAGGTGGCCCGGCTGGGCCTGATCAAGGCGATCGACCGCTACGACCCAAGTAAGGGGCCGTTTCTCGGCTACGCCGTACCGACGATCATGGGCGAGGTTCGCCGCCACTTCCGCGACCACACGTGGGTCATACACGTGCCCCGCAGGATCAAGGACACCCGCCAGCGCGTGCGCGCCGCGATCGGTCCGATGTCACAGCGTCTCGGCCGAGCGCCGACGGCCACCGAACTGGCCGCCGAGCTCGGTGTCGACCGAGACGAGGTGGTGCAGTCGGTCGACGCGGCTGTCGCGTACCGACCGTCGTCACTCGACGCGGCGGCACCCGGTGATGGGAAATCCGAACCGGCCGCCGCACGGCAGGGCCTCGACGACCCGCGCTACAGCAGCGTCGAGGACGCGCTGACCGTCGCCGGACTGGTGAGCACGCTCACCGAGCGTGAACGGCTGATCCTGCGGCTGCGGTTCTGTGAGAACCTGCCGCAGAGCCAAATCGGCCGGCGCCTCGGTGTTTCGCAGGTACAGGTATCGCGGCTGCTCGGCGCGACGCTGGAGCGGCTGCGGCAATCTTGCCGCGAGGAATCCGCGGCAATGGGTATGTCAGGTGCATGATTGTGCTACGGATAGTGCTTTTCGTTGGTGTCGTCGCGGCGATCGTCGGCGTCGCGGGCTTGTTCACTCCGGTTTCGGCATCACCCGAGAATCTGACGATCGAGTGCGGCAGCGCCGTGGCGCCCGACTTGTCCGCCGCCCGCGCGCACGACGACGGCAGCGCAGCCAACATCCCGGTTCCCGGTGGGGTGGTCGCCGACACCGACTTCACGCGGCTGTGTCAGATGAATCTCGAGGACCGGCGGATATGGACGATCACGCTGGCGGTCGCCGGTGTCGTTGCTGCCGCCGGCGCGCTCGTGCTGGGTGCTCGCTGGAAGCGAGCCAAGCGGTCCCCCTAGCCGGCCCGTGCACCGCCTCGGCAGTCCGAGCCGCTGCTATCGCCGGCGGCCGGTCCGTGCCGTGTGCATACTGAATTCAGGAGGTAAACCTTTGCAGACCAGGCATTTTCGTGTCGGAGCGGCCGCCGCGGCAGCTCTCGTCGCGGTCGCCGGATGCACGCTGCAGTCCAGTCCACAGGACGCGTCGACATCGGCTCCGGCGTCGACACCGACTCCGGCGGCGACGCCGTTGACCGAGGCTTCTCCACCTTCGGCGCTGGACCGCACCGGCTACGCCGATCTGGTGGAACGCGTCAGTCCGAGCGTGGTGACGGTCGAGCGCGACGGCGGTGTCGGCAGCGGCGTGGTGCTACGCCCCGACGTCGTGGTGACCAATGCCCATGTCGTCGGCGACGCCCGCGAAGTGACCGTCATAACCGCCGACGAGGAACGTTCGCCCGGCGTCGTGGTGGGCACGGACGAGGTGACCGACCTGGCCGTCGTGCGCACGCAAGGCCAGGACATGCCGGTGCCGCGGTTCCGCGAAGATCTGCCCCGGCCCGGCGAGGTCGCCGTCGCGATCGGGAGTCCGCTGGGGTTCCAGAACTCCGTGACCGTCGGCGTCATCTCGGGTCTGCACCGGGACATCCCCGGCTCGGCGGCGAAAACTCAGTCGTTGGTGGATTTGATCCAGACCGACGCGCCCATCTCGCCGGGTAACTCCGGCGGCGCCTTGCTCGACGCCGAGGGACGGGTCGTGGGGATCAACGAGGCGTACATTCCGCCGGCGGTGGGCGCGGTGTCGTTGGGGTTCGCGATTCCCGCGGCAACGGTGCTCGATGTGGCGAATCAACTCCTCGCCGACGGCGAAGCCACGCACCCGTACCTCGGTATCTCCCTGGGCCGGCTGACCCCGGCGATCCAGCAGCTGCGGGGTGTGCAGGTCGACGGCGGTGCGTTGGTGACCAGCGTCGATCCCGGCGCACCGGCTGCCCTCGCGGGGCTTCGGCCCGGCGACGTGATCGTCGAGTTCGCCGGCAAACCGGTGCATTCTGTCGAGGACCTACTGGGTGGCTTGCGCCAGACGCAGCCGGGGTCCGAGCAATCGATGGTGTTCATGCGCGGGGGTGACCGTGAACAAACGACGGTGACGATCGGTTCGCGCACGGGCTCACTCTCGCGACCGGGCTAGCATCCGGCAGTTATGTCGAAGGCCGCTGTCGCTGGGCGGTGAGGGTCGTCGGCGAAGTACCCGTACCCGGTGCCGCTGATCGTGATTCGGCCGTTGTCGCGGGTTGCTCGCAGTTGACCGACGCCACCGGTCCATGCGGAACCGGTGAATCCGCCGAGGTCGCGGATCTTGACGACCTGCGCGTCGGGGCCGTCGTCCGTATCGACGATGGCCGTGAAACCCCTGTCGGTGTCCCCGCTTTCGATGGTCAGCAGCCACTTCACCTTGGCGCAGCTGACGTAGTACCGATCACCGGTGGGATGCGAGTTGATGGACATCGTCGCGGTGCCGCCCATGGGATCGGGTGAAGCCGGCGGTGCGGAAGAGCAGCCGGAGAGCCCCGCGGTCAGCAACAGTGCTGCCGCGGTGCGCGCGACGCTGACATCTTCGACCATGACCGGACCTTCGGGAGTCGGGTCAAAGTGATACCCGCAATGGCTGCCGGCCATACGCCGGAGGTATACAGCAAATCTCCGTGGGGAATGCGAATGTCAACGCCCGGCGAAGACGAGTAGCCGGGAAGTCATCGAGGCGGCACCATGGACAAACGATTTGCCGTTGCAACAGCAGCCGTGCTGATGATCCCGACGGGATGCGCGTCGGGCCCGGAACTGCTGGCCAAGCACCTCGTCCATGTGAGCATCGACGGGAAGGATGCCGGCGGGCACCTCGTCGATTGCACCCAGGTGGGCTGGCTGTGGAATCTCGAGACGCTCGAGCAGACGCCCGGCCTGATCGCCCAGGTTCGCACCGGGGATCCGGTCGTCGCGCGCTCGGTGCAGATCAAGAACCTGGGTGGGTTCACGGGCAGCTTTTGGGACGGGACCACCGGTGAGGCCGAAGCCAGCCTGGTGGACGGCAAGTTCACGATCACCGGCACGGCAGTCGGGTTCTTCCACGACGATCCGGGCGAACGCACCACCGCGCCGTTCGAGATCTCCACCGACTGCTGAGCGTTCAGCTGGTCTTGCCGAGCGCCTCGGCGGCCGCGTCCGCCCACTGCCGCCACTGCTCGGCGCTGGCGCGCGCCTCCGCGGCGTCCTTGTCCCGGCCGGCGGCGGCGGCCTTCTCCGCTTGACGCTCGTATTGCTCTGCGCGGACCCGGAATTGGTCGGCACGCGCCTGGGCTTCGGGATCGACACCGTGCGTCGGCGCCTCGCGGACCTTCTTCTCCACCGCGCGCAGACGCCGCTCCAACTCGGCGCCGCGTTCGCGGGGCACCTTGCCGATGGCGTCCCACTTGTCGCCGATCACCCGCAGCGCGGCGCGCGCCGCGTCGAGATCGGAGGTGTCGATCTTCTCCGCCTCGGCCAGCAGCGCCTCCTTGGCCTGCGCGTTGGCGCGGAACTCGGCGTCACGCTCGGCGCTGGCCGCATTGCGCGCCCCGAAGAACTTGTCCTGAGCCGCCTTGAACCGCTGCCACAACGCGTCGTCGACGTCCTTGGCCGCGCGGCCCGCCGCCTTCCATTCGTTCAGCAGTTCGCGGAACGCCGCGCTCGTGGGACCCCAGTCCGTCGAGTCGGCCATTCCCTCGGCGCGCTCGCACAGCGCCTCCTTGGCCTGCCGGGCGCCGGCGCGTTCGCGGTCGAGTTCGGCGAAATGCGAACCGCGCCTGCGGTTGAACTGCTCGCGCGCCGCCGAATAGCGCTTCCACAGGGCGTCATCGGTCTTGCGGTCCAGCCCGGTGATCGTGCGCCACTCGTCGAGGATCTCCCGCAGCCGGTCGCCTGCGGCCTTCCACTGGGTGGAGTTGGCGGCGATGTCCTCGGCCTCGGCGGCCAGCGCCTCCTTGCGGGCGGTCTGCGCGGCGCGCAACTCTTCGCGCCTGGCCTTCTCGGCCTGCGCCGTCTCGTCGGCGTGGTTGATGATCGCCTGCAGGCGCTCGGCGATCGCGTCGACGTCGCCGAGCACGTGGGCCGTCGGCAGGGTCTCGGCCAGCGACTGCGCGGCCGTTTTGATCTTGCGGGCGTCCCCGGTGCCGGTCTCGAGCCGGCTCTCCATCAGCGCGACCTCGGTCTGCAGGTCGTCGAAGCGCCTGCCGAAGTGCGCGTAGGCGGCCTCGGTGTCGCCGGCCTGCCACGATCCGATGATCCGTTCACCCGAGCCGGTGATCAGCCACACCGTGCCGTCGGGGTCGACGCGGCCGAACCGGTGTGGATCGCTGGTCGGGGGCGCGGCCACCGTCGGCCCCGGTCGGCCCGGCCGCGGCACGGGTCCGGGACGCAGCGGTCCGGGTCGGGGAGCGGGTTTCGGCGAGGAGGACTGGCCCCCTGGCTGGCTGGTCGTCATGTCGGTAATCCTCGTGCCCTCCGCGGCGTACCGCGTACCTGCCGCGCAACGCGGCGCCTGATCGCTGTCCGAACGCTATTCAAACAGGTCGCCGGGGCGCGTGCGCACGGCTTTCCCCGATGACCTGCCTAGGCTCGTCGCGACAACTACGAAAGGACTGCGATGGCCGGCATGAGCGCTGGGGTCGATCTGGCCGTCGTGCTGGCCCTGGGCGCCGCTGTGTTCGTGGCGATCGGCGACGTGATCCACCAGCGGCAGGCCCATGAGGTCGCCGACGAGCCGGTCGGTCATCTGGAGCTGTTCACCCGGCTGCTGCGCGACCGGCAGTGGTGGCTGGGCAGTTTCGTGGCCGCCGCCGGGTTCGCGTTGCAGGCCGCCGCGCTGGGCGTGGGGTCGGTGCTTCTCGTCCAGGCGATCCTGGTGACCTCGCTGCTGTTCGCACTGCCGATCCACGCCCGGCTCTCGCATCAGCGGGTGACGCCTTGGCAGTGGACGTGGGCGGCGCTGCTGGCAGCGTCGGTCGTCGTGATCGTGACGGTCGGAAACCCGACCGAGGGGGACTCTCGGGCCTCGTGGGAAACCTGGACCGCGGTGCTGGTGGTGCTCGTTCCGGCGTTGGCGTTGTGCGTCATCGGCGCCGGCATCTGGAAGGGACCCGTCAGCGCGGTGCTACTGGCGCTGGTGTCCGGAGCGTTGTGGGGGTTGTTCGCCGTGTTGACCAAGGGTGTGGTCGACCGTCTCGGGGACGGGCTCGAAGCCCTGCTGCGGACCCCCGAGCTGTACGTCTGGGTGGTCGTGGCGGTCGCGGGTACGGCGTGGCAGCAGGCGTCGTTTCGCGCCGGGTCGCTGACCGCGTCGCTGCCGACGATGACGGTCACCGAACCGGTGGTCGCCGCGGTGCTCGGCGTGGTCGTGCTGGGGGAGACGCTGCGGCCGGGCGAGGAGGGCTGGCTGGTGCTGATCGTCGCGGTGGTGGTGATGGTGGTTTCGACGGCCGCGCTCGCCCGCGGCGAAGCCGCCACCGCCGCCCAGCCCGCATCGCATTAGCGTGGACGGCGTGCTGAGCGCCATCGCGATCGTCCCGTCGGCACCGGTCATGGTGCCCGAACTCGCCGGAGGCGCCGCGCCGGAGCTGGCCGACCTGCGCGAGGCGGTGTTCACCGCGGTGGCCGGCCTTCCGTCGCGCTGGGTCGCGGTCGGGGTTGGGCCCTGCGATCAGGTCGTCGGTCCCGATCAGGCCGGGACGTTCGCCGGTTACGGCGTCGACGTCAGGGTCGCGTTGTCTCCAGGCGGCGACGGCGATCCGGTCGCGATGCCGTTGTGCGCCCTGATCACCGGCTGGGTGCGCGGTGCGGCCCGCTCCGAGGCCTCCGCCGAGGTGCGGGTCTTCAGCGAGGGCCACGACATCGACGCCGCGCTGGCCCACGGCGAGCGGCTGCGCGCCGAGATCGGGGAGGGGGGCAACCCCGTCGGCGTCCTCGTCGTCGCCGACGGAGCCAACACGTTGACGCCGTCGGCGCCGGGCGGTTTCGACCCGGACTCGGTCGCCGTACAAGCCGCGCTCGACGATGCGCTGGCCGGCGGCGAGACCGCGCCGCTTGCCCGATTGCCCGCGTCGGTGGTGGGGCGGGTCGCCTTCGGGGTGCTGGCCGGGTTGGTCGGTCCCGGCCCGCGGTCGGCCAAGGAGCTGTACCGCGGTGCGCCGTACGGCGTCGGTTATTTCACGGGCCTGTGGCAGCCACGATGAGCGCTCGGACACGATGACGCGGCCGATCGCGATCATCGGACCGACGGGGACCGGTAAGTCGGCGCTGGCGCTGGACGTGGCCGAACGGCTCGACGGCGAGATCGTGAATGCCGATGCGATGCAGATGTACCGCGGCATGGACATCGGAACCGCGAAGTCGACGGTTCAGGAGCGGCGCGGGATACCGCACCATCAGCTCGACGTGCTCGAGGTGACCGAGACCGCGAGCGTGGCCCGCTATCAGCAGTCGGCCGCCGACGACATCGAGGCCATCCTCGATCGCGGTGCGGTGCCCGTCATCGTGGGCGGTTCGATGATGTATGTCCAATCGCTGCTCGACAACTGGACGTTCCCGGCCACCGACCCGGCGGTGCGCGCACGCTGGGAGCACCGGCTCGCGGAGATCGGGGCGGCCGCACTGCATCAGGAACTGGCCCGCGTGGACCCCGACGCCGCCACCTCCATCCAGCCCACCGACGGACGACGAATCGTGCGCGCGCTCGAGGTGGTCGAACTGACCGGTCGGCCGTTCGCCGCGTCGTTTCCCACCATCGGCGCACCGCGCTGGGACACCGCGATCATCGGACTCGACTGGCCCACAACGCTTCTGGACGAAAGACTAGCTCAGCGAACCGACAAGATGTTCGCTGACGGACTCGTCGACGAGGTTTGCGCGCTGCTGGAAGGCGGGCTGCGTGAGGGGGTCACCGCGTCGCGGGCGCTGGGTTATGCGCAGGTCCTCGCCGACCTCGACGCCGGTGGCGACGGCTCGGCGGCACGCGAGCCGACGTTCGTCGGCACCCGCCGCTATGTCCGCAGGCAACGGTCCTGGTTCCGCCGTGACCACCGCATCGCCTGGCTGGACGGCGCCGGCCGCGGCCTCGCGGAGGAGACGCTGCGGGTGTGGCGAGACGTACCCTGAACACGTGAGGTTCGCCAAGGGACACGGCACGCAGAACGATTTCGTGCTGCTGCCCGACCTCGACTTCGAGCTGACGCTGGCCCCGGCGGCGGTGACGGCGCTGTGCGACCGGCGCCGCGGGTTGGGCGCCGACGGTGTGCTGCGGGTGACCACCGCGCAGGCCGCGCAGCGTGCCGGTTTGTTCGAACAGTTCCCGGAGGGCGTCGCCGGCGAGGACTGGTACATGGACTACCGCAACGCCGACGGGTCGATCGCGCAGATGTGCGGCAACGGGGTCCGCGTGTTCGCGCACTATCTGCGCGCCAGCGGCTTGGAGAGCCGCGACGACTTCGTGGTCGGGTCGCTGGCAGGTCCCCGGCCGGTGGTGTTGCACCACTGCGACGCGACGAACGCCGACGTCACCGTCGAAATGGGCAAGGTGAACCAGTTGGGCACCGGGGAGGCGATCGTCGGCGGCAGGCCGTTCGCCGGCCTTGCTGTCGACGTCGGCAACCCGCACTTGGCCTGCGTCGACCCCGATCTGACGTTCGAGGAGCTGACCGCCCTCGACGTCGGTGCGCCGGTGTCCTTCGACGCCGCGCAGTTCCCGGAGGGCGTCAACATCGAGGTGTTGACCGCACCCGTGGACGGCGCGGTGACGATGCGGGTGCACGAACGTGGTGTCGGGGAGACCCGGTCGTGCGGAACGGGCACCGTCGCGGCCGCGGTCGCCGCGTTGGCGTACTCCGGCGCGGCAACCGGCAGCCTCGAGGTCCGCATTCCGGGCGGCGAAGTCTCGGTCACGGTCACCGAGGCCAGTAGTTTTCTGCGCGGCCCGTCGGTCCTGGTGGCCCACGGCGAGCTGTCCGAGGAATGGTGGCGCGTTGCGCAACGTTAATTGGGGTGCATGAAAAGTGATTTCCGTGCGAATCTCTATTCGCCTATGACGTATCCCGATCCTTCAACTCACAGCGCCCCGAGCGCGGGCGAGTTGGCTCTCGAAGACCGCACGGCGCTGCGCCGCGTGGCCGGTTTGTCGACCGAACTGACCGACGTTTCCGAGGTCGAGTACCGCCAGCTGCGCCTGGAACGTGTGGTGCTGGTCGGCGTCTGGACCGAAGGCAGTGCCGCCGACGCCGAGGCCAGCCTGGCCGAGCTGGCCGCACTTGCCGAAACCGCGGGCTCGGAAGTGCTCGAGGGTGTCATCCAGCGCCGCGACAAGCCCGACGCCTCCACCTACATCGGCTCGGGCAAGGCCGCCGAGCTTCGCGAGATCGTGCTCGCGACGGGTGCCGACACCGTCATCTGCGACGGTGAGCTCAGCCCCGCCCAGCTGACCGCTCTGGAGAAGGCGGTCAAGGTCAAGGTCATCGACCGCACCGCGCTCATCCTCGACATCTTCGCCCAGCACGCGACCAGTCGGGAGGGCAAGGCGCAGGTCACCTTGGCGCAGATGGAGTACATGCTGCCCAGGCTGCGCGGTTGGGGCGAGTCGATGTCTCGGCAGGCCGGCGGACGTGCCGGCGGCGCGGGTGGCGGCGTGGGTTTGCGCGGTCCGGGTGAGACCAAGATCGAGACCGACCGCCGCCGTATCCGCGAGCGGATGGCCAAGCTGCGCCGCGACATCAAGGACATGAAGAAGATCCGCGACACCCAGCGCGGCGGCAGGCGGCGCAGCGAGGTGCCCTCGGTCGCGATCGTGGGTTACACCAACGCGGGCAAATCCAGCCTGCTCAACGCGCTCACCGGAGCGGGCGTGCTGGTGGAGAACGCGTTGTTCGCAACACTCGAACCGACAACGCGCCGAGGCGAGTTCGCCGACGGCAGGCCGTTCGTGCTGACCGACACCGTCGGGTTCGTCCGTCACCTGCCCACCCAGCTCGTGGAGGCCTTCCGCTCCACACTGGAGGAGGTCGTCGACGCCGACCTGCTGGTGCATGTCGTCGACGGATCCGACGCGAATCCGCTCGCTCAGATCAACGCCGTGCGCACGGTGATCAACGAGGTGATCACCGGAACCACGCCGGGGCAGACGTCCAATTCGGTCGACAACGGCGCTCCGGCACCGGAACTGTTGGTGGTCAACAAGATCGACGCCGCCGACGCTTTGACGTTGGCGCAGCTGCGCCGGGCCCTGCCCGATGCGGTGTTCGTCTCAGCGCGCACCGGTGACGGGCTGGAGCGTTTGCAGCAGCGGATGGCCGAGCTGATCACACCCACCGACACCGTGGTCGACGTGACGATCCCTTACGAGCGCGGCGATCTGGTCAACCGCGTGCACGCCGATGGTCGCGTCGATGCCACCGAACACACCCCCGAGGGGACGAGGATCAAGGCCCGGGTTCCGGTTCCACTGGCGGCCGCCTTGCGCGAGTACGCGACGTTCTGACCCGTTCCTGCGGGCCTCTGAGCATGCAAAGAGGCGCAGAGGTTGTGCCTCTGCGCCTCTCGCTTGAAAAAATCTACCGGTCGTCCGTCGGCCGCTGCTCGGATTCCTGCCGCTTCTCGGCGGTCTTGGCCGCCGCACGGGCGCTCTCGGCTTCGGCTTCCTTCTGTGCAGCGTCGCGCTGCGCATCTGCCTTGTCCTGCTGGGCCTTGCCCTCGCGGTACAGGTCGTCGCGACCCGCGACCGCGCCCAGCACCTCTTTGGCCTTGCCCTTGGCGCCTTCGACGACGCCCTTGATGGCCTCTTCGGGCCCACTGTTCTTGTTGTCGGACACTGCGGCTTCCTCCTTGCCGATCGGTCGGTGTGACCGTCCAATACCCGAAACACGGTTTCGCTAATCGGACAACTTTCATCCGTGAGAAGCCTCACAGCCCGTCGATCACGGGCGGCTCGTGTGCCCGCACCGGCGGCAGGTCGCCGGTGTACTTCTCCACCTGCACCAGCACATGTGCGCCCGTGCAGCCGTGCGCAAGCGACGAGGTACCCACGTCGTCGGTCAGCACGTTTGGATTTCCATGGGCGCACATTGAATCCGGGTCGGCCGGATCGACAGGGTCGAACCAGGCCCCGGTCGACAACTGCACGACGTCGGGCCGCAGGCGATCGTCGATCACCAGGCCGGCCAGGCACGCTCCGCGGTCGTTGAACACCCGCACCACGTCGTCGTCGACGAGGCTGCGGGCGGCGGCGTCCCGCGGGTGCATCCGGATCGGCTCGCGCCCTTGAACTTTCGACTTCTGGCTGACCGCTCCGCCGTCCAGTTGACCGTGCAGCCGAGACGCCGGTTGGTTGGCCAGCAGGTGCAGAGGATAGTCGGCTGCTCGTGGGCCGCCCAGCCATTCGGCGGGTTCAAACCATTTCGGGTGTCCGGCACAGTCGGCGTAGTCGAAGCCGTCGATGTCGGCGGAGAAGATCTCGATCAAGCCACTCGGAGTGCCGAGTCGGTGGGTGACGGGATCGGCGCGGAAGTCGGCCAGCAGGGTGAGGCCCTCCTCGACAGGCAACCGCAGCCGCCCGCGCCTCCAGAAGTTCTCGAACGTCGGTATAGCGAAATCCAGTTCGGCCGCCCACTTCTCGTACAGATGGGCCAGCCACTGCCGCGGTGTACGGCTCTCGGTGAACTGGCCGCCGAAGCCCAGTCGATCCGCCAGCGCGGCGAAAGTCGCGTAGTCGTCGCGTGATTGGGCGAACGGTTCGGCGAGCTTAGGCATCGCCATCAGCATGGGATCGTTGCGCGAGCCCGAATAGTCGTCGCGTTCGAACGATGTCGTCGACGGCACGACGATATCGGCGTGTTTGGCCATTGCGGTCCAATAGGGTTCGTGCACAACGAGCGTGTCGACGCGACCGAGTGCGCGCCGCAACCGCGGGATGTTCTGGTGGTGGTGGAAGGGGTTACCGCCCGCCCAGTACACCAATCTGATGTCGGGGAAGACGAGCCGTTGGCCGTTGTAGTCGAACGGCTCACCGGGCCGCAACAGCAGATCGCTGATCGCGGCGACCGGAATGAACGTCCGCACGGGATTGATGCCCTGTGGAAGCCTTGGCAATCCGGTCCGCAGCGGCGGCAGGCCGGGCTCGTTCATCGAGCCGTAGCCGTGCCCGAATCCGCCACCCGCAATGCCGATCTGCCCCAGCATGGCGGCCAGCGTCAAACCCATCCACGGCGCCTGTTCGCCGTGTCGTGCGCGTTGCAGTGACCAACTGACCGTGACGATCGTGCGGTGCTGCGACATCCGCCGGGCCAAGCGGACCAAGTCGTCGGCGGGTATGCCGGAGATCGCTGTCGCCCACCGAGGAGTTTTCGGCACACCGTCGTCCGCTCCGAGGAGATAGCGCTCGAAGCGCTCATAACCGGTGCAGTACGTGGCCAGGAAGTCTCGGTCGGCCAGCCCCTCTGTGGCCAGCACATAGGCGAGCGCGAGCATGATAGCCACGTCGGTGCCAGGCACCGGCGCGAACCATTCACACTCACCGTCGACGTCATCGCGCAGAGGTGAGAACGACACGATCTCTCCGCCGCGAGCTCGATAGCGTCGCAGCGCATCGCGCGCCGGATGTGCGGTGGTCCCACCGTGGTTGATCGCCGTGTTCTTCAGCGCCAGCCCGCCGAAGCGCACGAGAAGTTCGGTGTGCTCGACGATGACGTCCCACGCGGTGGACCGCTTGAACAGGTCGTCGTGCGTGCCGACGACGCGCGGCATGATCACTCCTGTCGCGCCGAGGCTGTAGGAGTGACGGGAAAACGTGTAGCCACCAAGGAGATTCAGGAAGCGGTGGACCTGGCTCTGGGCGTGGTGAAATCGGCCCGCGCTCGACCAGCCGTACGAACCGCCGAAGATCGCCTCGTTACCGTGCGTTTCGATGACACGGCGCAACTCGTCGGCGAGCAGTTCGGTCAGCTGGTCCCATGTGACGGCGACGAACTCGTCGTCACCGCGCCGAGTGGTCGGACCCGGCCCGTCGCGCAACCAGCCGCGGCGTACGGCAGGTGTGGCTATCCGCGAGTGGTGCCGAAGTGATCCCGGCAGATTGCCCAGCAACGGTGAGGGGTCCCCGTCGCCCTCGAACGGTCTGACCGCGTAGATGTCGCCGTCTCGCATGTCGGCGGCGAAGGCTCCCCAGTGCGTCAGGCTGACCGGGGCAGGCATGGCGTCAGTCTAAGCGCGGACACCGGCCGGCCCGGTCCGGCCGACGAACCGGTCGGTTATCCATCGGCGCTCACGGATAGCGAATGGAAATTCGGCCGCAATCGCGTGCACGGGTCGTCGATCGCACGAGACATTGCCTGGTAGCTACCAAGATTTGTGCAAATAGTTCGCGAATGTCCGCCATTCCCCACTCTCGCGTGCAAACTAATTGCTGCGCTGCCAACGAGACCGCGGCGCGAAATTGGGGGATGCGTTCGCGATTAATCGAGGCGGCACGGCGGGGTTATCCACAGCGAATGGAGTGTCGGCAGGTATTTTCATCCGAAGATCGGCGTGTTCGTTGGTTATTGGCGTCTGACGACAGATAGAGGACGGGTGCGAAAAATTCGAGCGAAATTTCGTACCGACCCGGGAGGTCGAATGATCGGGCAGAACAGCCGGCGCACCACGGTGTTGGGCCGGATGGCGATCGGTCTGCTCGTGGGCGCCGTGGCCCTACTGTTACCGCCGGTGGCGAGCGCCTCACCGGAATCCGATGCCGCCAACGCCGCGATCACCGCGGCCTGGGACGGCAGCGGCGGTGACGGCGGCCCATTGGGACCCAGGCAGGGCGACGTGTACCCGGTGGGCGACGGCTTCGCGCAGAACTTCGCGGGCGGCAAGATCTTCTTCACCCCGGATACCGGCGCTCACATCATGCGCGGCGCGATCCTGGAGAAGTACGAATCGCTCGGCGGCCCTGCCGACAGCGACCTGGGATTCCCGACCATGGACGACGGGCCAGGGCGGGCGCCCGGCAGCTTCAACGTCACGTTCAGCGCCAGCGACAACCCGGTGATCTTCTGGACCCAGGACACCGGCGCGCGTGTGGTCCGGGGACCGATCAACGCGGCATGGGACAAGTTGGGCGGCTCCACCGGACCGCTCGGTGTGCCCGCCGACGACGAGACTTACCGCGGCGATCTGATCACTCAGAAGTTCACCGGCGGCGAGATCACCTACAACACCCGCGACAAGACGTTCACCACCGTGCCGCCCGACCTCGCCGGGCAATTGGCGGACCTGCAGATCCCCGGCGACGCGACGTCGGCGATCAACGCGGCACGCCGCGCGGCGGGAGGCCCGCTGGGCCCTCTCGGCGCCGCGGAGGGACCGCCGTACCCGATAGGCGACGACGGTCTGGCTCAGAACTTCGCCGGCGGCAAAATCTTCTACAGTCCCGCGACAGGGGCGCGAGTCGTCACCGGTCAGGTCCTGGCCAAGTACGAAAGCCTCGGTGGGCCCGAGGGGGATCTCGGATTTCCGATCGCCAGTGAGGCCGACGGCGGGCTGCCCACCGCGAGCCGGATGGCGCGCTTCGCCGCCGACGACAAACCGGTGATCTTCTGGACGCCGGACCACGGCGCTGTGCTGGTGCGCGGCGCGATGAGTGCGGCGTGGGACAAGCTCGACGGCGCGGAGGGGACGCTCGGCGCACCGATGGCCGACCAGTCCGAGAAGGGCGACGTCATCACGCAGCGGTTCACCGGAGGCGTGGTCAACTGGAATCGGTCAACCGGTGAGTTCAGCACCGAGCCGCCCAACCTCGCGACCGAGTTGGCCGGCCTGGAGGTCCCCGCCGAGCAGGGCCCCGATACGGCCGGCACGCCGCGTGCGTCGGACTCCGGTGGTGACGGGAACTGGTTCGCCTTCAGCTGGTGGTGGCTGCTCGCGATCGTGCCGGTGCTCATCCTCGTTGGCCTGGTGGCGTTTGCGAGCCTGCGCAACCGGCGTCGTAACGACGTCGATCGACCCGGACCCGTCGAGGACCACTACGACGACTCGTACGGCGCCGAGGCCGAACAGGCCTACAGCACACTGGGTTCGGGGGCAGCCGGGGCGGGCGGCGGGGATCCGTCCGCGGCGATGTTCGGCGATCGGTATGCCACTGAGGGTTTGGGCGCGTTGTCTGCGTCGGGGGAGTCGGGCTCGGCGTCATCGGCCAATCCCTGGGAGGCGCCGTCGCCGGACTTCGGTGGTGCCTCGGACACGTCGGCATTCGCCGCGGGTGAGGAGAACCCGGACAATGTCGACACCGCGCCGACCCGGATACAGAGTTCCGGAGAGGCCGGCATCGCCGCGGAGCGCCTGGCCGCCGGCGCGGGTGAGACCGCCGGCGAGCAGGACGGTGCGCCCGAGGACCGCGACGCGCTACCCGATGAGCGCGACGCGCTACCCGAAGAGCGTGACGACGAGCTGTACGGGGCGTCTGACGAGCGTGGCGCGTTGTTCGAGGAGCCCGACATGGGGTACGAGGAACGCGATATACCCGCCTTGTCGGTGGAACGTGAACCTCCGCAACGGGATCCGCTGACCGACACGGGCCGTCACGCCAAGATCGTCATCGACGAGCCGGAAGTGCCCAGCCCGGCGTTCCGCCTTCCGTTCAGTGACTCCGGGCAGGCGCCCGAGGGTTACCCGATCAAGGCCGACACCCAGTCGGGGCTCTACTGGCTTCCCACCTCGGCCGAATACGATGAGGTACAAGCCGAAATCTGGTTCTCCAGCGAGGAATTCGCGCGCACGAACGGCTTCGTCCGGGCCGACTAGATCTTCCGTATGACGGTGACGACCTTGCCCAGCACCGCGGCGTCGTTACCTGGAATCGGATCGAAGGCCGGGTTGTGCGGCATCAACCACACCTGCCCGCGTGTGCGTTTGAACGTTTTCACCGTGGCTTCGCCGTCGATCATCGCGGCCACGATGTCCCCGTTGTCGGCGACGTTCTGTTGACGCACGACCACCCAGTCGCCGTCGCAGATCGCGGCGTCGACCATCGAGTCGCCGACGACCTTGAGCAGGAAGAGCGAGCCCTCGCCGACCAGTTCGCGCGGCAGGGGGAAGACGTCTTCGACGGCCTCCTCGGCCAGGATCGGCCCGCCCGCGGCGATGCGCCCGAGCACCGGTACGAACGTCGGCTCCGGCAGGGCATCGGAGCCGGCGACGTCGGTGGCGACGATCGGAGTCACGTGGTCGTCGGCGCCGCGCACGTCGACGGCGCGCGGCCGGTTGGGGTCGCGCCGCAGGTAGCCCTTGCGTTCGAGCGTGCGCAGTTGATGCGCGACTGAGGATGTGGAGGTCAAGCCAACCGCATCGCCGATCTCCCTGATGCTCGGTGGATAGCCACGGTTGGTGACCGATGCGCGGATCACGTCGAGGATGGTGCGCTGACGCTCGGTGAGCCCAGAGTCCACAGATCTGGCCCCGCCTGTGCCGTCCCGATTATCGCTGCTGGAGTCCATGCCGCCGAATGTAACCCGCGGCACTCGATTAATCAAACATGTGTTCGAGGCGTGTCGGAGTCGGGGTGCCTCAGGAAGTCGCGGAAATCGCGCATCGATTTTCTGTCGGTGGCCTGTCCTATCGTTTCACAACAGTTCGATCACACGTTCTATCTTTCGAACATGTGATCGACTATCTTCGAACACAAGAGCGAAAGCAGCGGATCGGAAGGCAGGCAGATGACCGTTCTCGACACCCACGAATTCCAGGCCCCGCGCGTGGTCAGGACCGGTATCCGGCCTCCAGGCGCCCGTCGTCGGCACCCCGCGGCCACCCGGCCGGGCGGAGCGGCGGTCCGCTATCGCGGAACCGGCGTGCTGATGTCGCGAGCATCGCACCGACGGCGACCGATCACTCCCGCCACCACGGTGCTCCTGTCCTTGGTCGCGGCGGGAATCACGATGTGGCTCGGCCTGGTCGCGCAGTTCGGCGGCGTTGTGGGCACCACGTCGACCGCGGTGCCGGAGCGCCTCGCGGTGGTGCAGGTCCAGACCGGCGAAAGCCTGCAGCACGTCGCCATGCGTGTGGCCCCCGACGCGCCCGTGAGCCAGGTGATGGAGCGGATCAGCGAGCTCAACCAGCTCGACTCGCCCGCACTGGACGCCGGCCAGACACTGATCGCGCCGGTCGGCTGACGGTCACCGGCCGGCCAAACAGCTTGCTGCGCAGACATGTTCACCGACAGATCGGCCGACTATGTGCCGTTCAGCCCGGTGCTGGGCTTTCGCAACCCGCCGCGGGTACGCTCGGAGAGGTTCGAGTTGGTCCTCTGTTGGCGCGGCGAAGGAGCGGTGATGCACTGTCCGTTCTGCCGTCACCCGGATTCGCGTGTGGTCGACTCGCGGGAAACCGACGAGGGCCAGGCCATCCGGCGGCGGCGATCATGCCCGGAGTGCGGACGTCGGTTCACTACGGTCGAGACCGCCATCCTGGCCGTCGTCAAGCGCAGCGGTGTCACTGAGCCGTTCAGCCGCGAAAAGGTCATCAAGGGAGTGCGCAGGGCGTGCCAAGGCAGTCAGGTCGACGAGGACGCATTGAATCTGCTGGCACAGCAGGTCGAGGACACCGTGCGCGCCGCGGGATCGCCCGAGATCCCCAGCCACGAAGTGGGACTCGCCATCCTGGGGCCGCTTCGCGATCTCGACGAGGTGGCCTACCTGCGCTTCGCCTCGGTGTATCGCGGATTCACCTCGGCCGAGGATTTCGAGCGCGAAATCGAGGCGCTGCGAGCGCATCGGAATTCGCCGCAGCCGACGGCCAGCTGACCGGCTGTCGAAGGTCCATTCAGTCGATCTGCTTGATGCCGTCGTTGACGACGCGGCCGGCGACACGCACCCAACCCTCGGCGCTCCACTTGGTATAGATGTGCGAGCCCTTACCCTGCACGATCGTCAGGTCCCGACTGAGGTAGTCGGTGATCCGAACGGCGGCGGCGCCGGTGGCCTCGTCTTCGGGCACACCAAGATCGGTCGCGAACATCCGTGACCGCAACTCACCCTTGTCCCGGTCGATCCACGTCCACAGGTAGTGATTGATGTCGTCGGGATATTCCGACGGGTCGAGCGCCAGGAGCTCGTCGACGGAGCCGATGTCGTGGACAGCGAACTCGGGTGCCCACTCCGCACGGGCCTGAACGGAGGTCAGGTCGTCGTCGTGGGCAACTTGGACGATGCCGGCCGGGACCCGCAACGTGTGGACGGGAGTGCCCTGCTCGCGAAGCCACCACGCCGCGCCGACGGTGGGATGTCCGGCGAACGGCAGCTCGACGACCGGAGTATGGATACGCGCGTATGCCGTGCTCGTACCCGGGGCGGGCAGGTCGACGAAAATAGTTTCGCTGTAACCCAATTGGGTGGCTATGCGCTGGCGATCGTCGGGGTCCACGGTGCTGGCGTCGACGACACCGAGTGGGTTTCCGTGATTGCCGTCAGGGTCGGCGAAGACTCGCAACACCGTCACGTCGATGGCCATGGGCCCGATGCTACTTCGTATTCCAGTGCCGTTGGCCGGGTCGCTGCGCGCAGGACTCTCAGGTCGCGCTGCGCTCGTCGGTTTCCATCGCGTCGAGCACCGCGACCCGGGTGTGGGCCGATCCGGAGATCGCACCTTCGGTGATCCCCGCCCGCAGCAGTCCGCGCAGGTATTCCTGGTCGTAGACCGCCGGATCGGAGCTGTCGATGAACTTCTCCACCACCTCGACGAAACGGTCTGGGTCGTCGTGGAACGGGAAATGGCCGGAGCCGTCGAAGATTTCCAACTGCGATCCCGGCATCGCGGCGTGCGCCATCCGGGCGTGGCTGACCGGGATCACGGCGTCGCAGCTACCCCAGATCAGCTGAACGGGAACCGACTGCGTCAAGTAACAGCGGTCCAGCATGGTCACCACCTGACCGCGCCAGTCGACGACAGCCCGCAGCGTACGGGCGAACGCCGATGACGCGGTCGGTTCGGGCAGGTCGTTGAGGATGCGCAACACCTGTGGCAGGTCGCGACCCAGGCCGGTCGAGCCGAAGACCCCGCCTGCGATGCGGCCCGCCGCCTGCAGGGCAGGCAGCACGAACGGCAGTCGCAGCAGCGCCAGCGCCTCGCTGCCCATGGGCAGCGAGGCGAAGCGCAACGCGATGTTGACATCCTTGGTGACCCCGCCGGCGCCGACCAGGATGAGTCGGTCGACCAACTGCGGAAACTGGTACGCGAACTGCATGGCCACGCCGCCGCCCAGCGAATGACCGATCACCGTGACGTGGTCGATGTCGAGGATACTGAGCAGGTCGCGCATCCCATTGGCATACGCGGCGACCGAATAGTCGGCGCGGGGTTTGTCGGACTTGCCGTGGCCCAACAGGTCCGGTGCGATGACGGTGAATCGCTGCGCGAGCTTCGACTGAACCGTCTCCCACGTGGTGGAGTTGTCGCCGATTCCGTGGATCAGCAGGATCGCGGGCCCCGAACCGGCCACCCGGTATGCGCGCCGGTAACCGTGGATGGTGCGGAACTGCAGCACGGGGGTGAGGTCCCGTACGGGGCGAAGATTCGGCTTTCGCGGGGGCATTGCGTCAACTTAGCGGGCCGCCGGGCACCGCGCCCCTCGAGCCGCCCATTGACCGGGCGACTCACCGTCATCCAGCGTCGTCGCCGTCTTCGAATCGGTCCTTCGACTTCTTCTCGGCCTGCTGGGCCAGGAACCGCTCGAACTCGGCGCCGAGTTCTTCACCGCTGGGCAGGTCCTCGTCGCTGGCGAGCAGGGAGCGGTTCTCCTGGGCCGCCATGTAGGCGTCGTACTGGCGTTCCAGAGCGGCGACCACCTGTGCCACCTCGGGGCTCTGCTCGACCTGCTCGTTGACCTTGGTCAGCACTTCCGCGCCGGCCGTGACCAGCGCCTCGAGCGGGATCTGAAGAGACGCGTTTCTGGAGACCTCGGCCAACAACGCCTCGGCCGCCGCGGGATAGTCCGTCTGCGCCAGATAGTGCGGGACATGGACGGTGTAGCCGACCACCTCGTGCCCGTGCTGCGACATCCGGAACTCGAGCAGGTTCGACGCACTCGCCGGAACCTGAACCTCGCCGATCCACGGCTGGTGGTCGGCGATGAGTTCCTTGTCGCTCGAATGCGCAGTCATCGTGATGGGCCGGGTGTGCGGCACCGCCATGGGGATGGTGCCCAGCCCCACCACGCGGCGGACGTCGAGCCGTTCGGCCAGAAGCCGGACCGCGGTGATGAACCGCTCCCAGCGCAGATCCGGCTCCAGGCCGGCCAGAAGAAGAAACGGGGTGCCGACGCTGTCGCGCATCGCGTACAGGTTGAGCTCCGGATCCTCGTAGTGAGTGAAATGGTCGGTCTTGAACGTCATCAACGGGCGGCGGGACCGGTAGTCCAGCAGCTCGTCGATGGCGAACGACGCCACCAACTCGGTGTCCAGCGTGTCCTTCAGGTGCTGGGCGGCCAACCGGATCGCGTGCCCGGCGTCGGAGAAGCCTTCGAGGGCGTGGATGAGCACCGGCCCCCTGCCGTCCTTGGACGACAGCTGGGGCGCGGGGAACTCCAACTCGTACATGCCTGAGTGTTCCGGCTGGTAATGCTGTTCAGGGTGACCAGCGTCGTCAGCCATGTGCCTCGCCTCCTAGCGGTGGTGCCGGACCGTTAACGTCTTCGTACAGTGACAACTAGTCTCGCGCACGTTGCGTTCCCGCTGGCGGGCATCCCATGCGCGAAGCCGTGAAAACGTTTGCGGGTGCGACCCGGTCGGGCTAGGCGCGGAACTGGTTGAGCGCCCGTAGCTTGTTCATCACATCCAGGGCCGCGACCTTGTAGGCCTCCGAAAAGGTGGGGTAGTTGAACACGGCGTCGACAAGGTAGTCGATGGTTCCTCCGCAGCCCATCACGGCCTGGCCGATGTGCACCATCTCGGTAGCGCTGGTGCCGAAGATGTGCACACCGAGCAGGCGCAGATCGTCCGTCGCGACCAGAAGTTTGAGCATGCCGTAGGAATCCCCGGCGATCTGACCCCTGGCCAGCTCGCGGTAGCGCGAAACCCCCACTTCGTACGGGATCGCGCTGCGCGTCAGCTCGACCTCGGTCGCGCCGACGTAGGACACCTCCGGGATCGAGTAGATACCGATCGGCTGCAGGTCGGTCATTCCCTTCGCCGGCTCTCCGAACGCGTGGTAGGCCGCCAGCCTGCCCTGGTCCATCGACGTCGCGGCCAGCGCCGGGAAGCCGATCACATCGCCGACCGCGTAGATGTGGTCGACCTTGGTCTGGAAGTTGCTGTCGACGTCGATGCGGCCGCGCGCGTCGGTCTGTAGTCCGGCGTTGTCGAGGTCGAGATGCTCGGTCTGGCCCTGCCGACCCGCGGAGTACATCACGGTCTCGGCGGGGATCTGCTTACCGCTGGCCAGCGTGGTCACGGTGCCCGCCGATCCAACGTCCACGGCCGTGACCTCCTCGCCGAACCGGAACGTCACCGCGAGGTCGCGCAGGTGGAACTTCAGCGCCTCGACGATCTCGGGGTCGCAGAAGTCGAGCATGCTGTCGCGCTTCTCGACGACGGTGACCTTGGTGCCCAGCGCGGCGAACATCGACGCGTACTCGATGCCGATCACCCCGGCGCCGACCACGACCATCGTCGAGGGCAGCGACTTGAGGTCGAGGATCCCGTCGGAGTCCAGCACACGGTTCTCGTCGAACTCGATACCGGCAGGGCGGGCCGGTTTGGTGCCGGTGGCGATCACGACGTACTCGCCGCTGACGGTGGTGCGCTCGCCGCGGGTGGGTTCCTCGACCAGGACGGTGTGCGCGTCGATGAATCTGCCGTGGCCCTGGATGAGGTCGATGCGGTTGCGCATCAGCTGGGAACGCACGACGTCTTGTTCCTTGCCGATCACGTGGCTCGTGCGTGCCAGCAGGTCGGCGGGCGTGATCTTCTCCTTCACCCGGTAGCTGGCGCCGTACAGTTCGCGCTGGCTCATACCGGTGAGGTAGACGACCGCCTCGCGCAGCGTCTTGGACGGGATGGTCCCGGTGTTCACGCACACCCCGCCGAGCATGCGTC
This sequence comes from Mycobacterium lehmannii, assembly GCF_001499925.1. NCBI lineage: Bacteria > Bacillati > Actinomycetota > Actinomycetes > Mycobacteriales > Mycobacteriaceae > Mycobacterium > Mycobacterium lehmannii. The sequence continues at coordinate 52,269 of NZ_LQIR01000012.1, forward strand.
CCCGCTCGACGACCGCGACCGTCTTCCCGAGCTTCGCCGCGGCGATCGCCGCCTTCTGCCCGCCTGGTCCGGAACCGATGACCACGAGGTCGTACTCGAGCATGGAAGCCATGGCAACAAGGTGTACGCCGGTTGGGCGAGTTCTGCACGCCGACTGCCTCAACCGAAGCTGAATTCATCCCCAACCTCGGATTGATCCACAGCGGTGCGGGTCACGAACGTCGACGGGCGGCTGGCGTCCGAGGCGGCGGGGAAGGTCACCCCATGACGACCTCACCTTCACCCGATTTCCATCTCGACCGCCCCGCGGTGCTGATCGCCGCCCTGCCTGCCGTTCTCGGCTTCGTCCCCGAGAAATCCCTCGTGCTCGTGACCGTGGACCGCGGCGCGATGGGATGCGTCATGCGGGTGGACCTCTCCGACGAGCTGACCGATTCGGTCGAGCAGATCGCCGAAGTCGCCGCGGCGGCGCGACCCGACTCGGCGATCGCCGTCGTGGTCGACGAGGACGGTGCGGGCTGTCGGCTGTGCAACGACGAATACCGCGAGCTGGCCGCGACACTGGCATCCGCCCTGGCAGACCAGGGGATCGAACTGCTCGCCGCGCATGTCGTCGACCGGATCGCGGCCGGCGGGCGGTGGCACTGCGCCGACGGTTGCGGCGCGTCGGGCACAGTGGACGACCCGGCTGCGTCGCCGCTCGCGATGGCCGCCGTGCTGGACGGGCGCCGCCTCTATGCCCGGCGCACCGAGCTCCAGGACGTCATCGCGGTCACCGATCCCGCTCGCGCCCGAGCGTTGGCCGGTCCGATCCAGGACGCGCGGGCAAGTCGATCGGACGCCGACGCGTGCAGCGAGATCGAGGAAGTGATCGCGGCGGCCGCGCGGGTGTCCGAGGGTGACGCACTGCCCGACGAGGCGGTGACCCGGATCGCGGCTGCCCTGACCGATCTGCAGGTGCGCGACACGTTGTACGCGCTCGCAGTCGGTGAGCGCGCGGCCCACGCCGAGTCGCTGTGGGCGGAGTTGTCGCGGCGGCTCCCGGAGCCGTGGCGGGCCGAGGCGCTGGTGTTGCTGGCGTTCTCGGCCTACGCCCGCGGCGACGGTCCGCTGGCGGGGGTGTCGTTGGAGGCGGCGCTGCGCTGTGACGGCACCCACCGGATGGCCCGAATGCTCGACACCGCGCTGCAGTCCGGTCTGCGGCCGGAGCAGATCCGCGAACTCGCCGCGACCGGCTACCGCTTGGCCGACCAGTTGGGAGTTCGGTTACCGCCCAGGCAGGCGTTCGGAAGACGGGCCGGTTGACCGCCGGCCGCTGGTGTTGCTCGGGAGGTCAGACCTTCTCGACCTTGACGGCGTGCGCCATGTGGTGGGGCAGCTCGACCTGTTCGTGGCCGGGGATCACGATCAATACCCCGCCGTGGTCGTTGCTCTGCACGGTCACGCGGGCGTTGGGCACCACCCCGGCATCCTTGAGCCTGCTGATCAGGTTGGCGTCACCCTGTACGTGTTCGGTCAGCTGCCGCACCACGACCGCGACGGGCATACCGGCGGGCAACTCGGTCAGCCGAACGAGGTTCAACCGGTCGCGTTCCGACGACGTGCTGATCAAGCCCAGCTCCGAAAGCCCGGGGATGGGGTTCCCGAACGGCGAGGTGGTCGGGTTGTCGAGAACCTGGACGAGCCGCCGCTCGACGTCCTCGCTCATCACATGTTCCCAGCGGCAGGCCTCGGCGTGTACTTCCTCCCAGGGCAGGCCGATGACATCGACGAGCAGCCTCTCGGCGAGGCGGTGCTTGCGCATGACGGCGACGGCGAGGGCGCGGCCCTTGTCGGTCAGCTCGAGGTGGCGATCGCCTGCGACGTGCAGCAGGCCGTCGCGCTCCATCCGCGACACCGTCTGGCTGACGGTGGGACCGCTCTGATCGAGACGTTCTGCGATGCGTGCGCGCAGGGGCACCACGCCCTCTTCCTCGAGGTCGTAGATCGTCCGCAGGTACATCTCCGTGGTGTCGACCAGATCATTCATTGCGCTAACCCTCCGTCAGAGGTCGAGTCTACCGGCTAAAGGGTCTGAACTGCGTTGTTACGTCTGCGACACCGGCACTTGCTGATACGACACGATCCCCGCCGGTCGAAAGCGGCGGGGATCGTGTCGGGGGTTCTAGCTGGCGTACGAGCGGAGGCGGTCCGCACGTTCTCCGTTGCGCAGCTTGGCCATGACCTCGCGCTCGATCTGGCGCACCCGCTCGCGGGAGAGCCCGAACAGCTTGCCGATCTGGTCGAGGGTGCGGGGCTGGCCGTCGTCGAGGCCGAACCGCAGCCGGATCACCTGCTGCTCGCGCTCGTCGAGCGTGGCCAGTACGTGCCGGATGTCGGTGTGCAGCAGTTCGGAGATCACCGCGTTCTCAGCCGACATCGCCTCAGCGTCCTCGATGAAGTCACCCAGCGGGGCCTCCTCGTCGCTGCCCACCGGCATGTCGAGGCTCACCGGGTCGCGGCTGTGCTCGAGCAGATCGTTGATCTTCTCCACCGGGATCCCGGACTCGGCAGCCAGTTCCTCGTCGGTGGCTTCACGACCGAGGTTCTGGTGCATCTCGCGCTTGATCCGAGCCAGCTTGTTGACCTGCTCGACGAGGTGCACCGGCAGCCGGATCGTCCGGCTCTGGTCGGCCATGCCGCGGGTGATCGCCTGACGAATCCACCACGTGGCGTACGTCGAGAACTTGAATCCCTTGGCGTAGTCGAACTTTTCCATCGCCCGGATCAGGCCCAGGTTGCCTTCCTGGATCAGGTCGAGCAGCGGCATGCCGCGACCGGTGTAGCGCTTCGCCAGCGAGACGACGAGGCGCAGGTTGGCCTCGAGAAGGTGCCTACGCGCGGCCTCACCATCGCGGACCACGGCGGCAAGATCACGTTTGCGGTTCTCGCCCAAGCGCTTCCGCGTGTCGAGCAGGTGCTTGGCGTATAGCCCTGCCTCGATGCGCTTTGCGAGTTCCACCTCATCGGCGGCGTTGAGCAAGGCAGTTTTGCCAATACCATTGAGATACACGCGCACGAGGTCAGCCGCTGGACTCTGGGCGTCCAGGTCCTGGTCGACGCGGATGGTGCTGGCATTTGCCATGACGGCCTCCTGATCAAGTCGAACTGTCATGAGCTACAACGCCCACGAGGTCCAAAGAGTTCCCAGCCATTGGCTGGTTCACACCTTCTGATCAGCGGTTTCTCGGGCCCGACCTGAGAATGTCCTTAGAAAAGGGATAGAAGCGCCTCAGCTGGGAACATCGCCATTCGAGCCACGCCCCTCGGGTTGCGGCGGCGTGACCGTGCGCTGCTCGAGCGTCGGCCGTTCGGCGGTCAGCACCTCGGAGGAGTGACGGCGGTTTTCGAACCGACGCGGCTCTTCGGGACGCCGCGGCGGACGGTCGTTGGCGATGAGCACGGCGATCCACGGCAAGGGAATCGAGCCGACGAGAATCGCCAACGAGATCAGGCCGTTGTGCCAGATGCCGTAGGCGACCGCGGCCAGTACGAGGGCCGGAATACGAAACGACATGAGCGTCAAGTACTTGCGAACCCGTTGGCGGTGCTGTTCCTCGTAGGCGGGGGCGGCGCGAGTGATCAGGACGGGCCGGCCGTCGTCGTCGAAACTCAGCTCGGGGCTTTGTTTCATACCTTCACTGTCCCACATTGTGGCTCCGCTGTACGGGTCGGTTTTCTTACGGGCAAAATGGTTGTCATGCAAACCCAGACGATCGAGCGCACCGACACCGACGAACGCGTCGACGACGGGACTGACAGCGATACCCCGAAGTTCTTCCACTATGTCAAGAAGGACAAGATCGCCGAGAGCGCGGTGATGGGCACCCACGTCGTCGCGCTGTGCGGCGAGGTGTTTCCGGTGACGAAGTCGGCCAAACCCGGCTCGCCGGTGTGCCCGGAGTGCAAGCGCATCTACGAGAAGCTCAAGAAGTAGCCCGGTCGGTCACCGCCCCCGCAGCTCCTGCCGGCGACGGCGGAGCGGCTGTCGGTGCATCTTCGGTCGCGACGCCGTTGAGTGACTCGGCTTTTCCCTTCAACCACCAACCGAACCGCTTGGCGTGCGTGTCGGCCGCCGGCCACTCCTCCTGGATCGCGGCATTGAGTTCCGCGCCGATCATGATCGCGAACCCGAGGAAGAACGCGAACAACAAGAAGGCGATCGGCGTCGCCAACGCGCCGTACGTGTAGCCGGTCGCGGTGATCCAGGTCAGGTAGAAGCGCAGGCCGAACGTCGCCAACAGGAACACCGCGGTGGCCAGGATCGAGCCGAGCAGCAATCGGTGCGACGGTAGCGGCTTGGGCAGCGAGACCCGGTAGAGCACGTTGACGGACACGATTAGCGCCAGTATCAGCACCGGGTAGTAGCCGAACCGCAGAATGTGGTCCCAGCTGTCCGGGATGTACGTGGCGATCTTGCGCGGCCCCAACGCGATGAACGGGGCCGCGAGGATGGCGCCGACCAACATCACCACGTAGAGGCCCAGCGCGTAGAACCGCTGACGGACCGGATGGCGTAGCGGCGTCTGGCCGTGCGCCTCGGTGATCGAGTCGACGAATGCCGAGATGGCCGACGATCCAGCCCACAGCGAGATCACGAAGCCCAGCGAGACCACCTCACCGCGGGCGCCCTGGACGATGTCGCGGACCGTTGGCTCGATGATCTCGGTCACCACATTGGTGGAGAAGAATCGCGCAGCCGTGTCGACGATCTGGGTTTCGATCATCGGAAGCGTGTCGGGTCCGAACAGCGGAGCGATGTAGGCCAGGCTGCCGAGCATCCCCAACAGCAGCGGGGGAAGTGACAGCGCCGACCAGAACGCGGCCTGCGCGGACTCCGAGAAAATCGAGTCGTCCCAGCTCTTTTTTTTTTTTATTGATACGATGTGCCGGATGTGGTGGCGCGACGGCTTCGTCGGCAGCGGCCGGGGCTGGTCATTCATGACCAGCCCAGCATTACTGACGGAAGGTGATCCTGCCCAGAGCGGCTCTCAGCCGTGTCGGACGCTATGCCTCCACCGGGCTGACTTCGAGAACGGCCGCCGCCTCGATCAGCTTGGCCTCGTGCTCATTGGCGTGGTGCTGGCAGAAGAGCAACTCCGCACCCGAGGGGAGCTTCGCGCGCACCCGTGCCGCGGCGCCGCAACGATCGCAGCGGTCAGCCCGGGTCAGTGGGGGACTGGTGAGCGTTGCGTTCGTCATTGCGGACCTCCGTACTGTCGCGTGCATCTACTGTCTCAGACGTTTTGGCTTTCGGCGTTGTTCCCAGAGGCTCTACCGGTGTGTCGTGTCTCACCGTTACCTCGAGTTGCCGGTGCGGCAGGCTGGCTATATGAGCCCGCCGCCCACCGTACTGGTCCACCTGTGTAGCAAAGACGAATGGCAGTCTGCTCAAGCACGCGGCGAGCATTGCCCCGCTTCGTTGACCGCGAGCGGCTTCGTGCATCTGTCGACACCCGAGCAGGTGCACCTCCCGGCCAACCAGCTCTACGCCGGTCGTACCGACCTGGTGCTGCTCCACATCGACCCCGCACGACTGTCCTCTCCGGTTCGCTGGGAACCCGGTGTGCCCGCTGATCCCGTGGGAATGGAGTTCCCACATCTCTACGGCCCTTTGCCAATCGGAGCTGTGATCCGCGTCACGTCTTATTCGCCGGACTCCGAGGGCCGGTTCGCACCGCCGGGACTCTGACCGACTGCTCCCTCGTACGCCAATCCCCGCGACACGTTGCGCCGCTCTCGCATCGCCTCAAACTAGATCACTTCCACCCGCGGGAGGGGTCTACGTACACTTACAAATCGTGGGCATTTTGTTAGGTCTCGCACCGTGGATCGTCTACTGGGTGCTCGTCGGTAATGGTCCGGTCATCGTCGCGGCCCTGATCGCGCTGGCTGTCGCGCTTGGCGCATTCGCGCTGGGGCAGATGCGCGGCGGTCCTGGGCGGATACTCGGAATCGGGGCAGTAGCAACGTTTTTGGTCTTGACGGTACTGACCTTCGCGCTCGACGAATCGTTTTCGGAACGGTGGATGCTGCCGCTGAGCAACGCGGGCATCTTGCTCGTCGCGCTCACCGGTGTGATGACCGGCAAGCCGTTCGTGCGGGAGTTCGCCGAGGCCGGCCAGCAGCCCCACGTGGTCAAGAGCGACCTGTTCGCTCGTGTCACCTCTGTGTTGACGTGGATCTGGGTGGCGGTGTTCGGCGGCATGACGTTGTCGTCGGTGATCCCGCCGATCGTCGACCGCGACGCGACGATTCATGACACCGAATCACCGCTGTCGTTCCTCTGCTATTGGGTCATCCCGTCCGTGTTGTTGGCCGGTGCGGCGTTCGCGACGCGGGTGCTGCCAGACCGCATCGCAGCGGGCGCGGACGACATCGTCCGCAAGACGTCGTTCGTCGCATTCGCCGAAGCCGAGATCGACCAGTTGATCTACCTGGCCACCGAGCACGCCAACCGGGAGGTGGGCCCCGGCAAGGAGGCCTACGACATCAAGATCGGGAGCAAGGGCATTCCGTTGACCGGCGACGAGACGCGCGAATCGTGGCCCTCCACGTACAAGGTGCGCGACAAGAAGCGGTGACCTCCCGGCCGCGCTAGATCGGCGTTGCTTCCACGATCGAGATCGGTGTGATGGTGTTGACGACGCGGTCGAGCCGGAAACCCGCGCCGCGCAACAGTTCTGCGTAGTCGGTGCGGGTGCGTTCTCTGCCGCCCACGGTGACGAGCATCTCCAGGTCGAGTTGGAATCCGATGAACGGAGTCGCCCGTTGGGGCAGAACCATTTCCAGTAGGAGCAGTTTGCCGTGCGGTGCGATCGCGGTGCGGATGTTGCGCAGGATCGTCAGCGACGTGGCGTCGTCCCAGTCGTGGATGATGTTCTTCAGCACGTAGGCGTCACCGCCCTCGGGCACCCTCTCCAGGAACGATCCGCCTTCTGCCGTGCAGCGGTCCGTCACTCCGGCGGCCTTGAATGTGGTTGCGGCGTCGCTGACCACCGAGGGCAGGTCGTACACGATGCCGTGGGCGCCCGGCGCCCGATTCAGAATCGTCGAGAGCAGCAGGCCGTGGCCGCCGCCGACGTCCACGATCAGTTTGAAGGCGCTGAAATCGTATTGGCTGAGCGCTATTTCGTTGGTGATGCCGCTCGTCGCGGTCATCGCTTTGTTGAACACCTGGGCCAGTTCGGGATCGGTTTCCAAGTAGTCGAAATACGGCATCCCGCGCAGCTTGATGACTGACGGTTCGCCGGTCTGCACCGAATGCAGCAGGCTGCCCCAGTCCTCCCAGCGGGCCTGGTGGCCGATGAACAGCACCATGTCGCGCATCGACTCCGGGTGATCGGAGCGCAAGGCGTCCCCGACTTTCGTCAGGCTGAAGGTGTCGTCGCGGCGATGGTCGAGCAGACCTTTGGACGTCAGCGCCCGCATCAGCCGGTACAGGGCATCGGGGTCAGCACCAACCCGCTCGGCGATGTCTGCGGCGCGCGCCGGTCCGTTCGCGAGTTCGTCGGCGACACCGAGCTTCGCGGCGACGAACATCGTTTGCGTCGTCCACGCACCGGTCACCATCTCGAGGATGGCGACACTGGCTGGCACCGTTGAGCGATGAACGGATTGCAGAGCCGCCCGCAGTCGGTCGACGACGCGGACCACAGGCATGGGCGGAACCTTCGCGGGTTTGTTCGGCACGGCGCGAAACACTACAGGTTTCGTGTTACCGCTGGTTGCTGTCCGGCAACTGGCGCGATCGCAGCGAAGCGAGTGTCGGTTCGACACACGGCTCAACGCGAGATCGCGTCGAACAACCCGACACTCGCGAACGCTCGTTGACCGCAAATCGAGTCAGCGGCATTCCGATGCGAGGCATACTGCCTAAGACGCGAGCCGGACACAAAGGAGTGCCAATGAAAAGCAGGGGGGTGACCGCGGCGGCGTCCGTCCTCGCGGCAGGCATGGTCGCGGTGGGGCTTGCGGCCCCCGCGTACGGCACCGACCAGATCACGGCCAACGCGGTCGGCACGTACGACGCTGTCTACGAGTGGGGCACCAGGACGTGGGTGGTCACCCCCTGCGACGGCGATGCCTTCCAGTGTGTGTACGTCACCCAGTACCACGCCGACGACGTCGAGCGGAAGTCGCCGTCATGGAGCGGGAACGCGTATTGGCAGGTCGGCTGGTGGATCATGAGGGGAGTGTTGGACCGAAACGCGGTCACGTGCGAAGACGGCTCGCAACACGACCTGGTCATGAACTACGCGTGGGACGCCGCGAGCGGGAAGGCGATCCGGTCCTTCCACGACCCCGGCCTGTGCGGTGAGGCCGGAAACGGCGCCAATGAATTCACGCTCCACAGGATCGGCCCGCCGCCACCACCGCCGCCGCTACCTGCGTAGGCGTCAGTCCAGGTAGTCGCGCAGAACCTGAGAACGGCTCGGGTGGCGCAACTTTGACATGGTCTTCGACTCGATCTGGCGGATGCGCTCGCGCGTAACCCCGTACACCTGACCGATCTCGTCGAGCGTGCGCGGCTGACCGTCGGTGAGCCCGAACCGCAGCCGCACCACGCCGGCTTCACGCTCGGACAGCGTCTCCAGCACCGACTGCAGCTGATCCTGCAGCAGCGTGAACGACACCGCGTCCACGGCCACCACGGCCTCGGAGTCCTCGATGAAATCGCCCAGCTGCGAATCGCCCTCGTCGCCGATGGTCTGGTCCAACGAGATCGGCTCACGGGCGTACTGCTGGATCTCCAGCACCTTCTCCGGCGTGATGTCCATCTCCTTGGCCAGCTCTTCGGGAGTGGGCTCGCGGCCCAGGTCCTGGAGCAGCTCACGCTGGATGCGGCCGAGCTTGTTGATCACCTCGACCATATGCACGGGGATGCGGATGGTGCGGGCCTGGTCGGCCATCGCGCGGGTGATCGCCTGGCGGATCCACCAGGTGGCATAGGTGGAGAACTTGTAGCCCTTGGTGTAGTCGAACTTCTCGACGGCGCGGATCAGGCCCAGGTTGCCTTCCTGAATGAGGTCGAGGAACGCCATGCCGCGACCCGTGTAACGCTTGGCCAGCGATACCACCAGACGCAGGTTCGCTTCCAGCAGATGGTTTTTCGCGCGGTCGCCGTCGCGGCAGATCCACATCATGTCGCGGCGCTGCGCGGCGGGCAGCTTCTCGCCCTTCTCGGCGAGTTCGGCCATCAACTGAGTCGCGTACAACCCGGCCTCGATGCGCTTGGCGAGCTCGACCTCTTCCTCGGCGTTCAGCAGCGCGACCTTGCCGATCTGCTTGAGGTAGGCGCGCACCGAGTCGGCCGATGCGGTCAGTTCGGCGTCCTTACGGGCCTGCCGGAGCGCCTCGGATTCCTCTTCGTCCCAGACGAAGTCGCCGGATGCCTTGTCCTTCTCCGACGGCTCGGCGATCTCGTCGTCCTCCGCGACGGCCTCGGCGTCGGCTTCTGCGGCGGGGGCGTCGCCCTCGGCGGCCTCCGCACTCTCCTCGGCGGGTTCCTCCTCGACCTCGAGATCCCCCAGGTCGATATCGGTGTCTTCGACCGCGAGGTCCTCGCCGGGCTCGGCTTCGATGTCGTCGGTCTCGAGGTCGTCGGCCTCGGCGTCGACCTTGGTGTTGTCGGGCTCGGCAGCGGTGGCCTTCTTGGCGCGACCGCGGGGTGCGGCGGTCTTGGCGGCCTTCGAAGCCTTGGCCGGTGCCTTGCCTGTCGTGCTTGCCTTGGCGGCGGTCTTGGCGGGCGCCTTGGTGGCGCGGGTCTTGGCGGCCTTCTTGGCCGGCGCCGTCCCGTTAGCCGACTTCGCCGCGGTCTTCTTGGCGGGGGCGGTTTTGGTAGCGGTGCGCTTCACCGGCTCATCGGTTGCCGGGCTTGCCTTTGTCGCTGCCACGTACACCCTTTCCTTGTGCTACCTCATCACGGGCAGGGTAAGCCCCATCGATGAGCGTCGGCTGTCGAATAATGGCGGTTGATAATCGTCGCTATCCAGGCTGCGGCCGCCGTCGACCATTGTAACGACAGTGTGCGAGAACGCCGCCTCCAGCGGCAAATCCCGGGCGTGGCTACTTGGCGGTAGCTGTGACATCCACCTCAGCGGCCATCGCGGCGCCCACGATGCCCGCCGTGTTCTGCAGAGCCGCGGCCACCACCGGCGTGCGGTTCTTGAGCAGCGGAATCCATTTATCGGCCTTGCGGCTGATGCCGCCGCCGGCGATGAACAGGTCCGGCCAGATCGCGTTTTCGACCGCTACCAGCACCTTCGTCACCTCGACGGTCCAGCGCTCGTAGTTCCAGCCCTTGCGTTCCTTCACCGACGACGCGGCGCGATGCTCGGCTTCCTTGCCGCCGACCTCGAGATGACCGAACTCGGTGTTGGGCAGCAGCGCGCCGTTGTGGATCACCGCCGAACCGATTCCGGTGCCGAAGGTCAGCAGCACGATCACCCCGGTGTTGTCCCGGCCCGCGCCGAACTTCTCCTCGGCCAGCCCGGCCGCGTCGGCGTCGTTGAGAACCGTGACCGGCTGTCCGTCGAGCGCGTTGCTGTAGAACTCGCTGGCGTTGCTGCCGATCCATTCTTTGTCGACGTTGGCCGCGGTGCGCACGATCCCGTCGGTGACCACGCCGGGGTAGGTGACGCCGACCTTCTCGGTCCAGCCGAATTCCCGGACCACGGCCGCGACCGTCTTGCTGACCGCCTCGGGAGTCGCGGGCTGGGGGGTCGCCAGCTTGAATCGCTCGCCGATCAACTGGCCGGTGTTCAGGTCGACGATTCCGCCCTTGACGCCGCTGCCACCGACGTCGATTCCGAATCCGCGTCGCTGGCTCCCGTTTGCGCTCTGGGTGACGGGTGGTGAATTGGTCGCGGTCATGAGCGCTCCTCTACTCCGGGCAGGCGTGCCGCAGCCACGTCATGCGCCCCACACCTTAGTGGTTCGAAAGTGGCTGCGCGGGCCTGTCGGAGACAGTCGGCGACAGCGACGACCGAAACGTGCTGCGATGGGGGCATGCCCGACAACGACGCCGATCCCATCCTGCTGCGCTCGGTCGCCGAGCAGCTGGCCACCGAAGCGGCTGCCTTCGTACGGCAGCGCCGTGCTGAGGTTTTCGGCGGCCCCGGCTCGTCGAGCGACGATTCGGGGCTGCGGACCAAGAGCTCGCCCACCGACCCCGTCACCGTCGTCGACACCGAAACCGAGCGACTGATCCGCGACAGGCTGGCAGAGCTGCGGCCCGGTGAGCATGTGCTCGGCGAAGAGGAGGGCGGAACCCCCGCGCACGGGGACGACCTCACCTGGGTGCTCGATCCGATCGACGGCACGGTCAACTTCGTCTACGGACTGGAGGCCTACGCGGTGTCGGTGGCCGTGCAGCGCGGCGGCAGGTCGGTGGCCGGTGCGGTCGCGAATGTGCCCGCCGGTGCGGTGTACTCGGCTGCTCTCGGGCACGGGGCTTTTCTGCACAACGCCGACGGCACCGCACCACTGCACACCAGCGACGCCGACGATCTGTCAATGTCGTTGCTGGGTACGGGTTTTTCGTACGACCGCGAACAGCGGGCCCGGCAGGCCGCGGTGTTGACGCGGGTCCTTCCCGAAGTGCGCGACGTGCGCCGGATCGGGTCGTGCGCACTGGACCTGTGCATGGTGGCGGCGGGTCAACTGGACGCCTACTACGAGGACGGTGTTCACCTGTGGGACTGGGCGGCCGGAGCGCTGATCGCCGCCGAGGCCGGGGCCACGCTGCAGTTGCCGCAGGGGAGCGGGGCGACGGGCGGGCCGGGGTTCATCACAGCCGCCGCACCGGGCGTTGCGGCCGCCCTGGACGACGTACTGCGCGGCGCGGGCGCACCGTAGGAACCGGCTGCGCGATCGCGGCTCAGCAGGTTCCCGAGTGGATCTTCGACAGCAGCGACGAGTCGGACGCCTGCGTGGCGTCGGGACGCAGGCTCGCCAGCACGGCCTCGATGTCGTCGCTGCTGCTCAACTCCGTGAACTCGGTGCCGAGAGCCAGATCGACGCTGTCGTCGCCGCGCTCGTCCTGGAAAAGTTCGGTGCACGGCGCCACCAGCCACACCGCGGCGGCCGCGGCCCGTCCGGCTTCGCCGAACCGGATTTGGCCCTGGCAGTCCAGCCGCGCGGTCGCGTAGATCGGATCGTTCGCCGCGGTCGGTTCGGCGAAGCCGAGGTCCTTCAGCGCGCTGGCCACCTCGGCGGCCTGACCACCCTGACCGCTGGCGTTGAGGACCCTGATCTTTGTGTCGGCGAGGCGGGCTGGACTCACGTCGACCATGTCGGCGCGCGACACCTGCTCACCCAGCGTCGGAGCGGGGGCGTTGGGATCACTGGGCGCAGGCGGCGGATTGCACACCGCGGCCTCCGGCACGTCGGCGGGGCGGTTCAGGGCGATGACCCACACCATCAACGTCACCACCGAGAGGGCGACGAACAACAGGATGGCGGGCAGAAGGTTCCGCCGCCGGAAGGGGCGACCGTGTTCGTCGAACGCGGTTCCCTCTGTGATTTGCGCGACCACGCCTGCACTCTAAAGCCCCTGTTCTTGCGTTCCGCGCATGGTACGAGGCCTTCTGTGACATAAATCACAGTGCAACGGGTACTCATACGGGCACGAATCGTTTGGCGGATGCGTTCGACGCTGGTACAAAGCTCTGCTGCACAAGGTTTATTCGGAGGGGACACGATGGCTACCGATTACGACGCCCCACGGCGCACCGAGACCGATGACGTCTCGGAAGATTCGCTCGAAGAGTTGAAGGCGCGGCGTAACGAGGCCCAGTCGGCGGTCGTCGACGTCGACGAGTCGGAGTCCGCCGAGTCCTTCGAATTGCCCGGCGCCGACCTGTCCGGCGAAGAGCTGTCGGTACGCGTGGTCCCCAAGCAAGCCGACGAGTTCACCTGCTCGAGCTGCTTCCTTGTCCACCACCGCAGCCGTCTGGCCAGCGAGAAGAACGGCATGATGATCTGTTCGGACTGCGCTGCCTGACAGCGCTGCCGAGCGGTTCAGCTGTTCAGCGCCGCCAGCACCCTCTCCGGCTGACGGCAACTGACCAGCCAATACGGCGTCGGATCGTCCGGATCGTCGAGCACCACCAGAACCATCGGGCCCACCCATGCCCGATGAACGACGTAGGCGGCCGGATCCAGTTGGCGCCCCAGCGCCGCGGACTTCGCGCTGCGCGGCACCTTGGCCGACCGGGTGATCACGTTGGCGGGCAGATGCGCGGGACCAGCCCACAGCTCAGTGCCGCCGGGCCCGCTGACGACCCGCACCTCCGTACGGCCCAGCCATAACAAGACAACGGCGGCGACAGGCAACAGCACTGCGTACGGCAACCATTCGGGTATGCCGGGAATGCCCATGTTGATCTCGAGCGCGATGAGCGCCGCGAGACCCAGACCGGGCGGCCACCACCACCACGGCACCCAGAGCCGCTCGCGGTAGCGAACGGATTGCGTCGTGGCGCGCGTGTCGGACACGCGGCCAAGAGTAATCTCTGACGTCGTGCCCACTTCTCTGGCGGTCGTGCGCCTCGATCCTGATCTGCCGATGCCCAGCCGCGCCCATGACGGCGATGCGGGCGTCGACCTCTTCAGCGCGCTCGACGTCGAACTGGCGCCCGGTGAACGCGCGCTGGTTCCGACGGGTATCGCGGTGGCGATCCCGCACGGGATGGTCGGCCTGGTGCATCCCCGCTCGGGTTTGGCTGCCCGCGTGGGGCTTTCGATAGTCAACAGCCCGGGCACCATCGACGCCGGCTACCGCGGCGAGATCAAGGTTTCGCTGATAAACCTCGATCCGCAGGCACCGATCGTCGTGAACCGCGGGGACCGCATCGCTCAGTTGCTGGTCCAGCGGGTAGAACTGCCCGAGCTGGTCGAGGTCACATCTTTCGACGAGGCTGGTCTTGGTGAAAGCACCCGTGGCGAAGGTGGCCACGGTTCCTCCGGCGGACATGCGAGTTTGTGAAATGGCATTCGGTAAACGCAAAGACAACGAGATCGGTGACGTCGACGATGTCGCCGGGCAGGCGACGGGCGACGCGATCGACGACGAACTGGAAGGCCCGTTCGACATCGAAGACTTCGACGACGCCGAGACGGCCGCCGCTGGCCGGCTGGATCTGGGCTCGGTCCTGATCCCCTTGCCCGCGGGTGGTCAGGTACAGGTCGAGCTGACGCCGCAGGGCGTGCCGAGCGCGATATGGGTCGTCACTCCGCACGGCCGGTTCACCGTTGCCGCGTACGCCGCTCCTAAGAGCAGCGGCCTGTGGCGCGAGATCGCCGCAGAACTCGCCGACTCGCTGCGCAAGGACGGCGCCCAGGTGTCGATCAAGGACGGGCCGTGGGGTCGCGAGGTCGTCGGCGTGGCCGCCGCGCAGCAGGGCCAGGCAGCGCAGCAGGGGCAACCCGGTGTGGTGCGCTTCATCGGCGTCGACGGTTACCGGTGGATGATCCGCTGCGTCGTCAACGGCCCGCAGGAACACATCGACACACTGGCCGCCGAAGCGCGAGAAGCATTGGCCGACACCGTTGTTCGTCGCGGAGAGACTCCGCTGCCGGTGCGCACGCCGCTGGCGGTCGAGCTGCCGGAGCCGATGGCGAACCAGCTGCGCGAGGCCGCCGCGGCGCAGCAGGCCGCACAGCAGGCGCAACAAGACCAGCAGCCCGGTCAGCAGGCACCGGTCGCGCGCCGCAGCGAACAAGGATCGGCGATGCAGCAGTTGCGGACGATCACCGGCGGCTGATTCGCCGTATTGCCTTAAGGGGTTGCTTCCACGCACCAGGTGCGTGCTATCCACCGGTTAACGCGTGCCACGCCTGACCCCGCCGTCAGGCCTCCAGTAGGGCGGCCACGCACGCGGCTCCCAGCACCGCCGGATCGGCGCCGAATTCGTCGAGCGTGACGGTCCGCAGCGCCGCCTGCGGTGCCGCGGTCACCCATTCGGCGGCCACCTCGATCGGATGCACGGGATCGTCGCTGGCGGCCGCGACGCCCAGCGGGACGGCCAACCGCGCCAATTCGGCGCGGGTGGGTGCGACGTAATTCGCCGCCTCCTCCATCGCCTCCGGCAGGGCCGGCCATTGCCCGAGCCACGACCGGGTCAGCTCATCGCCCAGCCACCGCGGGCTCGACGCCCGCATCGCCGCGCTGGTGGCCGCGAGCCCGTCGCGGCGCAGCAGTTCGGCGGAGTGACGCGCGGCGGCCGCCGCGGGTGCGTGCTGCGGGGAGCCGCTCCACGCCGGAAGTGCCGCGAGCACCGCAACCGTCCGGCCCGGATGCGCCAGCGCCCACGCCGTGGCGACCGCCGCGCCGATCGACACGCCGCCGACGGCGATGGGTCCGCTGCGCGCGGCGTCGTCGAGTGCGTCCCGGTAACCGGCGACGAGCCGGTGCGGCTGAGGCGCCGGTGTGACGAGCGTCGCACCCTGGGCGTGCAAAGCGGCGGAAAACGCCCGGTAGACGAAGTCGTCGTCGGATCCGGTGCCCGGTAGCAGCACCGTCGTGACGCCGCGCAGAGAGACCGTCATGACCTGATCGTGCCTTGGTCGAAATGCGCCCGGCGTGGCGAGGTGACCCCACGTGGCATCTCGTAACTCACAGGGTTAACGTGGCGATTACTTGGGTAGGTCCAAGGTGCATCTGCGGATAGGTCAGGAGAGGCCATGGCAACGGCCGAAGGGTATCTGCGCCGGCTCACGCGACGGTTGACAGACGACCCCGAGCAACTCGACGTCGAAGAGCTCAGCGACGAAGCCGCCTCGACCGGCGCCCAGAGAGCGATCGACTGCGAACGCGGTCAGGAAGTGACGATGATCGGCACCCTGCGCAGCGTCGAATGCAACGGCAAGGCATGCGCCGGTGGCGTGAAGGCCGAGCTGTTTGACGGCACCGATTCGGTGATGCTGGTCTGGCTCGGTCAGCGCCGCATCCCGGGTATCGAGTCGGGCCGCACCCTCAAGGTGCACGGCCGCGTCGGCAAGCTCGACAACGGCGCCAAGGCCATCTACAACCCGCACTACGAGATCCAGAAGTGAGCGACCCCGGAACCGAACCGGGACAGCCGAAAACCCAGCAGTCGACGAAGGCCAACGCCGTCCTCGACCAGATGGGCGGGGTCAGCGGTCTGATCTACTCGACGTTGCCGGTCGTGGCGTTCGTTCCGATCTCCCAGACCGTCGGGCTCATCCCCGCGATCGTCGCCGCGCTCGGCGTGGCCGGCATCATCCTCGCGTGGCGGCTGGCGCGACGCGAGTCCGCCCAGCCCGCGATCTCCGGCTTCTTCGGTGTCGGCATCTGCGCGTTGATCGCCTACGTGATGGGGGAGTCGAAAGGCTACTTCCTGCTTGGTATTTGGACATCGCTGTTCTGGGCGGCGGTGTTCACCGTGTCGGTGGTGGTCCGCAGGCCCGTCGTCGGTTATGTCTGGGGCTGGGTCAACGGACACGGCCGGGACTGGCGCGGGGTACGCAGGGCGGTGACGGCGTTCGACGTCGCGACGCTGTTCTGGGCGGCGGTGTTCGCCTCCCGCTTCATCGTTCAGCGGCATCTCTACGACGCCGATCAGACCGGGTGGCTGGGTGTCGCGCGAATCTCGATGGGCTGGCCGTTGACGGCGGTCGCGGCGGTGGTGACCTATCTGGCGATCCGGACCGCGCAGAAAGCCATCAACGCGCGCGAGTCCTCCGACGACGTCGGCGCCCCGACCGGCGGCTGAAGTCAGCGCAGCTGCGGGTGCAGCAGCAGGTCCTGCAACTGGTCTTCGGCCTCGGCGACGGCCACGAACAGCAATTCGTCGCCACCCTCGAGCGGTTCGTCCGACTCGGGCACGATCACGCGCGGGCCGCGCAGGATCGCCACCAGCGTGCAGTCGCGGGGCAGTTCGAGGCGCTTGACCGGCTTGCCGCCCCACGGAGTGTCGTCGGGCAGCGTGATTTCGACGAGGTTGGCCTGCCCCTTGCGGAACTCCATCAGCCGCACCAGGTCGCCGACCGCCACCGCTTCCTCCACGAGGGAGGCCAGCATGCGCGGCGTGGACACGGCCACGTCGACGCCCCAGCTCTCGTCGAACAACCACTCGTTGCGCGGGTCGTTGACGCGGGCGACCACCCGCGGCACGGCGAACTCGGTCTTGGCCAGGAGGCTGACCACGACGTTGACCTTATCGTCGCCGGTGGCCGCGATCACCACGTCGAACTGCTCGAGCTGGACGGATTCGAGCAGGGTCAGCTCGCAGGCGTCGCCCAGCCGCCACTGCGCCGAAGGTATGGCGTCGACGTCGATGTGGTCGGGATTGCGTTCCAGCAGCGTGACTTCGTGGGTGTCGACCAGCTCACGGGCGATGGACCGGCCGACGGCGCCGGCCCCGGCGATGGCGACCTTCATCCCTCGAGATCCTCGCTCGGTGGCAGGGCCGCGATGGCCAGAGCCTCGGCGATATGGCCGGCGATCGCGGCCATGAACACCTGGTCGCTGGCCTGGATGACGGTCTTCGCATCGGGCAGCAATCCGGCGCCGAACCGGATCAGGAACGCCACCCGGCCGCCGGTGGCCGTCTCGAGGTCGGTGATGCGGCGGCCCACCCACGCCTCGTGCAGCGCCAGTTCGGTGACACCGACATTGCCGGTGGGGTCGCGCCACTTGGTGGTTTCGGTCTCGCGGGTCAGCACATTGAGTAGACGGTCGGTCGTCCAGGGCACGGTGGCCACCGTCGGGATGCCCAGCCGTTCGTAGACCGCGGCACGCTTGGCGTCGTAGATCCGGGCGACCACACGCTCGACACCGAAGGTCTCGCGGGCGACACGCGCGGAGATGATGTTCGAATTGTCACCCGAGGACACGGCGGCGAACGCGCCGGCCTCTTCGATGCCCGCCCGCAGCAACACGTCGCGGTCGAAGCCCATGCCGAGCACCCGCTCCCCGTTGAACTCGGGTGAGAGCCGGTGAAATGCCGTGCCCTCGCGGTCGATGACCGCGACGTCGTGGCCGATCCGGGAGAGGCTGTCCGAGAGCAACGCGCCTACCCGGCCGCAGCCCATCACCACTACACGCACTCCACGGTCCTTTCTGTCGAACCCGTGCAGTCGAACGCTACAGCTTTCCGACGGGCAATTGCTGCTGGGCTTAGTCTTGGCACTCGTGTCCAAGCTATCCAGGTTCGCGCGGCGGGTGGTTCTCGGCAGGCCGTTTCGCAGCGACAGGATTTCGCACACTCTGCTGCCGAAGCGGATAGCCCTTCCCGTCTTCGCTTCCGATGCCCTGTCGTCGGTGGCCTACGCGCCCGAAGAGATCTTTCTGGTGCTGTCGGTCGCCGGCCTGGCCGCCTACTCGATGACGCCGTGGATCGGCCTGGCGGTGGCCGGGGTCATGGTGATCGTCATCGCCAGCTACCGGCAGAACGTGCATGCCTATCCGTCCGGGGGCGGAGATTACGAGGTGGTCACCACCAACCTCGGGCCGACGGCCGGCCTGACCGTGGCGAGCGCGCTATTGGTCGATTACGTGCTCACGGTCGCGGTGTCGATGTCTTCGGCGATGTCGAACATCGGCTCGGCCGTGCCGTTCGTCAACCAGCACAAGGTGCTGTTCGCGGTGGTCGCGATTCTGCTGATGGCGGCGATCAACCTGCGCGGCATCAGAGAGTCCGGAACCGCTTTCGCGATCCCGACGTACGCATTCATGGTCGGGATGTTCATCATGCTCGGCTGGGGCTTCTTCCAAATCTATGTGCTCGACGAACCGTTGCAGGCCGAATCAGCGGGTTTCGAGATGCATTCCGAACACGGGGAGATTCTCGGCTTCGCGCTGGTTTTCCTTGTGGCACGGGCATTCTCGTCTGGCAGTGCGGCGCTGACGGGTGTGGAGGCGGTCAGCAACGGGGTGCCGGCGTTCCGCAAGCCGAAGTCGCGCAACGCCGCGACCACCCTGGCGCTACTCGGTCTGTTCGCGGTGACCCTGTTCATGGGCATCATCATGTTGGCCAAGGCAACCGGCGTGAAGATCGCGGAGCGACCGCACGAACAACTCGTCGGGGCTCCGGCGGACTACCACCAGAAGACGCTGATCGCGCAGTTGGCCGACGCGGTCTTCCACGACTTCAGCGTCGGGCTCTTCCTGATCGCCGGTGTCACGGCGCTGATTCTGTTGCTGGCCGCCAACACGGCGTTCAACGGGTTTCCCGTACTCGGCGACATCCTGGCGCAGGACCGGTACCTGCCGCGCCAACTGCACACGCGCGGAGACAGGCTCGCGTTCTCCAACGGAATCCTGTTCCTGGCGTTCGCCGCGATCGCGTTCGTCGTGGCATTCCGCGCCGAGGTCACCGCGCTGATCCAGCTCTACATCGTCGGTGTCTTCGTGGCATTCACACTGAGCCAGATCGGCATGGTGCGGCACTGGACGCGGCTGCTACGCACCGAAACCGAGCCGATGTTCCGGCGCAAGATGATGCGTTCTCGCGTGATCAACGCGATCGGTTGCGCCTGCACCGCCACTGTGCTGGTGATCGTGGTGGTGACGAAATTCCTTGCTGGAGCCTGGATTGCGATCCTGGCGATGGGGCTTCTCTTCGGGATCATGAAACTGATCCACCGGCACTACGACACGGTGGCACGCGAACTCGAGGAGCAGGCCGCCGCGGCGAGTGACATGGTGCTGCCCAGCCGCAACCACGCCATCGTGTTGGTGTCCAAACTGCATCTGCCCACGATGCGCGCGCTGGCCTATGCCAGGGCCATTCGCCCGGACACGCTGGAAGCCATCACGGTCAGCGTCGACGAAGGCGAGACGCGTGCCCTGATGGACAAGTGGGAGGACAGCGATATCAGCGTTCCGCTGAAGGTCATCGCCTCGCCGTACCGTGAGGTCACCCGGCCGGTCCTCGAGTACGTCAAGCGGATCAGCAGGGAGTCGCCGCGCACCGTCGTCACGGTGTTCATCCCTGAGTACGTCGTGGGTCACTGGTGGGAACAGTTGCTGCACAACCAGAGTGCGTTGCGGCTCAAGGGCCGCCTGCTGTTCGAACCGAACGTGATGGTGACGTCGGTGCCGTGGCAATTGAGTTCCTCGGAGCGGCTCAAGACGCTTCAGCCACAGTCGGCGCCCGGCGACGCACGCAGGGGATTCCTGGAGTGACCGGTGTCGCGGCTGTGCCGTCGGAACTGACTGTGACCGCTGGGCCGCCCGCCAACGGCGGCAGCTGTGTGGCGCGCGACGACGGCCGCGTCGTGTTCGTCCGCTACGCGCTGCCCGGGGAGCGGGTCAGGGTCCGGGTCGTCGCCGATCGTGGGAAGTATCTGCACGCCGACACCGTCGAGGTCATCGAACCGTCGGCAGACCGCGTCGAATCGATCTGCCCGATCGCGGGTGCGGACGGCGCCGGCTGCTGCGATATGGCGTTCGCCGAGCCCGCGGCGGTCCGCAGACTCAAGGGCGCCGTCGTCGCCAACCAGTTGATGCGGTTGGGCGGGTATCACTGGCGCGACGAAGCCGACGCCGCCGCCGACCCGGTCGGGGACGTGGGCGCAACCGGGTGGCGGACGCGGGTTCGGTTGGACACCACCGCCGCAGGGGAACCCGGATTCCACCGGTTCCACAGCCCCGAGCTGATCACCGACTTGAACTGCGCGCAGCTGCCCGAAGGAATGGTCGACGGGCTGGCCGAGCGGGCCTGGCCGCCGGGCGCGCACCTGCACGTCGCGATCGACGACGAGGGCACGCGCCACGTCGTGCAGTCCGGACCCAAGTCGGGGCCCAAGGGCAGGGCCGCCACGCAGGTGATCGAGGGTGACTACGAAGCCGTCCAGCGGGTCGCGGGCCGGACGTGGCGGGTGCCCGTGACCGCCTTCTGGCAGTCGCATCGGGACGCGGCGCGGCTATACAGCGAGTTGGTGGCCGGCTGGGCGCAGCTGAGCCCCGGGATGACGGCGTGGGATTTGTACGGCGGGGCAGGAGTATTCGCGGCCGTGCTCGCCGAAGCGGTCGGGGAGACAGGCAAGGTCGTCACGGTGGACACCTCGCGGGGAGCATCGCGGGCGGCGCGCGCCGCGCTGGGCGACATGAGATGGGTGTCGGTGGTCACCGACTCGGTACGCCGAGCGGTTGCCGCCCAGCGGACGCGGGCCGATGTCGCGGTGCTCGATCCGCCGCGGACGGGAGCCGGTCGCGAGGTGATCGACCTGCTGGCGGCCGCCGGGGTACCACGCGTCATCCATATCGGTTGTGAGGCGGCGTCGTTCGCGCGCGATGTTGGTCTCTACCGCGGACACGGATACACGGTCGAGGAGTTGCGTGTCTTCGACTCGTTCCCGCTCACGCACCACGTCGAGTGCGTGGCGGTGTTGAGCCGCTAAACGGGTATCCGGCGGGGGATGCAGACGTTTTTGCCCTGCCCGGGTTTCGACGACACCGCCAGCGTCCTCGACACGAAGCGGCTCGGCAAGCAGCGGGTCGAGACCATCCAAGTGGTTCGCGCGCTGACCGTGCCGGGCTATGGCTGGCGTCATCACCCCGCAGCGGCGATGTGGGCCGGCTACGAGGAAGCCCTGGTCCGCTACGGGCTCGACATCTGCGCCGCATGGTGCCGGCTGGGCCACGCCGACACGTGTGCGACCACCATGGTCTCCGACCTGACCCGCACGACCGGCATCGCCACCCCGCGTACCCAGGACGATTTGGCGGCCGCGGGGGAGGTGCCACCGTGGCTGGGCGATCCGGCGTTTCACCGCAGCCATCAGTCGGTCCTCGTCCGCAAGGACCCGTTGCACTACCGCCAGTTCTTTCCAGACGTGCCCGACGACCTCGACTATGTCTGGCCCGCCTCCGACCGGCCGCGCCGCATCGCGATCTGACGTCAGCCGAAATACCGGGCAAGCCGACGCTGTCGGTGTCCGAACAGCGCCCCGACAGCAGCCGCGATGGCGGGTGTCAGCACTCGCAGCGGGGTCCGCAGTTCGAAGGTGAGCCGGTCGCGCACCACGGTTCGCCCTTCGCCCACCGGTTCGAGCGTGCGTGGCGCTCCACGTGTTTTCGTGGGCGCTTTCGTGCTGATCAGAGCTGATTTTTGTTGCGGTGCAGGGTTGTCGGTGCTGCGGGAGTGAAATGCGGGACGCGCACGTGGTGTGGCTCTAGTTTCGGGGTTACCACACCAACCGATCCCGGAGGCACCACGTGCGCGTCAGTACTGCATTTAACCGTCTGCTGCAGATCCCCGGGGCGTGGGTGACCGATGTCGTCATTGACGACCGCGACGTCGAAGTCACGCTGCGGCCGCGGGCCCGGCTGCTGACCTGCCCGTGCGGGATGTTGGCCACCGCGGTCTATGACCGGCGACGGCGCCGCTGGCGACACCTCGACCTGGGCCGATGTCGGCTATGGCTGGTTTATGAGATCCGCAGGCTGGACTGCCCGGAGTGCGGGATCCGTACCGAGGTGCTGCCCTGGGCGCGCCCGGGTGCCCGGCATACCCGCGACTTCGAGGACACCGTGCTGTGGCTGGCTCAACGCACCGACCGCACTTCAGTGGCCACCCTGATGCGCTGCGCCTGGGAAACGGTGACCGCGATCATCAACCGCGGGGTGGCTGAACTGCTCGACGCCCGCCGGCTCGACACCCTCTATCGGATCGGGGTTGACGAAGTGTGCTACCGCCACCCGCACCGCTATCTGACCATCGTCGGTGATCACGACACCGGCACCGTCATCGACATTCAGCCCGGCCGCAGCGAGGCATCGCTGGCGAATTTCTATCAATCCCAACCGGATTCGATCACTTCATCCATCGAGGTGGTCAGCATGGACGTCTCCAAGGCCTACACCGGCGCCACCCGCACCCATGCCCCGCAGGCCACCATCTGTTATGACCCGTTCCACATCATGCAATGGGTCAACCGCGCACTAGACCGGGTCTATGCCCAAGCAGCCACCGGACCCGGCCGGGCTTCGATGAGCACCCCAGACTGGAAGGCCACTCGCTGGGCATTGCGCACCGGAGAAAACAAACTCACCGAGCAAGAACGCGCCCTGGTCAACCAGATCGCGCGAACCAACCGACACATCGGCCGGGCCTGGACACTCAAAGAACAACTGCGCGACGTCTACCGCATCAACCACCCACCCGGCGGCGCTCGCCAGCGCTTGCGCCGGTGGATCACTGCTGCCAAACGCAGCCGCATCAACGGCTTCGTTCATCTGGCTAAGCGGCTCGAGGTCTACTTCGAAGAAGTCATCGCCGCGATCGAACTGGGCATCTCCAACGCCCTCATCGAAGGCATCAACGCCAAAATCCGACTCATCAACGCTCGCGGCTACGGCCACCACTCCGCCCAAACACTGAGCTCAATGATCTACCTCTGCCTCGGCGGATTACACCCTCAGCTACCCACGAGAACGTGAGGAGCCGCACATGCGTTCGTGCCGCCACAGCCGCATGCTCAACATCGTCGATTCCTCAAGAAACCCACGGCCGGGCCACAATTCGGCGATCGTCAGATGGTCGTAGTCAAAGGGCAGCACCCCGAATAGCCGCATCCAGCAGCGCCCGACGGGCTCGCCGACGGGAATGGTCTCGACGGTGAGATCCTTGCGACCTCGCGGCATCGACATGGTCATCCACGGCCGCAACTCGTCGTTGATGCCCTCGGGCGTGACGATGCGCTCCCAAACCTGCTCGGCCGACGCATCGATGGCCCTCTGTCGTTCGACGATCATTTCGCTCCAGCATCCGATCGTGCGCGCCAGCGATCAAGGACGGCCGGGATCTCCTGCATCAGAAACACGTAAAAATCGCGCATCTGGGTGATCCGGTGCCGCGACAGCGTGCCCTCCTCGGTGGCGGCGATACCGGCCTCGGCCGCCACCAGGACGCTGGACAGTGCTTCGTTGTGTTTGGTGTATTGCACCGCCCACGCGTCGTCGCGAAGGCGGAAATGGTCGCGCCGGCTACCGGGTGCCGGTGCCCGCTCCACCACACCGACTGCGACGAGCATTTTCAGTGCACCGGAGATAGCGCCAGAACTAGCCTGCAGCTGCTCGGCGAGTTCTCTCATCGACATGGCGGGTTGCTCGGTGAACACGAGCGCCGCAAGGACGCGCGCTGTCATGCGTTGCATCCCATGGGTGGACAGCACGCTCGCCAATTCTTCGGCGGCGGCGCGTCCCTCGGGCTTGCCGTCCAACAAACTCTCCGATTCAGAGACTTCAGTAATTTCTGAAAACTCAGTATAGTGACGGGCGGCGTTCCGGGAAGTCTGGTCGGAGATCGATATCCGGCTACCTGGAAGGCACGGGAATGCAGAGCGTTGCGTCGACAGCAGTGCGCCCGCCAGCCGCTACCGAAGTGATTCGGGTGCGCGGGCTGACGTTCACCTATCCGAAATCCTCCACTCCCGCAGTGCGGGGGATGGACTTCAGCGTCGCCCGGGGCGAGATTCTCGGATTCCTCGGTCCGAGCGGCGCAGGAAAGTCCACGACGCAGAAGCTGCTCATCGGACTGCTCCGCGGTCACGGCGGCGAGGCAACCGTGTTCGGAAGAGATCCCGCCGCCTGGGGCGCGGACTACTACGAGCGCATCGGGGTGTCGTTCGAGCTGCCGAACCACTACCAGAAGCTCACCGGACTGGAGAACCTGCGGTTCTTCGCGTCGTTATACGGGGTCGACACCATCGACCCGATGGAACTCCTTGCCGCGGTCGGATTGGCCGATGCCGCCGACACGCGAGTCGCCAACTACTCCAAGGGCATGCAGATGCGGCTGACGTTCATCCGCGCGCTGCTCAACGATCCCGAGCTCTTGTTCCTCGACGAACCGACGTCGGGGTTGGACCCGGTCAACGCCCGAAAGGTCAAGGACATGGTCCTCGACCTGAAGGCACGCGGCCGCACAGTCTTTCTGACCACGCATGACATGCGCGTCGCCGACGAGCTCTGTGACCGGGTTGCCTTCGTGGTCGACGGCCGGATCGTCGCCATGGATACGCCGGCCGAATTGAAGATCGCACGCAGTCAACGGCGCGTGCGAGTGGAGTATCGGGGCAACGACGGGGCGCTGCGGGCGGCCGAATTCGGGATGGACGGCCTGGCAGACGATTCCGCGTTCCACGCGGTGTTGCGCGACCACCACGTCGAAACCATTCATAGCCGGGAGGCGACGCTCGACGATGTGTTCGTCGAGGCCACCGGAAGGCAACTGACATGAGCAGGCTGGCGAGCGCACTGCATCTGGAGATCACACTGCAGATTCGGCAGAAGTTCCTGTACGCGGCCGTCTTCTCCGGCTTGATATGGCTTGCGGTGCTGCTGCCGATGCCGCACCGGCTGCGTCAGATGGCGGAGCCCTATGTCCTTCTGGGAGACATCGCGATCATCGGGTTCTTCTTCGTCGGCGGATCGGTGTTCTTCGAGAAGCAGGAACGAACCTTGAGCGCGGTCATCTCAACACCGCTTCGGTTCTGGGAGTACTTGACCGCGAAACTCGTCGTGCTGCTGACTATTTCACTGCTGGTGGCACTCACGGTAGTCTCCATTGCGCACGGCTTCGCGTACCGCCCCGCACCTATGATCGTCGGCGTGTTGCTCGGCACGTTGCTGATGCTGCTGGTCGGCTTCATCACGTCGTTGCCGTTCACTTCCGTCAGCGATTGGTTCATGTCGGCGACGGTTCCGCTGGCGGTCATGACGGGTCTTCCGGTACTGCATTTCTCGGAGGTGTGGTCCACGCCGATTCTGTATCTCGTTCCCACCCTGGGACCGCTGTTGTTACTGGGCGAGGCGTTCGACCAGGTGTCGCTGGCGCCATGGCAACTGGCGTATGCGTTGCTCTATCCCGTGCTGTCCGTTGTCATGCTGAGCTACCTGGCGAAGGCGTTGTTCGGCCGATACGTCATCGCGAAGTCGGGAGGATTGTGATGTCTACTTTGGCCAGGGCTCACGGCAGTGCTCTGGCGGCTTTTGGCCGCAACGATATTCGCGGTACGTACCGTGATCCCCTGCTCGTGATGATCGTCGTAGCTCCGGTCATCTGGACGGTGGGTGTTCGCGTCCTGACACCTCTTTTCACCGAGATGCTCGCCGCACGTTACGACTTCGACCTGGTACCGTACTACCCGCTGGTGTTGACCGCCTTCCTCTTGCTGACGAGCATCATCATCGCGGGAGGACTGGCCGCGTTCCTGGTGCTCGACGAGGTCGATGCGGAAACGTTGGTCGCTCTTCGGGTGACCCCCGTGCCGTTGTCGACGTTCTTCGCCTACCGCGCGGGCACAGTGTTGGGGGTGACGACGGTCTACGTCGTGACGACACTGTCGTTCAGCGGACTGCTCGAACCCGGACTCCTACCCGCCCTGGTGCCGATCGGACTGCTCGCCGGGCTCTCCGCGATCGTCACGATGCTCCTGATACTCGCGTTGGCGAGCAACAAGATCCAGGGCATCGCGATGGTCCGCGCGCTGGGCATGCTGATCGCCGGCCTGCCGTGCCTGCCGTGGTTCATCGATTCGGCGTGGGCATTGGCTTTCGGCATATTGCCGCCGTTCTGGGCGGCGAAGGCCTTCTGGCTGGCCAGCGACGGTGCCATGTGGTGGCCGTACTTCGTCGGCGGTGTCGTGTACAACGCCGCGATCGCCTGGCCGCTGTTCAAGCGCTTCGTCGCCAAGAACACCTGAGGCGCATCGCGCGCAAACGGGTGCAATCCTCAGGACACCAGGTCGCGGCGGTGGTACCCGGCCACCCCAACCACTGTGAAAACTGCTGCCACGGCGAGAATCACGCCCAACGCCTGCCAATCCGGCGCAGCCAAGGGTACCGCCCTCACATGGACGAACGGCGAGCCGTCCCGCACCCATTGGGGCGCGTGCGCAGTTTCGGCGACGACATCGACTAGGAAGCCGCCCACCACGGGCACTGCGCCGACGGCGATGACCGCTGACGGCAACCACCCGGCGCCCAGAACTGCCGCTCCCATCGCGAGCAGGGCGATCGGCGCGGTGTTCAGCGCGCCCGCGAGCGCATCAAAGTGGCCGAGCGGAGCGCCCGTCGCCGCGGCCCCGACGGTGATACCGACTGCCGCGGTGACGTGCAGTGCGACAACGCCTGCCGCTACCACCACCACTTCGGCGCCCAGCAGGCCGGCGCGCGAAACGGGGGAGGTGAAAAGGATGGTCCAGCGGCGCGCCTGCTCGTCGGCGACGAACGCGCCGAGGCGGGTGGCGGCGTACATCCCTGTCGCCACCGCCGAGAGACTGAACAATGCCGCGGCGAAACCTTCCGCTGAGTTCAAGCCCGCGAAGCCGGCGCTGGCGGCCAGCGTGGCGAAACGCGGGTTCTGCTCGAAGAATTCGAGGATGGACGCGATCGTCGCCCCGATGATCACGAAGTAGGTCGCGATCGCGGCGGCCCAGCCCAGCGTCGGCCGCATGGCACGGCGCATTGCGAACAGGTGTATCGAGCCGAGCAGCCTCGTGCGCGGCGGACGACTGCCGGAAACCGCCAGTAGTCCGCTTCCCAGGTCCCGCGATTTGGCCATGGACACGGCGGCAGCCCCCAGCATGACCGGGTAGCAGGCCAACACGGCCAGCGGTGCGATCCTGTTGTCGGCAAAAGGCGCCACCCGCGCGATGAGCCCGAATGGGCTGACCCAGGCCAACCCCGCCAAGGCCGCGAAGGCGTCCGACATCATCCGCACCAGAAGGGCAGTGCCGAGGAGCGCCACCGCCAAGCCCACCGCCGACGCTCTGCTCGGCATCAACTGGCCCGCCGCGAACCCCACCGCGGCGAATGTCGAAGTCACGCCGAGAAATCCGCCGGCGTAGAGGGTGGCGCCGAGGGGAGTGGTGCCTGCGGCCAGCATCGCACCCCAGACTGCTGTGCTGATCAGCAGAGCGCTGCCTGTCAACGCGAGTACGCAACTCAGTAGCGCATCGGAGGTGCGAAGGGCGCCGGCCAACAGGACGTCCCACCGTCCGGCGTCCTCCTCGCCGCGGGTGATGCGGACAGCGGCCAGCATGATCCACACGCCGGCTATCACCAGCAGCGGAGTGCCCGTTCGCCAGACGGTGAATCCGCCCGCGTCATCCAATGCCAGCGGCGTGCCGAAAAGCACCCGGATAGCGGGATTCTCGGCGAGTGCTCGAAGAGCATCCTGGCTCAACTCGGCCTGAAACGTCGATTGATACTGTGCGGCGACGAGGAACGACATTCCTGCGGCCACCGCCGCCACGATCAGCGTGCCGCGGCGAATCTGGCGGACGGCGAGCCCGATGGCCGCTCGTCTCGGCGAGGGAAGTGCAGCGGCGGCGTGCCTGGCGACAACCGTGCCGGTGCTCATCGCGACAGCTCGCCGTAGTAGTCGAGGAAGATCTCCTCCAGATTCGGTTCACGCATTGCGACCGTGGTGATCTCGACGGCGGCCAGGGCGCGCAGTGCGGCCGTCGGCGACCCGGACATGTTGAACCGCAACCGGTTCGCGCCGAGCCACTCGACGTCGGTGACACCCGGCAGGTCGGTGAGCAGTGGTGCGTCGTCGCGGTACGACACCTCGACCACCGTTCGGCGCAGCCGCCGCAGGTCGGCGATCGTGTCGATCTCGACGAGCCGGCCCGAGCGCAGGATGGCCACCCGGTCGCACACCGCTTCCACCTCGGTGAGTTGATGCGAGCTCAGGAAGACCGTTTGTCCACGCTGTCTCGCCTCCCGGATGCAGCGCCTGAACTCGAGCTCCATCAACGGATCCAGGCCACTGGTCGGTTCGTCGAGGATCAGCAATGGTGCCCGCGTCGCGAACGCCGCGACGATCGCCACCTTCTGCCGGTTGCCCGTGGAATAGGCCTTGGCCGGCCGGTCGAGATCCAGCGCGAAACGCTCGACCAGCTCGGCCCGGTACTCGAGGTCGACCGGTGGACCCACATTCGCCATCAATTCGAGGATTTCCGCCCCGGTCAGGGACGGCCAGAGACTGACGTCGGCGGGCACATACGCGAGACATCGGTGGGCTCGACGTACGTCAGCGGCGTCGCTGCCGAGAACGGTTACCCGCCCGGCATCGGGCCGGATGAGGCCGAGCATCATGCGAATGGTCGTCGACTTGCCGGCGCCGTTGGGGCCGAGGAAGCCGAATACCTCACCACTCTGCACCGTCAGGTCGAGGTCATCTACCGCGACGATCCGCCCGAAACTCTTGGTCAGGCCATCGATGTGAATAGCGGGCTGAAATTGCGCGCGCGCCGGCGCGTGCGGCATGTCGTGCATCGGGTCCCTTTCCGAAGTCGGCAAAATCGATAGCCGACCAGGCTTCCCGGCGCACCTGTGGAGAAATCTACTCGCGGACCGTTCCGCGCACCAGACCCGGCGTGGCGCGTCCCCCGAATCGGTGGCATAGGGTTGAGCCCAAGGTGTGCCGGGAAGTCTGGTCGGCGATTCTTTGTCGACCGCTAGCCACAGATCGGGACTTGCCGTGACTGCCAACCCACCCCACCGGTCCGCGCGACGGACGCTGCTCTCGCGGGGGTCGTGGGCCGAGACAAACCGTGTCTCCACGATCCTGCGCAAGGAGACCGTCGGGGGCGCGCTCCTGCTGCTGGCTGCGGCCGTCGCGCTCGTTTGGGCGAACTCGCCGTGGTCGGAAAGCTACTTCGCCCTGCGCGATCTGAAGGCCGGCGGCGAACCGTTCGGCCTGCACCTGGACCTCGCGCTCGGCACTTGGGCGGCCGATGGGTTGCTGGCCCTGTTCTTCTTTGTGGTCGGGCTGGAGCTCAAGCGCGAGTTCGTCGCCGGCGACCTACGTGACCCCGCCCGCGCGGCGCTGCCCATCGCGGCCGCCGTCGGCGGCATGGTGGCGCCTGCCCTGATCTTCGTCGCGGTGACCGCTCACGTCGGCGACGGAGCCCTACGCGGCTGGGCCATCCCGACCGCGACCGACATCGCGTTCGCCGTCGCGGTTCTCGCGGTCATCTCCACGCACCTGCCCTCGGCCCTGCGCACGTTCTTGCTGACGCTGGCTGTCGTCGACGACCTCCTCGCGGTGCTGGTGATCGCCGTCTTCTACACCGAGGGCATCAACTGGGTCGCGCTGTTGGCGGCCCTGGCGCCGCTGGCACTTTTCGCGCTGTGCGTGCAGCGCCGCATCCGGTCGTGGTGGCTGTTGGTTCCGCTCGCGCTGGCCACCTGGGCGCTGATGCACGAGTCGGGTATCCACGCCACCGTGGCCGGTGTGCTGCTCGGCTTCACCGTGCCGGTCGTGCGTTCGCAGGCGGCGGGCGGGCCGGAGGCCGGGCCGGGGCTGGCCGAACACTTCGAACACCGCTTGCGCCCGCTGTCGGCGGGTTTCGCGGTCCCGGTGTTCGCCTTCTTCGCCGCTGGGGTGAGCATCGGCGGCTACACGGGGTTCGCCGAGGCGATGACCGACCCGATCGCGCTCGGCATCGTGTTGGGTCTGGTGGTCGGGAAACCGGTCGGCATCTTCCTGACCACGCGGGTGCTGGCGTCGGTCACCCGGGCCGATCTGGACTCCGCGATCCGGTGGATCGACGTGCTCGGCATCGCCATGCTGGCGGGTATCGGATTCACCGTGTCCCTGCTCATCGGCGACCTCGCGTACGGCATCGGATCCGAACGTGACGATTTCGTGAAGATCGGGGTGCTGACCGGATCGCTGGCCTCGGCTGCCCTGGCCGCGGTGCTGTTACGGCTTCGGAACAGGCGTTATCGGGCCATCCACGAACAGGAAACTGCCGATTACGACCACGACGGTGTGCCCGACATCTACCAAGCTCGACAGGACTGACTACGACGGCCGTGCGTAGACTGAACGAATGCTTGAACAGATCCGCGGGCCCGCAGATCTGCAGCACCTGACGCAGTCGCAACTGAGCGATCTAGCACGTGAGATCCGCGAATTCCTGATCCACAAGGTGGCTGCCACCGGCGGGCATCTCGGCCCGAACCTCGGCGTCGTCGAGCTGACGCTCGCGCTGCACCGGGTGTTCGATTCACCACACGATCCGATCATCTTCGACACCGGACACCAGTCCTACGTGCACAAGATGCTGACGGGCCGCAGCCACGAGTTCGACACCCTGCGCAAGAAGGGCGGCTTGTCCGGCTATCCCTCACGCGAGGAGAGCGAACACGACTGGGTGGAGTCCAGCCATGCCAGCTCGGCGCTGTCCTATGCCGACGGGCTGGCCAAGGCGTTCGAGCTGTCCGGACACCGCAATCGCCATGTGGTCGCCGTCGTCGGTGACGGCGCGCTGACGGGCGGTATGTGCTGGGAGGCGCTGAACAACATCGCCGCGGCGCGACGGCCGGTGGTGATCGTCGTCAACGACAACGGCCGCAGCTACGCGCCGACGATCGGCGGGTTCGCCGAACACCTGGCCGGCCTGCGGCTGCAGCCCGGCTACGAACGCGTGCTCGAAGAGGGCCGCAAGGCGGTGCGCGGCGTCCCGGTCATCGGCGAGGTCTGCTACCAGTGCATGCACTCCATCAAGGCCGGCATCAAGGACGCGTTGGCGCCGCAGGTGATGTTCACCGACCTGGGCCTGAAGTACGTCGGGCCCATCGACGGCCATGACGAGCACGCCGTCGAGGTCGCGCTGCGCCGGGCGCGGGGCTTCAACATGCCCGTGGTCGTGCACGTCGTCACCCGCAAAGGTATGGGTTACGCGCCGGCGGAGAACGATGAGGCCGACCAGATGCACGCGTGTGGTGTCATCGACCCCGAGACCGGGCTGGCGACGTCGGTCCCCGGCCCCGGTTGGACGTCGACGTTCTCCGAGGCGCTGATCGGCTATGCAGCACGCCGCCGCGACGTGGTCGCGATCACCGCTGCGATGCCAGGCCCGACGGGTCTGACGGCATTCCGCCAGCGCTTCCCGGACCGGTTCTTCGACGTCGGCATCGCCGAACAGCACGCGATGACGTCGGCGGCCGGGCTGGCGATGGGCGGCCTGCATCCGGTCGTCGCGGTCTACTCGACCTTCCTGAACCGCGCGTTCGACCAGGTCATGATGGATGTGGCATTGCACAAGCTGCCGGTGACGATGGTGTTGGACCGCTCGGGCATCACCGGCCCCGACGGCGCCAGCCACAACGGCATGTGGGACCTCTCGATACTGGGCATCGTGCCCGGCATGCGGGTGGCCGCACCGCGGGACGGCGTCCGGCTGCGGGAGGAACTCGGCGAGGCGCTCGACGTCAACGACGGTCCCACCGCCATCCGGTTCCCGAAAGGCGATGTCGGCGAGGACATTCCGGCTGTCGAACGGCGTGACGGCGTCGACGTGCTGGCCGTGCCGGCCGACGGGCTCACCGGCGACGTGCTGTTGGTGGCGGTCGGGCCGTTCGCGTCGATGGCGTTGGCGGTCGCCGAGCTCCTGCGCAACCAGGGCATCGGTGTGACGGTCGTCGACCCGCGCTGGGTGCTGCCGGTGCCCGAGCCGGTCACCGCCCTGGCCCGCGAACACAAGCTCGTCGTCACGCTCGAGGACAACGGCGTCAACGGCGGCGTCGGGTCTGCGGTGTCGGCGGCGTTGCGCCGCGCCGAGATCGACGTGCCGTGCCGCGACGTCGGCCTGCCGCAGGAGTTTTTCGCTCAGGCGTCCCGGGGCGAGGTACTCGCCGAAGTCGGCTTGACCGATCGCACCGTGGCCCGCCAGATCACCGGCTGGGTCGCGGCTCAGGGCGCCGCCGTCAGCGAAGCCGAGGTCAGCGAGCAGCTCGACTAGCGCCCCATCCCGCGTGCGTCAGCAATCCGGTTAGGCTGCGGCGATGGATGCCGAGTTGGAGCGCTGGAAGGCCGCGGGTCGCTACTTCGATTACCTGGGCTTCGAGATCTTCTATCGGATCGACGGCCCGCCGCTGGGTGAGTCGCCGCCGCTGCTGGCCATTCATGGCTATCCGTTCAACTCGTCGGACTGGTCACTGATGTGGCCGACGCTGACCGATCGCTTCACCGTCATCGCACCGGACATGATCGGCATGGGCTTCTCGGCGAAACCCGTCGCCTACGAATACTCGGTTCTCGATCATGCCGACGTCCACGAGGCGCTGCTGGAGCACCTGAACGTCGGCCAATGTCACGTGCTGGCGCACGATCTCGGCGATTCGGTCGGCCAAGAACTCCTGGCCCGCAGCGAGTTCGGCCAGCAGTCGTACGGGTCGGTGCGTTATCAGTCGACCACCTGGCTCAACGGTGGGCTGTTCAACGAGGCCTACACTCCGCGCACCATGCAGAAGCTCATGTCGGGAACTCCGCTGGGCGACTTGATGAGTCCTCTGCAGGGACGCAGTTCGCTGTCGCGAAAGATGCTCGAGCGAACACTCGACGAACTGTTCGGGCCGAACACGAAGCCCTCACGCGAGCTGATGGACCGCTTTCATCAGATTCTCGAATACAACGACGGTAAGCGCGTGCTGCACAAGGTCGGTCGATTCCTGGGCGACCGGTACACGCACCGCAACCGATGGGTGCGCGCCATGCGCCGAACCACGGTTCCCATGCGCCTGATCGACGGACCCGTCGACCCGAACTCCGGGGCACACATGGCGCGTCGGTACGCCGAAGTGATCCCCGACGCCGACGTGGTGATGCTCGCCGACGACATCGGACACTGGCCGCAACTCGAAGCTCCCGAGGAAGTGTTGCGCCACTTCCTGATTCACATCGAGAAGGTGACCGCCTAGCCTCCGGCGGATCCCTGCTCGGCGAGCGCAGCGTCGGCCTTGGTCAGCGCGTCGGCCAGCGGAGGCACCGTCAACTCGCGTTGCCATGGCCGCGCGCCCGCGTCACGCAGAAACGACTCGATCACGTTCGTCCGGTCATCGACCGGCTCCCAGTCCCAACACAACCGGCGCACGGTATCGGGGGAGAGCAGATTCTCGGTGGGCACGGAAACCCGTTGCGACACATCGGTGAGCGCGGCGCGCACCGCGTCCAGTCGAGCGGCGGCTTCGGGTTTGCGCCTGGCCCACCGGGACGCGGGCGGAGGACCGTTCGGCGGCTCCTGCGATGTCGGCAGATCCTGCGTGGTGCGGGCCCGGGCGAGCGCGTCGAGCCAGACCTTGGCGCTGCGACGCTGCCGGTTGCCGCCGAATATCGGCAGCGCCGTCAACTTCTCGACGGTGTCGGGGTCGGTGGTCGCGGCGTTGATGATGGCCGAGTCCGGCAGGATCCGGCCCGGCGCGATGTCGCGGCGCTGCGCGATGTGGTCTCGGGTGGTCCACAGTTCGCGCACGGCGGCCAGCGCGCGGGCGTCGCGGATCTTGTGGATGCCCGACGTGCGTCGCCAGCGGTCCCGGCGGGTTGGTGTCGCCTCGAACTTCCTGAGGTGCTCGAATTCCTGCGCCGCCCAATTGGTTTTGCCCTGTTCCTCGAGTACCGCGGCGACCGCGTCGCGCAGGTCGACGAGCA
Organism: Mycobacterium lehmannii; assembly: GCF_001499925.1. Classification (NCBI taxonomy): domain Bacteria; kingdom Bacillati; phylum Actinomycetota; class Actinomycetes; order Mycobacteriales; family Mycobacteriaceae; genus Mycobacterium; species Mycobacterium lehmannii. The sequence continues at coordinate 86,729 of NZ_LQIR01000012.1, forward strand.
CCTCCACATCGAGAGCGGCATAGTTGAGCCATTCGTCGGGCAGCGGCCGCTTCGACCAGTCGGCGGCGCCGTGGCCCTTCGTGAGCTGCAGGCCCAGCAGCCGCTGCACCATCGCGGCGAGGTTGACCTTGTCGTAGCCGGCGAGTCGGCCCGCCAACTCCGTGTCGTACAGGCGGACCGGCCGGATGCCGAGTTCGGCCAGACACGGCAGATCCTGGTCGGCGGCGTGCAGCACCCATTCGTCGGTGGCCAGCACCTCTGCCACGGGGGCCAGCGCTTCGAGCGGATCGGCGCCGTGGCTCACCGGGTCGATCAACACGGTGCCGGCGCCGTCGCGTCGGATCTGGACGAGGTAGGCGCGGTTGGAGTAGCGGAACCCCGAGGCGCGCTCGGCGTCGACCGCGAATGGGCCGTGGCCGGACGCCAGCAACTCGGCGGCCTTGCGGATCTCACTGACACTGGTCGACAGTGCGGGGACGCCGTCGCGGGGCACCAGCAGCGGCGTCGCCTCCGGCTCGGCCTCTTCGGGCGCGACCGCCTGCGGGATGGCCTCGTCGGGATCGGGCATCGTCAAGCGCGGGTGCGCGAGCCGAGGTCGGTGACGCCCTGCGGCGGCAGCCCGGCGGCGTGCTCGAGCACCTCACAGAACGCCTCGACGTGCGGGCCCAACTCCAGCGTCGTCGCCGTCCAGGAGGCACGCAGTTCCAACTGGTGGGCCCGGGGCGGGCCGGAGATGTCGCCGTAGCGCACCGACGTGGTGGCGGTGACGGTGCCGCCCAGGGCGGTGACGTGCTCGGCGCGCTCGGCAAGGGCGTCGACGAGCCAGCTCCACGCGACTTCGGGCAGCAGCGGGTCGACGGCTTCGCTGGAGTCCAGATCGGCCTGGATGTAGGCGACCAGGCGCATCGTGCCGTCCCAGGCGTCGGCGCCCTCGGGGTCGTGCAGCAGGATCAGGCGGCCGAACGCGTCACCTTCGGAGCGCTCCGGCACGATCGCCGTCTCGGGATGGCGGACCTCTGCGCCCAGCGCATAGCTGAACGGTGCCAGCCGCTGCGGCGGGCGGATCGGGCCGAGCTCGATCTCCGGGCGGACGGTGGTGGCATTCATCGCCGCCACCGCTTCACGGAACTGAGCCGGTTCGGCGGTGGTCACGACGTTTGACGCTAGACCATTCGAGCAGGTCTGTGCGCGTGGCGCGCCGATCTTGTTAGGCACCGATCCGGTCGAGGCGAAACGGGCGCCGCCCGGTCCGCATGGCAGCATTGACAGCGATGAACACACGCCGTGAGCTGCCCGACTCCGCCTATCTGGCCGCCGCCTGCGGCCGCAAGCCCGGCCGCGTGCCGGTGTGGTTCATGCGGCAGGCGGGCCGTTCGCTACCCGAGTACCGCGCACTGCGGGCAAAGAACACGATGATGCAGGCCTGCTTCGATGCCGAGCTGATCACCGAGATCACCCTGCAGCCGATCCGCAGGCACGGCGTCGACGCCGCGATCCTGTTCTCCGACATCGTGGTGCCGTTGCGGGCCTCGGGCATCGACCTCGACATCGTTCCCGACGTCGGCCCGGTGATAGAGCACCCGATTCGCACCGCCGCCGACGTCGCCGCGATGAGACCGCTGGAGCGGGAGCAGTTCGCGCCGGTCGCTCAGGCCGTCGCGACGCTGGTGTCCGAACTCGGTGACGTGCCGCTGATCGGGTTCGCGGGCGCGCCCTTCACTCTGGCTTCCTATCTGGTCGAGGGCGGACCGAGCCGCAACCACGAACGCACCAAGGCGATGATGCTCGGAGAACCCGAGACGTGGCACGCGCTGATGACCGCCCTGACCGAGGTGACGATCGCGTTCCTGCAGGTGCAGGTGGACGCGGGTGTCGATGCGATCCAGGTGTTCGACTCATGGGCGGGGACGCTGTCGCTGGCCGACTACCGCAGCTATGTACTGCCGCACAGCACCCGGGTGTTCGCGACGCTGGCCGCCGCCGGAGTGCCGATGACCCACTTCGGTGTCGGTACCGCCGAACTGCTGGGCGCGATGTCGCAGGCGGCCTCCGGCCACGGCGCCCCGGCGGTGGTCGGGGTCGACTGGCGCACGTCGCTGTCCGATGCCGCCGCCCGGGTGGTCCCGGGGACGGCGTTGCAGGGCAACCTGGACCCGGTGGTGCTGCTGGCCGGCCTGCCGGTGGCTGAACGCGCTGCGCGTGCGGTCGTCGACGACGGCAGGCGGGCGATCGATGCGGGCGCCGCCGGGCATGTGTTCAACCTCGGGCACGGCGTGCTCCCGGCCACCGATCCCGAGGTGATCACTGAAGTGGTGGCGCTGGTGCATTCGCTGTGAGTGCATCGTATTGCGTTGTCGGCGGAGGGATCTCAGGTCTCGTCGCCGCATACCGCCTGCGCGTCGCCGCGGGGCCCGACGCGTCGATCACGCTGTTCGACCCCGCCGACCGCCTTGGTGGCGTGCTGCGCACCGAGCGGATCGGCGGCCAACCGATGGACGTGGGTGCTGAGGCGTTCGTCGCGCGTCGACCCGAAGTCCCTGCCTTGCTGGCCGAGCTGGGCCTGGCGAACCGCCAGATCGGCACGACCGGCGCGCGCCCGCTGATCTACAGCCAAGGCAAGCTGCATCCGCTGCCCGCCGGCACGCTGCAGGGGATACCGGCGCAGCCGTCGGCGGTGGCGGGGCTGGTGGACGAGGCGACGATCGCCTGGATGCACGGCGAACCCAATCGCCCGTTCTCGTGGCGCCCGGGCGCCGACCCGTCCGTTGCCGAGCTGGTCGGCGACCGGTTCGGTGAGCAGGTGATCACCCGTTCGGTCGAACCCTTGCTGGCCGGTGTTTACGCAGGCAACGCGGCGACGATCGGGGTTCGTTCGGCGGCGCCGACGCTGGCTGTGGCCCTTGACCGCGGCGCGAGAAATCTCACCGAGGCTGTTCGGGACGCGGCGCCGCCGCCGGTCACCGGGTCGGTCTTCGGCGCGGTCGACGGCGGCTACCGGGTGCTGATCGACGAACTCGTCCGGCGCGCCGGGGCACAGTGGCAGCAGGTCACCGTCGAAGGGCTGCACCGCGGCGCGCGGGGCTGGGAACTCGTCGACGACGAGGGCGCCCGCCACCACGCCGACGCGGTCGTGCTCGCCGTGCCTGCGCCCCGGCTGGCGCGGCTGGTCGCGGAGGTCGCTCCCCGAAGTGCGGCCGCGGCTGGGCGCATTGCGGTGGCGTCGACGGCGTTGGTGGCGTTGGGGTTGCCGGGCGGTACGCCGTTACCGCAGCAGTCCGGCGTGCTCGTGGCAAGCGGTGAACGTCTGCGGTCGAAGGCGGTCACGCTGACGTCGCGCAAATGGGGTCAACGCGGCAGCGTCGAGTTGGTCCGGCTCTCCTTCGGGCGGTTCGGCGACAACCTGGCCCGCAGCGTGGGCGACGAGGAACTGCTCACGTGGGCGGCCGAGGATCTCGCCACGCTCTTCGGTGTCAGGACCGAGCCCGTCGACTACCACGTGCAGCGGTGGATCGACGCGATGCCGCAATACGGGCCCGGTCACGGTGCGCTGGTCGCCGAGTTGCGCTCGGGACTGCCGCCGACGATCGCGGTCGCGGGCGGTTATCTGGACGGCATCGGCGTACCGGCGTGTGTGTCGGCGGCCACCAGGGCGGTGGCGTCGCTGGTCACCACGCGCGTGGCACGATAGAGCTATGGCCAAGCTCGACTTCGACACGCTCAACGCGACCCTTCGCTACCTGATGTTCTCGGTGTTCGCCGTGCGGCCCGGAGAACTGGGAGAGGAGCGTGGCGCGGTCGTCGACGAGACCGCGACGTTCCTCAAACAGCAGGAGGAGCGCGGCGTCGTCGTGCGCGGCCTGTACGACATCGCGGGTATGCGCGCCGATGCCGACTTCATGATCTGGACACACGCCGACAACGTCGAGGCGCTGCAGGCCACCTACGCCGATTTCCGTCGCACCACCGCCTTGGGGCGTGCGAGCAATCCGGTGTGGAGCAACGTCGCGCTGCACCGTCCCGCGGAGTTCAACAAGAGCCACATCCCGGCGTTCCTGGCGGGTGAGGAGCCGGGGAACTACATCTGCGTGTATCCCTTCGTGCGGTCGCTGGACTGGTATCTGCTGCCCGACGAGGAGCGCCGCCGCATGCTCTCCGAACACGGCATGGCGGCGCGCGGCTACAAGGACGTGCGAGCCAACACCGTCCCGGCGTTCGCGTTGGGCGACTACGAGTGGATCCTGGCGTTCGAGGCGCCGGAACTGCACCGCATCGTCGACCTGATGCGTGATCTGCGTGCCACCGACGCGCGTCGACATGTGCGCGAGGAGACGCCGTTCTTCACCGGTCCGCGGATCAGCGCGGAGCAGTTGATCGATCGCCTGCCGTAACCGGCGGGGCTCGGTCATCATTGACCGATGAGGATGAAGGTGCTGCTCTGTGCGGCGATGTCGATCGGGGCGCTGGCGGCGGCGCCGACGGGGTTGGCGCAGGCTCCAGACAGCGAGAAGTGTGCGCCGCGCTTCGGTCAGGTCATCGACATCACGGCCGGCGACATCGACTGCATCACTGCATCGGACTACGCCGTGAAGTACGACCCCAACGGCGACAAATACCAGGTCATCGGCCCGTTCACGTGTTACTCGGGTAACGCGATGACCGCGCCGCTGCTGTTCCAGTGCGTCGCCGACACCGAGGACCGCGCCGAGTTCGCCGTCTACCCGGCGTAGCTTTTTGGGCGCCTAATCGCGCCGAAATGGCATTCCAGCAGAACTTTTTCGAGTGAAAGCCCTGCTGGAATGCAATTTCGCGTCAGGAGGTCGGCTTGAGCCGCAGCGAGATCGAGTTGATGCAGTAGCGCTGGTCGGTCGGCGTGGGGTAGCCCTCGCCCTCGAAGACGTGGCCCAGGTGGCTGTGGCAGTTGGCGCAGATCACTTCGACGCGGCGCATGCCCAGCGAGTCGTCGGACCGCAAGATGACGGCGTCGGAGTCGGCGGGGTCGAAGAACGACGGCCAGCCGCAGTGCGATTCGAACTTCTCGCTGCTGCGGAACAGCTCGGCACCGCAGGCGCGACACTCGTAGATGCCCTCGGTCTTGGTGTCGGTGTACTCGCCGGTGAACGGGCGCTCGGTGCCGGCCTGGCGAAGGACGTGGAACTCCTCGGGGGTCAGCTTCTTGCGCCACTCGTCATCGGTCAGCTGCAGTTTGGGGGCCGGTGTGGTCATGCCTCCACGCTAGCGATTTTCTGTGCGACGCACCCGCTCCTCGGCGTAGGCGAACGCGGCAGCCTCGTCGTCTACGTCGAACTCCGAAAGATGCGTGGTACGTCCCGCGCGGAACTCGCCCACGATGATGCGGGTCCATTCGTATCGCTCGCCGTCGTGACCTGTGGCCTCGCGTTCGTGCAGAGTCACCGCGACCGTCGGTGAAATCCATCGTTCGATCGAGTGCCACGAACGTACCGAGGAGACCATTGCGCACAGGTCCTCGTAGCTGGCTCGTAAGTCGGCGACTGACCGGTCGGGGAACCCGGATCGCGAACGGCTGACGGCGTGCATGTCGGCGGTAGCCATCTCCCCGAACACCCGGTCCCACTCCCGACGGTTGATGGCCATCAGGTACTTGGCGATGTGGGTCGCACCCTCTGCGACGGCCGCTCCTTCGCCGACGCAGTACCGCCGCGTGAGTTCTTGGTAGGCGTTCTCGAAGTCGTCCTCGTCGAAGCGGCCCTCGTAGACGAAATGTCCAGCGTCGTCGACCTCGTAGACGTGGAGGTAAGACGTTGTGTTGCCGGCGTCGTCCGACCAGACGCTGGAGTGCATACTCAGAAAGTCGCCGCGGACCGCTAGAGTTCGCCACTCGAAGTTGTTGTACTGAGCCAAGATCCGTTTCCCGGCCAGCCGCAGCCCGGCGGCATTACGAACGGGATCCCCGCTGACCCGGCGTCGATCGTCGTATACGCATGGGATTGCGTAGCAGCCGATACCCCCTTCAAGATCCTTGGCCCGCATGGCGTTCTGCAGCGCGGCGACGGTATCGCACGATCTGTTGGTCAACGGCAACCGGCTGCCGACGGCGTGGATGCGCTCCTCGGCGCAGGCGAAGGCGGCGTCCTCGTCATCGGCGTCGAACTCGCACTCCGAGGCCATCCGCCCGTCGCGAAACTCCACAACGCTGAGTCGCGTCCAGGTGTACCGCTCGCCGTCGGGACCGATGGCCTCGCGCTCGGTGCGGTTGACGCAACATGTCGGCGATATCCAACAGAGAGCTGATAGCCATGTTCGTGCCCAGTCGACACGCGCATTGAAGTCCTCGATAGCGGCGCGCGCCTCTGTGAGCGAACTGTCGGGAAATGCTGAGCTGGAATGCATCTCGAAGCGCATCCCGGGTTCCATGAGTTCGCCGAACAACCGGTCGAGGTCGCCGCGGTTGAGCGCGACGATCCACTCGGTCTGTGTGGCACCTGCGTCGGCGAATGAAGCGCCCTCATCGAAGTAGTACCGTCGCTCAAGTTCACGATAGGCACCCTCGAAATCGTCTTCATCGAAGCGACCGTGGTAGACGATGCGCCCGTTGTCATCGACCTCGTGAACCGTCAGATACCGAACCTCGAAGCCGTCATCATTTGCCCAATGCATCAAACCGAGGGCCAGTGATTCACCGCGCACCGCTAAGGTCTTGCTTTCGAATGTCGAATAATCCTCGAGGATCCGCTCCAGAGCAGCGCGAGTCTCCCCGAGAGGGTTCCCGGCAAGGCGTCGACGATCGTCGTAGACGAAAGAGTCCGCGAAAAGTGCTGCAGCGGCATCGACTTCTCGTGCTTCCATCGTCTTCCACAGGTCGTCGGACGTCCTGGTCGCCAGATTGCTCACTGTGAGTCGGCTGTTCGCAGATCGCAGTAACTCGTCGGCGTACGCGAAGGCCGCTTCCTCGTCGTCGATCTCGAACACGCACATCGATGCCATCTGTCCGTTGCGAACTTCGAAGGCGAGGAGCCGTGTCCACGAATAGCGCTCACCGTCACGCCCGACCGCCTCCCGCTCGTGACGGCCGACGCAGACAGTCGACGACAGCCAGCATGTCGATGAATGCCACTGGCGCACCGACGCGTACATCCCGTCGAGGTCTTCGATGGTCGCGCGAAGCTCGTGGGCGGAACGATTGGGGAACCCAGACCGTGACCGGTTCTCGATGCGCATTCCGTCCGCGCTGAGCTCGCCGAAGAGTCGGTCCCATTCGTGGTTGTTCAGCGCGGAGGCATACTCGTTGGTCATCTGGCCGGCTTCAGCGAATGCAGCTCCCTCGCCGGCGAAGTACCGGCGTTCGAGCTCCCGATACGCGCCGTCGAAGTCGTCGTCGCCGAATCGGCCGTAGTAGCAGACGAGGCCATCTTCGTCGGTCTCGATGACGTGCAGGTATCTCGTCTCGAATCCGGCGTCGTTCGCCCATCGCGTTCGTGACAGCTGCAGCGATTCACCCCGTACCGCCAGGGCCTCGCCCTCGAAGATCGAGTACTGCGCGAGGATTTCCTCACAGGCAGCGCGGACGTCCGTCGGAGGGGTGCCCGCCATCGCCCATCGGTCGTCGTAGACATACGAGTCGGCGAACAATGCCGCGGCGCGATCGGCGTCACCAGCCTCCATCGCCGCCCTCACGGAGTGCCACGCCCGGCTGGCCTGGTTGCTGATGGCTAGCCGACTGGCGGACGCACGCAGCAGATCCTCGGCATGTGCGAACGCCGCCCGCTCATCGTCCAACTCGAACTGGCACATCGATAGAAGTCGACCGTCGCGGACCTCTCCGGCCATGATCCTCGTCCAGGAGTACAACTCGCCGTCGTGGCCGATGGCTTCACGTTCGTGACGGGCAAGCCCGACCTCCGGCGACAGGTAACACTCGACCGCAATCCACGAGCGATTGGAGGCCACCATCGACTTGAGTTGTTCCAAGCTGGCGCGCAGATCGCCTGCCGACCGGTCCGCGAAGACTGAGCTTGACTTGTTGTATGTGCGCAGCTCAGGACTGGCCAGCTGCCGGAACGCCAGGTCGAAGTCTCCTTTGTCGGTAGCAAGCATGAATTCGGCTACCAGAGAGGCTGATTCGGCGACCGCAGCACCTTCGGCGGTCCAATACCGATGGCAGAGTTCGCGGTAGGCACCCTCGAAATCGTCTTCATCGAACCGGCCGTGATAGGCGACGCGCCCGTCGTCGTCGATCTCGTGGAGGTTCAGACTGACCGTTTCGTTCCCGGCGTCATCCCACCAGCGACTCCAGCGCAGCTCCAGTCGCTCGCCGCGGACCGCCAGAGTTCGCCATTGGGAGTGTGGGTACTGCTCGTTGATGCGCGCTGCGGCGGCCCGCAATCCAGTGTGACCCTCGATCGGGTGGCCGCTCAGGCGTCGACGATCGTCGTATACAAACCGATCCGAGTACAACGCCATCGCGCTGTCAACGTAACCGGCCGTCCCTTGGCGCCAGGCGTTGTCGACCCGCTCACTGGCCCGGTTCGTGACTGCGAGTCGACTGGTGGTGGCCCGCACCCGCTCGTCGGCGTAAGCGAACGCTGCATCCTCATCGTCGAGGTCGAACCGACAGGCGGCGGCGACCCGTCCGTCACGAACCTCGCAGACATCAAGCCAAGTCCACGAATAAGACTCGCCGTCGTGGCCCATTGCCTCGCGCTCGAAGCGAAAGACGGCAATTGTCGGCGACAGGAAGCGCACGGCGGCCTCCCACGACCGCGACGAGCCCACCGCGGCGTCTAAGTCTTCAAAGGAGCTTCTGACATCGGTTGCGGTGCGGTGGCCGAACACAGAACTCGACCGGTTCTCGAGACGATAGGAGGGAGCCGTGAGCTCCCCGATCAATCGGCCGTAGTCGCGTTGATTTAGCGCAGTGATCCATTCGGTCGTGACAGCCCCCAATTCGGCGAACGCGGCGCCCTCTCCGGCGTAGTAGCGCCGTTCGAGTTCGCGGTAGGCACCTTCGAAGTCATCCTCGTCAAAGCGACCGTCATAGAGAACACACGCCGCATCGTCAACCTCGAAGACGTGCATATACGCCGTCGCGTTCCCAGCCTCGTCGGACCATCGACTCCGTACCAGGACCAGGCGATCACCGCGCACCGCGAACACGTGAAAGTCGAACACGGTGTACTGCCTGCAAATTTGTGTCACGGCCGTCCGCATGGCTTCCCGACCGACGATGGCGTCACCGCTGAGTCGTCTCCGATCGTCATACACGAATCCATCCGCATAGGCGCCAACAACGCCGTCGATGTCGTGGGACCGTAGCGCCTCGAACACTTGCGGTAACAACTCGGTTGCTCGGTTCGCGAGTGCTAGCCGGCTGGTAGCGGCCCGCACCCGCTCCTCGGCATACGCGAAAGCGGCGGCCTCATCGTCGATTTCGAATTGACATATCGATAACAGCCGCCCGTCCCGGATCTCGGCTGCATGGATACTGTCCCACTCGTAGTTCTCGTCCTCCCGTCCCGTAGCTTCGCGCGAGAAGCGGAGAACGAGCCAGTTCGGTGACAGCCACTGGATCGCTGACGTCCATACACGAGAAGAGACGACAATCGCGTCAAGTTCTTCCAGAGTGCCGCGGAACTCATTGGCCGAGAGGTCGGGACGCGCCGCGTGGGAACGATTCTCGAGCCTGAAGCCGTCAACGAGGAGTTCACCGAAAACGCGGTCGTAGTCTCGTCGGTTCATGGCGAGGACTATCTCAGTCGTCACAGCACACGCCTCGGCGAACTCCGCGCCCTCGCCGGCGTAGTAGCGCCGTTCGAGTTCACGGTAGGCACCTTCGAAATCTTCCTCGTCGAAGCGGATGTGGTAGCGGAGGCGGTCGTCGTCACCGGTCTCATTGACGTAGAAGGAGGTCGCGACGTTTCCATAGTTGTCTGACCACCGGCTCCACAGAAGATGTAGGCGCCGGCCGCGGACGGCGAGGACACGAAATTCAAACCGCGTGTACTGCTCTGAAACACGTTCTATTGCAGCCCGCATCGCACCCAAGCCGATGACGGGGTCTCCGCTCAGCCGTCGGCGGTCGTCATAGACGAACGCGTCCGAGAACCAGGCGAGGGCGCCCTCCGTGTCGTGTTCCTCAACCGCCTTGATGAATGCGGGTAGGTAACGGCACGACTCGTTGGCCACCGCGAGCTTGCCGACGACCTGCGCGCTGCACTGGTTCGCGGAACCGGATGCTGCTGGGGTGGGTTCCTCCGGAGGCCCGACTACGGGTTCATCTACGAGTCCAATCGAAATGGACACCTCTTTCGCCGCATACAGCGTCGCGGCATCGTCACCGGCGGCTCTGGCTCCTCTGATATCTCCGGCCGCGGTGAGCACACGACTCAACGCGAGGCACGCCTCAGCGTGGTCGAGCACGATGTCTGTCCCGCTCGCGACGGCTACCGCGTCCTCGGCCATCGCTACGGCCTGATCATGCCGACCCTGCGCCGAGAGAATCTCTGCCCGTACTGCGCGCCAGGCGATCGCAGTCTTGAGATTATGGCCCGCGAGGCGCTCGCTTTCGGTTGCGTAACGATCCGCTTCGTCGATACGGCCTTGCGCAAGAACCGATCTCGCCAACAGGGCGGCAGCTTGGCCCGCATCGGCACCCACGCCCAGTGCGTCCAGGCCCTTGAGCGCTGTCCGGAAGTGCGGCTCCGCGGCGACCTCATCGCCCTCCATCAACTCGATGATTCCGGCGAACAGCTCCGTCTCCATCAGCCCGTGCCGCAGGCCGAGGTCGGCGACGATCTGGCGAGCATCGCCGAGCATTTTGCGCGCGTTGTCCGGTCGTCCGCGCAGCAGTTCCAGGACGGCCAGATGCCGCAACGACGTCGCCTCCAGCGAGGGTGCGGCGGTCGTCATGCGCTGCATCCGCACCACGTCAAGACAACGACCGCCGGCCTTCGGCACCGGACTCGGCCCCCACAGCGCCGCACCCGGCGCCGCACCCAGCGCCGCCGTGATCTGCCGGTGGTCCCCACTTCGGCGCGCCGCGATCAACGCCTCGAACAGGTCGAGTTCACCGTCGCCGACCCGGCCAAGACGCAGCCGTGCGCTCGCTCGTACGCGATGCGCCTTGGCTAGCCCGGCGGCGTCGGCGCGGCGGGCGAATTCGTCGATCGCGCCCTGGAGGAGGCTGTCGTACTCCAGTAACCGCTCAGGGTCTGTATAGATTCCGTGCTGGCACCGGTAGCACGTCGCCCATGGAGCCAACGCTTCTCCTGCAATACGCTCGAGCTCGTCGACAAGTCCGGCTCCGGCGGTGACGTCGCCGGCGGACAGAAACGCTTCGCAGGCTGTCAGTAAGAGCTCGGCGTCCACCGTGTTGTCGGCCGCCGCAAGAGCCGAGCCTCGTGCCGCCTGGGTGCCCGCGGATATCAACTCGTCGCGGTCGAGCGCCCGCCGCGCCGAAACCGAGTAATGGCGTGCGGCACGCAAAGCCAGATCACTCGTGTGCTCGGTGAACTCGCCGAGTTCATGACGATAGGCGTGAGCGGCTTCCAAATGTCTTGCGATCATCTCGTCGGCTTCGAACGCGACGCTGGGTCCGCCCGCCTCCACCCAGTCGGCCAGGCGTACATGCAGGTCCGCTCGGTCCGACTTCAACAGTCGCCGGTAGGCGACGTCGCGGACCAGCACATGGTGGAATCCCCATACAGCTTCGTCGCCGACGTAGGTGCCAGTGGGCTGGGCGAGTTCCAAACGGCGAAGTCGGTTGAGCGACATCGTGATCGCATCCGCCTGACCACCGGCGAGCGCGCGCACCGTGCCGACCGAGAAGTCGCTCCCCACCACCGAGGCGATCTCCAGTACGCGCCGGTCGGCAGGGTCGAGACGTTCCAGTCGCGACGCGAGCAGGGCGTGAATCGTCGGTGGGATGGTGATGGCGTCGACGTCGATCGTCAGTTCCCAGCCGGACGGCTGCTCGACGAGAACCCCATCGTGGGCAAGCATTCCGACGAGTTCCCGCACGAACAGGGGGTTGCCGCCGGTGGAGGTAGGCAGCCGATGAAGTAGCTCGGAAGGCAACTTGGCGGCGCCCAGAACCCTCGCGGCGAGTTCCGCGGTCGCGCCGGCGTCGAGGCCATCGAGATGGATGGTGTCGGCGACCCAACGGCTTGCGGCGACGAAATCGGGACGAAGCTCGCGCAGCTCGGGTCGTGCCAGAGCCAGGACAAGTACCGGCACTTCCTTGATCCACTCGACGAGATGCTCGATGAAGTCGAGCAGCAAGCTGTCGGCCCACTGGATGTCATCGAGCACGAACACGACCGGACCGCTGCCTGCCAGCACCTCGACGAATCTGCGCAATGCCCAGAAGTTCTCCTCGACCGAGCCGGCTACGCCGGTGGCCAGCCCGTTGAGGACGCGCAGGAGGCGATCCCGCTCCGAAACCCCCGCCGGGATATCGGTTGCGAGGTCGCGAGAACGCAACATCTCGACGATCGGTGCAAGCGCGACAGTTCCGTCGACCGCGCATCGCGACTGGATCACGCGGTCACTATCCAGAGCGCCAATGAATTCCGTGGCTAGTCGACTCTTGCCGACGCCGGGATCGCCGGTGACGGTCACCAGCCGAGCGGCACGCGCCGAAATCGCGTCGGCGAGCACACTTCGGAGCCGCTGCACCTCCTGCGATCGGCCGACAAACGGAACGGCATCCGCTGTGTCCAAATGCCGTCCGAGCCACTGGTATACCGCTACGGGCGCGTTACGGCCTTTCACCTGCATACGGCCGAGTGACTCATAGCCGTGTCGACTTCGCGTCGCCCGCCAGGTCTCCTCGCCGACGACGACGCGCCCACGCGGACATTCGGCCTCGAGGCGGGCTCCGACGTTCAATGCGTCGCCCACCAAGTCGGCGTCGCCCGCCCCGACGACAACCTCGCCCGTGTTGACGGCGACACGTAGCGCCAATTCCGTGCCGTGTGTCTTGATGACCTGGGCGGCCAAGCCGATAAATCGTTCCTGAAGCTCGACCGCGGCATCGACGGCGCTGACGGCGTCTTCGGGACCGATCTCGGGGACACCCCAGACGGCCATGAACCCGTCACCGATGTACTTGGTGACACCCGCCCGGTGTCGCTGGGCGGTCGACCGCAGCAGTTCGTGGTATCTGGCGATCACATCGCGGGCCGTCTCCGCATCGACCCGCTCCTCGAAGGTGGTCGACCCGGCAAGATCGGCGAACATCACGGTCACGGTCTTGCGCGCCGGACCCGCCCCTGGCAGGTCCGCTGGGGCGGTCTGTCCTTCGAGCGGAGCGCCGCAGCCGCGGCAGTAGCGCGCGGTCGCCCGTGCCTCCAGGCCGCACGTCGCGCACACACGCGCCAATGATCCGCCGCAGCCCTCGCAGAAGCGCGCGTCCTCTTCGTTCGTCGTCCCGCAGGAGGCGCAGGTGCGGCGGCTCTCAGCCATGGTCAGTCCGGACTCAGCGAGAACGCGTCGTGGTCCTCGAGGGCGGCCACGGCACGGGTGAACATCGTGCGGACCAGACGTCGATTGCGGTCGTTGACGACTTTGATTCGGCCCTCCGCCGCGACGGGATAGATGAAGCACCATGCGGTGGCAATCCGGTAATCTCGTCTCAGTTCAGCTGTGGGGTAGTCGATTCCGTGCTCGGCGAGGCGCTCGCGATAGCGAGCCAGCAATTCTTCCTCACAGCTGCGGCGCGTGTCGGGCGTGAGGCTTTGGCTCAAGAAGTAGCCGACGTCGTAGGCGCCCCGGCCTTTACTGCTGACTTGCCAGTCCAGCACCGTCACCGGCGGGTCACCGGCGCCGGTGGCGAAGAACACCTGGTCGAGCCGAAGGTCGCCGTGCAGGAAAGTGTGGGGCTCCCGCGAGATCTCGTCGAGGAGCCACGGCATCAGCGCCGGGAATCGGTTGCCGTAGTCACGGGTGGTCGGCGCCAGGTCCGAGCCCAGGCGCTCCACACATCTTGGCCATGCGGCGCGGAAATTGCTGATGATCACCTCGGGAAACGGCGGGGTGGTGTGCGGTTTCAGCCATGGCAGCGACGCGAGACGATCGTTCTCCCACCAGTAGGCGTGGTGCCGGGCGATGGCGTCGATGACGGTTTCGGCGTCGGCGACGGAACAGCCGACGAGTTGGTCGACGTTTCGGAGACGAGCAAGATCTTCGAGGACCAACACGAAATCGTGGGACGATTCGTCGAAGGCCGTGAAGTATGGCCGGGCGGGCGGCAGCGGATTAGCGACGCCGATCTCTTGGTAGAACCGGACTTCTCGTCGGTAGAACTCGAGGTCCTCGCACAGGTTGGTCCTCGCGATCGTGTCCAGCGTCGGGAGCTTGACCACGACCGTCGGCGGCACGTCGGGGCTGCCGTCGAGGTGGACCCGATAGAGGCGGCCGAGCAAGCCGACGCCGATCCCGAACTGCTCGAGCTTGCACACTCGGACCTCGGCCTGCAGGACCTCGCTGAGCCATTCGGGGGTGATGGATTGCGGATCCACCGGGATTGTCGGCATATTGCGCCTCCCCAGTCGATCCCGTGAGCGAATCAATCGTACGAGATCAGGAGCGCATCAGCACTGGTTATAAGAGCGACAGCGTGCGGCATGAACTTGCTTTGGCAAATACTGTCGGAGCCGTCAACTATCAGCTGATCGGCGGCGCGACGGGTCTCGCCGGTTCTCCCGCACTGTCGCGCTCGGCCGGCCGCGGCTCCTTCAGCCACGTCGGGTCGATCCCGTCGTCGAGTCGGCCCTCTGCCTTGGCGTCCAGATAGCGGAAGTACAGCACAGAGAAGACGACCACGAGCATCAGCCCCCACCCGTAGGTGAACTTCATGTACTCGAGGAACCGCCCGGTCGTGGGCCAGTGTCCGAGCAGCCAGCGGTCGGCACTCATGAACCCGTAGATCGCCAGCCAGGCAGGCCAATTGCGCAGCACCGAGTTCGGTAGCACCACCGTCATCAGGAACGGGAACAGCATCATCGAGTAGTAGCCCTGGCCGAGCGACAGCACCAAGAACGAGGTGATCAGCAGCACGCCGGACGATGTCGTCATCCAGAACAGCGGGTCGCGGGTGCGGTAGTACTTGTACAGCAGCCACAGCGAGATCACGGCGATCACCGCAAATGCGATGCGCAACAACAGGATCAGCCACGTAGGCAGGCCGTAGTAGATGCCGTTACCGGCAATCGAGCTGTTGAAGTAGTCGCGGGTCGTGAGGATGTAAGGCACTGTCCGCGTGAAGAAGCTCATCGGGTCGCTGATCAACGGCCATGCAGCGGCGTTGAAGACCAGCGGCACCGCGATGGCGGCGACCACCGCGCGCCACTGGCGGTTCAGGAGCGGCAGCAACAGCAGTGGCGCCAGAAGCGGTTTGACCACCAACGTCAATCCGATCGCCGCACCTGCCAGCCATTGGTGGTTGCGCTTACCGTCCAGCAGCCAGCGGAAGAACAGCACCTCGGCCAGCAGGATGCACCCGTTGATGTTGCCGAAAACCAGTGTGTTGATCACGCTTTCGGTGCAGAACATCGCGGCCAGCAGGGCGGGCAGAGCGACCGAGCGGAAGCCGTAACCGAACAGCCGCACCAGAAAGTAGGCGGCCAACACGATCGCGATCGTGTTGAACGTGATGAACCAGTACCGCGATGCGTCGACGGGCAGGTAGCCAAACGGCGCCATCAACAACGTCCCGCCCGGCGGATACAGATAGTGCGGGTCGACGTGGTTGAAGTGCTCGTTGTAGATGTCCCAGCCCATCTTGAAATTGACGACCGCCCGGTAGACGGGTCCGTAGTCGTCGGTGATGTAGCCGTTGGTCGCCAGCACGTAGCTGCGGTGGATGATGAACAGGATCGCCAGCGGCCACAGGATCACCTTCAACACCGACGCAACGCTGGGTGGGGAGGTCCGGGGCCGGAAGGGCGTCGTCAACGAACTGGCCACAAGATCGCGCACGACCGCACGGTACCCGACCGCAGTCGAGGTCAGGCGTCAGGCAGGGCAGAACGTATCGGTGTCGGGCAGGTTGCCGCTATCGAGGTAACCCAGGACCGGCGGCAGCGCGCACGGTGAATAGATCGCGGCGCCGTGCCCGATGCCCTGCCACATCACCCGCCTGTTGGCCGACCCGGCGTTGATCACCGTGGCGGCAACCGCGGCGACGCCCTCGTTGCCGACGATCGGGTCGTTCTGGGTGCCGAGCAGCAGAACGGGAATCTTGAGGTTCTCGGGCTGCTGGGGTGTCGCACCGCTGGGCCAGTTCAGGCAATCGACCAGGTTCAGCGCGCCCACCGTGCCGAACTGCGGATACAACTTGTTCCAGGCCACGACTAATTCGCGCACCCGGTTCGGAGTGGGCCGGTTCAGCGAGTCACTGCAGCCGTTGACGAACTGGCCGTCGGTGTTACGCAGGCTCTCGGCCCGCGCGATCAGATCGGTGAACGGCGCGGGATCACCCGACTGCGCGGCCGCGATCGCGCTTGCCAGCGCATTGCTCGACTCGATGCGGTCCCCGCGGGGGTAGGCCAGCGCGGTCGAGATCGCGTTGGCCACGGTCGCAACGGCGGCGCCGTTGGGTCCACGGCCCTGGCGTGCGGCCGACAGCAGCGCGTCCACCGCGCCCTTCGGATCCGGGCCCAGCGCGCAGTTGGTCGCGGCGCACTGGGCGGCCCAGGCGTCCAGCGCGGCCTGCTCGCCCTTGACCCGCTGCTCCATCGCGGCTTCGGCGGCAATGCCCAGCGGCAGAGGAGAATCGAGCACCAGGCGCGCGACCTTGTTGGGATGCGACCCGGCGTACGCGAGCGCCACCTGCGCGCCGTTCCCGACGCCCAGCAGTGCGAGGGTGGGCACATCCCAGGTGCTGCGCAGCCGCTCGATGTCCTCGGCGGCGTGGGAGTTGTCGTAGGCCGAATCACCGGGGGCGATGGTGTCGGTGCAGCTTGTCGTCGCGGTCTGCACGATGGCGCCCAGGTTTGCCACCGGGTCGTCGCCGGACTGGAACTGCGCCTGGTCGAGCATTTCCTGGCGATCGAACAGGTCGCGGCAGTCCAGCGCCCCGGACATGCCCATGCCGCGGCGGTCGACGGCGACGATCGGGTGGCTGTTGAGCACGTCGGTGCCCGCGCGCGACAGCCACACCGGCAGCTGCAGCGACGACGGCAGGTCCGAGCCGGTCGTCATCACCACGGGGCCGGCGTCCTGGGGGGTCTGCGGTCCGCGGGCGCGCACCACACCGATGCTGACCGAGCCCGACGCACCGTTGATCGGGTCGAGGTCGGCGTCGTAGGTGGCGCAGTCCAGCGTCACACCCGGCACGGAGGGCAGGGCAGCGTCGCTGAACACCCGCGATGTGCAGTCGCGCCACGCCAGGTCGTTTTTGGGTGCTTCGATGGCCGGCGGGCCGTCAGCGGCTTGGGTCGTTTGTGGCTCGCCCTGAGGCCCAGCCCCGGAGTCGGTGGCGAAGCGGGGATTGGCCGCAAGACCCGGCGCGCACGCCGCGACGAACGCCGCAACGGTCGCCAGGCTGAGAAGCCGAACCAGCTGACCACGCCGATGCATGCCGACCACAGTACTGATGCGCGGTTCAGTCGAGCCGCACGTAGCGGGTGTAGAGATAGCCGTCGTCGTCGCTCAGCACATGCGCCGGGCGCATCCGCGTCAGCACCTCGCCAGGGCCGGAAGCGATGCGGGGCGCCTTGCCGCCGACCAGGAACGGGGCCACCGTCAGGCACAGCTCGTCGAGCAGGTCGTTCTCGATGAGCAGGCTCAGGATCAGCGGGCCGCCCTCGGAGAGCACCCGCAACAACTTGCGTTCGGCCAGCGCCTGCAGCGCGGTCGCTGCGTCAACTTCGTCGGGCCGGGGGCCCGAGGCGTCGATCACCTCGGCCACCCCGCCGAGGCGTCTGCGGGTGGCATCACAGGCCGCAGAGCAGGTCAGGATCAGCGGCGGCACATCGGTGCGGGTGAAGAACCGGGCGCCGGGGTCGAGGTCGCCGGATCTTGTGATGACGGCGATCGGCGGCACCTCCGCCTGGCCGCGCGCCTGGCGGGCCCCCCGCTGCGGGACGGGTACCTGCGCGCCGGAGTAGTTCTCGGTGCGCACGGTGGCTGCACCGACGAGGATGACGTCGGCGGCGTAGCGCATCTGCTCGAAGACGCTGCGGTCGCCGGCCGCTCCGAGCGCCGCGGTCTTGCCGCTGGCGGTCGCTCCGCCGTCGATGCTGGCGATCATGTTGCCGCGCACCCAGCACCTGCCCAGGTCGGCCGGGTAGGCATAGAAGTCGCTGAGCCGCCCGTCGGTGCCGTTGATCGGTGCGCCGTCGGGCCCGAGCACTGTGAACTGCGCCGCAGGGGCGGTATCGGGCATGAAGATGATTGCAGCACGTCGATAGGGTGCGTGCATGGACGGGTCCGAAGCGGTGCAGCATCTCGTCGACCGCCACCCCGCCGTCACTCCGGACCGATTGATCGCCCAACTTGCGCCGCCACCCACGTTCTCCGACGTCAGTTTCGACACCTACATCCCCGATCCCGCCGAACCGTCCCAGGCCGCGGCGGTGCAGTCATGCCTGCGGTTCTGCGATCAGGCACAGCAGCGCCGCGCGGGTAAGAAGAAGCTGTTCGGCCGCCGTGAAGTGTTGCCTGGTGTCGGGCTGTATCTGGACGGGGGCTTCGGCGTCGGCAAGACGCACCTGCTGGCTTCGTCGTACTACCGGTTACCGGGACCGAAGGCGTTCGCCACCTTCGGCGAATTGACTCAACTGGCAAGCGTTTTCGGATTCGCCGAGTGCATCGAATTGCTGGCCGACTACGTCGTGGTCTGCATCGACGAGTTCGAACTCGACGACCCGGGCAACACGACGCTGATTTCGCGGCTGCTCTCACAGCTTGTCGAGCGCGGGGTGTCGGTGGCCGCCACGTCGAACACGCTGCCCGAGCAACTGGGGGAGGGGCGGTTCGCGGCCCAGGATTTTCTGCGTGAGATCAACACGCTGGCAGCCATTTTCGAGACGGTGCGCATCGACGGGCCGGACTATCGCCACCGGGATCTGCCGCCCGCTCCCGAACCGCTTGCAGACGCCGAGGTCCGCGAGCGCGCCGCGCGGTCACCGGGGGCGACGCTCGACGACTTCGACGCACTGTGGGCGCATCTGGCGACCATGCACCCGTCGCGGTACCTGACGTTGATCGAAGGTGTCGCGACGGTCTTCCTCACCGGCGTGCACACGGTCGACGACCAGAATGTGGCCCTGCGCCTGGTGTCGCTGACCGACCGGCTGTACGACGCGGGGATCCCGGTCGTGGCGTCGGGCGCCAAGCTCGACACCATCTTCAGCGACGAGATGCTGGCCGGCGGGTTCCGCAAGAAGTACTTGCGCGCGACGTCCCGGTTGCTCGCGCTGTCGCGGGAGCCCCTTTGATCGCGAACGTGGGTTACCCGCACGCCTTTCGCGGCCGCCACGTGCGTCGAGCCCACACTCGGCCCCGCTAGAACGTGCGCACCATCACGTAGTCGTTCTCGATGGCCGCGCCCAACCGGAAGGTCTTCGTGCCGCTGACCACGAACCCGTGCTTGGCGTAGAACCGCTGCGCGCGCTGGTTCTGCTGGTTGACGCCCAGCCACACCGCGGCGGCGCCCAGTTCGTCGGCCTTGCGCACCGCCTCGGACATCAGCGCGGTCGCCACCCCGGACCCGTGGTGCTCGGGCAGCACATAGATCTTCGACACCTCGACCGCCGGGCGGGGCTCGACCGCGCGCTGGACGTCGGGGTCGTCGGGCACACCCCGAATCAGCATGGCGTAGCCGGTGATTGACGCGCCGGTGCGCGCGACGAGCACCACGCGGTCGGGGTCGACGAGGTAGTCGCGGAAGCGCGATTGCGACAGGTTCTCCTCGACGAACGCTGCGATGTTGTCGGGAGTCACCGCCGGGGGACAGGCGAGCGGAAACGTGCGGGCGGCGACGTCGGCGAGTTCGGGCAGGTCGGCGTCGACGGCCGCCGTGACGTCAATGCCCAACGGCGACTACACGTTCCACTGAGCCAGGTGCTCGCCGGTGATCTTGTCGAGCAGCACCACGTTGGACACCAGGTCGCGGTAGCAGTCCCAGAACACCGCGCCACTGACCGTGGACCCGGCGGGTGCGTTCCCCAGCTGAGGTTGCAGCGCATCGGGAGCGTCGGTGTTGCGCGGTTCGTAGCTGTCGCCGGTCGGCGTCACACCGCGGAAGCTGTACGTGATCGACTGCGCGTACGGCGTCGGCACCTGGACGGAATGAACGGTCACCCAGGCTCGCCAGACCTGCTGGCGCGGGGGGCGTGGGGCATAGCCGAACCCGGGCGGGATCGGCGACGGATCGACGCTGTGCACGGTGATGTCGGCGACCAGACCCTTGAACTTCACTTGCAAGGTGTCGCCGAGCCTGCCGATCGGGGCGGTCACCGCCGATGCGGGCGCAGCGACGATCCCGGCGGCAGTCGCCACGGCGACCACGAGGAGCACGAACCAGCGACGCATCTCCGAATGATCGCACAGACTGAAACCTGTTACAGATGCTTCCAGGCAGGACCACGGGCGAGACCTCAGGCGGCCTCGAGGCTCAGCAGCGTCGACTTCGCCTGCGGGCCGCCGACGTACTGTCCGGACGTCCCGTCCGAGCGCACGACGCGATGGCAGGGAATCACCACCGGCAGGGGATTGCGGGCGCACGCGCTTCCCACCGCCCGCACGGCGCGGGGGTTGCCGACGGCGGCGGCGACGCTCGCATAGCTCGCGCGTTGTCCGTAGCCGATGTCGCGGAGATGTTCGATCACACTGAGGCGGAAGCCCGCGGCCAGCCGTAGGTCGATTGGCACCTCGAACGCGGTGCGTTTCTTGGCGAAGTACTCGTCGAGTTGGCGGGCGACGGTGTCGAGTCGGGCGGGTGCTTGCAGGACACGCGGACTGACGACCTCGGCCAGCCGGGTGAGCACCGCGTCGTGGCCCTCGATATCAAAGGCGACGCGGACCAGTCCGACGGTGGTGGCCGCCAGCAGGAGCGGGCCCACGGGGCTGTCGATCATGCGGTAGGCGACGTCGAGCACGCCCTGGTCGTCGGCGGCGCGTTCCAGCTGTCGGTGCAACCGGTCGAGCGTTGCGGTATCGGGGCTCAGTTCATCGAAAAGGTTGGTAGTCATCGGCTTTCCTCACGGTAGATCTTGCGCAGGGTCTTGAGGCCGTCGGCCGCGGCGCGGCGGGCGGCGTCGGGGGAGTTGCGGAGCAGCCCGGCGATCTCGGCGAACGGCAGGCCTGCGATGTGGTGGTAGGCCACGGCCTGGCGCTGCTTGGCGGGCAGCCGCGCCAGCGCATCCCACAAATCGGGGTCGCGGGAGGCAGGGTCCGCCCCCGGTGCCGGCCGTTCCGGCATCGAGTCGGTGGGCGTGGGTCTGCGGGAGCGCGCCCGCCCGACGTCGAGGGCGCGCCGGTGCGCGATCGTGACGAGCCACGCCTCGACATTGGCGTCGGCCGGCAACTGCGGGTAGGCGCGCAACGCGGATAAGAACGTCTCCGACCAGGCGTCCTCGGCGTCGACGGGACCGACGATTGCGCGGCAGACCCGCAGCACGGTTGGGCCGTGCTCGGCCACCACGTCTTCGAACGGTCGCACCCCCACATCATGTAGACGTCGAAAGGCGGACAGGTGTGAGATCAGTCCTTGGTGAACGCCCGCAGAGCGTCGAGGAGTTCGCTTTCGAAGCGGTCCTTGTCGACACCGGCGCGGTGCAGCGGCCCGTCGTCGGCCTCGGCTTCCCACAGCGCCAGCAGGATGTGCTCGGTCCCGACGTAGTTGTGCCCCAGGCGAAGTGCTTGACGGAACGTCAGTTCGAGCACCTTTTTGGCGGCGCTGTCGAACGGGATCAGCGTGGGAAGCTCCCCGTCGGCCGGCGACGGCAACGACACCACCTGCGACACCGCGTCCGAGCCGACGCCCTGGCCGGCGAGCAGCTTGGCGGCCAGTCCGTCGGGATCCTTGAACAACGCCAGCAGGAGATGATCCGCCCCGATCTCGGGATTGCCGGCCGCGTGTGCGATGTTCTGGGCCTCGACGACGACGTTGCGGGCGCGGGGGGTGAACCGGCCGAAGCCCGCATTGGGGTCGAGAAGATCGGCGTCGGTGGGTGTCTTGGGGACGAAGCGCTTCTGCGCGGCCTGTTTGGTGACGCCCATGCACTTGCCGATGTCGGTCCACGACGCTCCCGAGCGGCGGGCCTGATCGACGAAATGGCCGATCAGGTGGTCGGCGATCTCGCCGAGTGACTCCGCGGCCAGCACCGCGTCGGTGAGCTGGTCAAGGGGTTCGGAGTGCACGGTCTTGATGACGTCGATGAGGTCGTCGAGCCGGACCGGGTTGGTGATCTTGGCGGGCTGCGTCATGGCGTCAACCCTAGGTTGACGGCCGATTGTGCGTCAACCGTTGGTTGACGATCGCGGATATCCGCGTCGGACCGTGCGGTCGAGGATGCCCAGCGTCGCGCGCAACGCGCTTTCGGAAATGACGGGGAAGATGCCCGCGTCGCGCCAGTGCTGGTCGATGTCGGACCAGTCGTAGAACGACGTCACGAGCGTGCCGTCGTCGGCGGGTTCGAGGCGGTAGCCGTAGACATGACCGATCTGCGGGCGGATCCGGCCCAGGATCGTCCAGGAGATCAAGCTGTCCTGTTCGAAGTCGCGGATCGAGACGGTGACGTCGTACTTGCCCATGGGGAAGTCGTTGAGCGCTTCGCGGTCCATGTGCACGACGAAACTGTCTCCGGCGGCGCGAACCGGTTCGCCTTCGGCGTCCTGCAGCATGCCGCTCGCGTCGATTGCCACATGACCCTGAGGATCGGTCAGCACGGCGAAGATATCGGGTGCGGGTGCGGCGATGGTCCGCTGGACTTCGATGCGATCAGTCATCAGCAAATCATGCCCCGAATGTGAAACGTCGCGGAAGTCGTTTCGGTCATAGCGGTCGGGGTATTCGCCAGTTGCTATGCGCAACCACGTGGACCCCGCTCGCGTTCAGTCCGCCCTGCTGCGGCGCGCGATCACGTTCATCAACGAGAACGCCCACAGGGAAATAACACTCAGGGATATTGCCACTGCCGTCAATGTGACGCCACGCTCGGTGCAGTACGCGTTCCGGCGACATCTGGGCACCACGCCGCTGGAGTATCTCCGGCGCGTGCGACTCGACCGAGCCCACCGCGAACTGCAAACAGCGGACCCGCGCAGCGACACCGTGATGGCGATCGCGGGACGGTGGGGATTCACTCACGCAGGCCGGTTCAGCGGCGTGTACAAACGCACCTACGGGACTCCGCCGAGCGAGACGTTGCGGGCCTGACGGTTATCTCGGGAAGAAGCCTTCGCGGGTGAAGAAGCCGGGCTGCCATCCGCGTGCGCCGAGGCAGAGCATCGGGCGGCCGTCGGGCGTCTGGGCGGCGGCTTGAGGCTTGGGGCAGGGCGCTCCGACGTCTTGGACGCCGAACAGTTCGTACGAGGCTTGCCAGAAGCCCTGGGTGGTCGGGATCGGCGGCCACTGGTTCTCGATCCAGCGGCACTGCAGAACTTCGCCGCCTGGTCCGCGCCCGAAGGTGAACCGCTCGAGGTTGAAGCACGGCCCAGTGAGGTGGGCGTCGTAGTTCATGCCCGGCACGTCGGAGGCGTAGCGGCCTGGAGTGTCGGGGTAGTCGGTGTCATCAGCGGAAGCGAGCGGGGCCGCACAGATGGCGGCGCCGGCGATCGCGGCGGCGGCGAGCAGTTGGCGAATCATGTCCCACCCTCGATGTCAGGACCGGTCGGTCTCCGCAAAGCGTAGTAGGTGCGACGCGGCGGCCGACCCTTTTCCCATCACTGCACGCAGAACCGGCGATTGTGGAGGGCGCGGGGGTGTTCTCGCCCGTGTAGCCCGCACGGCGACGGCGTGTCGAAAGCCTGCTGCCCAGGTGCGGCGAAGTCCTGACGTCGCGGATTCAACTGCGCGATTACCGGGAAGCCTCATTGACATGCGCTTACAAGCGGCTTCACGTCATGCGCATGTCGGCGCGGAGGGCAGTTCGGCTTGGAACGATTTTCGACTCGGTGAGGAACGGGGCAAGTGATTGCAATCGCGGTGGTGCTACTGGTTTCGGCAGCTGTTTTGATCCTGTTCGGCGTGGTGCTCTACGGCAACGGCGTCGGCACGGTTCCCGACGAGCCTGGCCGCGAGCCGGCGGCCACCCGGGAGGGTCTGCGGCGCGTCTCATGGAGCGACCTGTTCGCGCGGATGAAGACGTCGGTCGGAGACATTCTGAATGAGGACGCAAGGCGGCCCCAGAAGTTGACCGCGGCCGGCGCCTTTTGCGTCCTGGTGGGGATCATCGTCCTGGTACTCGCGCTGCTGTCATTCGTCACCGCCATGGTGTAGCGACGCCGCTGAGGTGCTGGTCGGATAGCGACGATAGGTCGAAACCTTCCCTGTGATCCGGGCAGTCGGGCAGACTGACCGACATGAGTTGGGCCACCACGGTGACGAGCACGTTGGTGCCGTTCGCCTCTGTGACATCCACTGCGGCCGTGGCGATCTGGACCAAGCGCATCGACGCGAGGACCAAGAAAGAAGAACGAGATCACGCTCTCGTCCTCGACTACGAGAAGCGGGCTGGTGAGGACAAGAAGGCTGCGTTGAAGCGTTTGATCTCAGCGACCCTGCACCTCAAGCGCGGAGCCGAACAGCTCGCTGGCACCGAACACAGCCTCAGCCAGCGGCGGGCCGAGGCGATCAGACAACTGTACGAGTTCCGTGTTCGGCTGGGTATGGATGACGGAATAGCTGAGTTGATGATTTACGCCGCGGAACCGGTTCGTGACCTCACGGAGTTGATGCTCGACGAGTGGGACCGCCAGTTCCGTGAGCACGGCTACTCTTTGGCTCAGTTGGATGCCTGCAAGAGGCGACTCGTCCAGACGGCAGGCGACCTGGCGCCGACCGACGAACAAGCGATCTATGCGGAGCGCAAATGGGACGAGCTCAAAGAAGAAGAAGGCGCATGGCTCAAAAGGCTCGGTGACGAGTCGGAGCTTGACGTCGAAGCACTGGTGGAACTCTGCAAGCAGACGTTGAAAGCCGCCCATAAAGACCTCCGTGGTGGCTACGGAGTGGAAACGGATTAGCGCGATGGTTCGGCGGGCGCGTGGGGCGTGTGCGGGAGCTGCCCACACGTGGCGCCTCATCCCGATCTTTCGAGTGGTGTAACCAAGCCTTTGTTCCGGTTCTGTGACAGCTGTTGCGCAAGTTTCGTGCGTGAACGTGCAGTTTTCGCAAATTTTTACGAGTTCGATGAAAGCTGGGCGAACATGTCTGCGCCGCCTCGCGGACAGTTGACACTCGGCGGCGGATGTGTCAACCGCCGATTTCAGCGCTTGCTGGTCGCTTCGCGGGACGAAGGGTCGTCGAATTCAATTGTGCGCCTCAATGGCATTGCAGTACAACCGATATCAGCGAAGTTTGCTTCGAAACTGCCCGCATGAATTGCGGACGCGGGCCTTTAGCCAGCAGCATGGGATACCGCTACCTGTCTTGATCGGCTAATCATGGACCCGAGTGGACGCCAGCGAAATCGAACGGGCGCATGCACATTCAGCAAAAAGAGATACGGCGAACTTGCAACTGCCGATGACGTCAATTTCTGTGTAGCATCACGATCTATGGGGGGTAACACGACACGATGGGAGTATCAAATGTCGGGGTTCCTCCGGAAGGTCAGCGTTGCGTCAGCGCTCGGCGTGGTTGCACTGACGGCGACGGGATGCACGCCGATCTTCTCGCTGGTCGCCATCGGCGTCGGATAAGCCACGGTCCGCCGGCGTGGACATGGATCTAGCCGGTTTGCGTCTTCCGAAAACGTAATTCGGCCGCCGACGCCCTCGCGCTGACGCGATGGCATCGATGCTGACCGCTCGGCCAGGCCAAGGCTCTGGTTCGGAGCGGAGCGTGCTCTCGGCCGACCGGCGGCACATGACGGCAGTTTCCGATAGTCAGATCTTGGTCGAAGCTGAACCGAATCTGCTTTCGGGCCGCCGTCTGCGTTGCGCACGTGTGCGTTTCGGGGATGCGCCGTAGACCTTGGCACGTCTGCCGCAATGAACCGCGGCTTCAGGCGCTGTCGTCGGTCCCTGCCCAGTGCGGCAGCAGGCCATCGGTGTCGCGGCGCCGGCCACGTCAGAACGGCGATGGGGCACATCGCTATTCGGCGATCTGCTAGGAGCCGCAGCCCGTCGGCTTCACGACGACACTCTTCGGGCCGGGCAATCTTGACGAAGACTTCTACCAAGGAACGAGCGCATGGTGAAGAAAATCGCGATAGTCCTAATGCTGACCTTCATCCCACTGACGACGTCGAGCTGCATCTGTGTTACGGATGGCGTAGCGCCGGTGTGCATTTGAGCTGAGTCGGCGACAGCACCAACCGGGTCGTCGTGACCCGATGTGGCAGCGGCGCGCCCGAAGATCGAGGTAAAGCTGCTATCCGGAAGTCTTCGGTTACTCGGTGTCCGACGAGTCCGTCGAAGGCGCGGGAGCCGTCGCCTCAGTTTCCTCGCCCTCATCTGGGGTGTTACTTTCCCAGCTTTGCGGCCCGAGCTTGCTGGGGATGGAGGCCCACCCTGAGACGAGCTTTCCGGGTGCTTCGGCCCAGCCCTGGACGAGCTTTCCGGGCGCTTCGGCCCATCCTCGGACGAGCTTGCCCGGTGCTTCGGCCCAGCCCTGGACGAGTTCACCGGGTGCCGAGGCCCAGCCCTCGAGAATCTGACCGGGCGCAGCGGCCCAGCCTCCGACGAGCTCGCCAACATAGCTGTTTCCAGTGGTGGTGAAGGCACATGGTGAGCAGCTCACTTGGCCCGGTTCGGCGGACGCCGGCGCGGCTGCGATGAGACCGGTGACGGCCATCCCTCCGGTGACGATGGCGATTTTCTTCATGTGCGGATTCCTTCCTGGCTAATGCTTCTTCATAGGTCAACTGATCGTCGGCAGCGCAGTGGCGGGCTGCAGAAGTGTCTAGTTACGAGGTGGTCGGCCGCCGAAGCAAGTCGGTAGTACCCGGATTTCACTGCACGCATGCCCATCAAGGCTGCCCTGCGGCAGCCGCCCTTCCGGTGTTGTTGCTGGGACCGGCTTGAGCCGTCGGATTGTCCTCACTCGCAAGGGGTGCCGTTCGAAAGGCTGGCCAGTCGAGCGTGCCGTCGCTGACCGCGTGGACGGTGGCCGATCGACTCACCGCGCCATGGCCTACCATGCTGCGGCCGGGGTCCTCAGGCGGTGTGGAAGGGAGGGATTGGGCTGCATTGGGACCAGTGAGTAATCGCTTCATGCGAGAGCCCCCTGGTGCAGGTTATCGAGTCGGGGGCAAATATATCGCCTGCGTCAGCGAGGCGCATGCCGGAAAGAGAACGGCAGCGCACTGAAAACTGGCGAGGGAGCCTGCGCCGTCGGCGTGAAGTAGATGTCCTCGGGTGGCGTGAACGTCCGCAGCTATACCGACAGTGTCACTACGGTCTTGGGTTGGCTTAACCGCAACCGAAGGGCGCCGTGCAGAAGGTTCCTGGAGGGAATGTAATGCACCCCGACAGCACCAGTGTGAGCCCGGCGAGGAGCAACGTCACCGCCATTTTCGTCCAAATCAACATGTGATCAGGGTGGACCGCTCGCCAGCTCGGGGAAACAGGGTTTCCCCTGGCGTTCCCGCTGCAGCGATACGACTCGATGGAGATGTCCGTGCTCGTACCGTCCGCCGGCCTACACTCTGTCGTCTCCGCGCGGTCCTAGCAGCTGCAGTGCGCGGAGGGGCCAGGGAAGTTGCTTGTCCCAGATGACGCCGCTCAGTCGCACGGAAGTGAGGCGAAAACGGCGAAGACCCGGGAAAAATCGGGTCTGACCTGTACAAACTCTGGTGCGCGATACTGGGATTGAACCAGTGACCTCTTCCGTGTCAGGGAAGCGCTCTCCCGCTGAGCTAATCGCGCCGAACCTTCGTAGAGGTGGAGACGGGAATCGAACCCGTGTGCACGGCTTTGCAGGCCGTTGCCTCACCACTCGGCCACTCCACCGCTGGGGTTGATGCCACTGCACCTTCGAGCGGATGACGGGATTCGAACCCGCGACCCTCACCTTGGCAAGGTGATGCGCTACCAACTGCGCTACATCCGCGCGCCACGAACGACTCGTCGCCCGTCGCGAAGGACGACGATAGTCCACCAAAGTGTAGCTGCACAAATCCCGACGTTCGCCGGTGCGTCTCTGCCCGTTCACATCTCAAAACAGCTGGTACGACTGGCGTGAAACGAAGAATCCGCGCCCGGAACCGTCGTCGCGGCATGTGACCCCCGCCTCGGCACTCTCGCATTGCAGCGCGCCCGCGCGGATCGCTTCGCCGTACGCAAGTTCCTCGTCGGCGCCGAACGCCGTGTCGCCCGCGCAGACGAACTCGGGCCGCTCACCACGCGCCAGTGAGATGCCCTGGCCGTAGTCGAACTCGCAGTCGGCAGGCCGCGGCGGGGGAGACCACTGCCGGTCGATAATGTCGCAGCGAACAAAATCGGTGTCGATCATGCAGCCGACGTTCCCCGACGGCGAGATGAAGCCGGTCAACTCGGTGACCTCGCGCACCGGCGCAAGCGAAGGCGTCGACGACGAAGCCCCAGGCTTGGCCACCACCTTGTTCTGGTTCGGGCTTGGCGCCGGCGCCACTTCGGCGGGTGGTGATTCGCCGCAGCCGGCGACCACCGTCAGCACCGCACCGCAGGTGACCAACAAGACCCAACTCCGCATATCGGCCATCGCGTGACCGTAGCCCGACATGCCGCTTCGACCGCCTGAAATGAGGAAGCCGGCGCCGTGGATACCTGTCGGGCGGATTCGGGACGCGGCCCTCGATCGTGCTAGTCTTCGACGTCGTTCGGCCATTCGGTCGACTCTCCGGTCTCGTAGCTCAGTGGGAGAGCGTCCGCCTCACACGCGGAAGGTCGCTGGTTCGAACCCAGCCGGGACCACCCCTTCACTAGCGCGCGTTGCGCCCCGTCTCCCTAGACTCAACTCATGCCCCTGGTGATCACTTCGCGGTTCGCAGGTCGTCATGTCTGAAGAGAAACCGCCCGGCGAGATCCTTCCGGAAAGCGAATGCTGGAACCTGTTGGGCAGTGTGTCGTTGGGGCGCCTGGTCACCAGCGCTGATGGGATTCCCGAGATCTTTCCGGTGAACTTCGTCGTCCAGCGCAAGACGCTCCTGTTTCGCACCGCGCAGGGCACCAAGCTGGTGAGCACAGCGGTCAACCGCGACGTGCTCTTCGAAGCCGACGATCACAACGTCGGCGAAGGATGGAGCGTCATCGTGCGGGGCGTCGCGCGGACCGTGCACGACGACGACGACCGTGCGGAGGCCGAGCGGGCGCAATTACTGCCCTGGACCGCGCACGCCAAGGACCACTACATCCGCGTGCTTCCGCGACGCGTCACTGGCCGTCGCTTCCGCTTCGGTTCGTAGCGGCCGGCCTAGCGCCTGCGTCGCCACACGATGATCCCGACAACGGCGAGCACGGCGACGATCGCTGCGATCGGCACCGTCTGCTTCGGATTGTCGGTGGCGGTATGCCGGAGCGTGTCCGCCTTCTCGACGACGCGTTCCTTGGTCTCGGCCGCCTTGTCCTTGGCGTTCTCCTTGGTCTCGTCGACCTTCTCCTTGGCGCGCGTCTTCACATCCAACTTGGCCTGCAGCGCCTCGACCGTCTCGCCGAGCTCCTGGCGGGTCTGCTCGATGTCGGCCTCGATGTCGTCGACGCCCGCATCCGGTCCGGGCTCGGGGCGTGGATTCGGTGCGGTCATGACCGGGCGTCCTTCAGTTCTTGGATGTCTGCTTTCACCGTCTCGACGGTCTTCGGCGCCGCCGGTGTGACCTCCCGAGCCTGGCTGCGTCCCATCAGAGCCGCGATGCCCGCGATCACGAACAGCACTGCCGCGACGATCAGCGCCGCGGCCCAAACCGGCAACACGAGAGACAGCGCCGCCACCCCCGCCGCGATCAACGTCGCCGCGCCGAAAAAGGCCAGCAGGCCCGCCACGCTGAACAAGCCCGCGCCGATCCCGGCATGCCGGGCCGATTCCTGAAATTCCTTCTGCGCCAACCGCATTTCGTCGCGGATCAACCGCGACGTCTGCGTCGACAACTGGCTCATCAACTCGCCGACCGACGCGTCGGCGCCAGGTCTGGATTCCACCGTCATCACATACCAACCTCTGACTTGTCTTGACGTGTCGCGACAGTGATGCCCGTGGTCAACACGCCCGAAACACCGATGCCCCTTTGAATGCATTCGCTGACCGTTATCTGAGCGACGGCGGGAGGCGCGGCAGAACCGCAGGTGAGACCGGAGATCGAAGCCGCGGCCGATCTCAAATGCGGCTCTACCATGCCGAAGCGGTCACCGTTTGGAAACGGCGCGGTGCGGCGTGGCGTGTCCTTGACAACCGCCTGCTGATATTAACGCGGTCGTATGGACGCGACCTCGGTACGGCATGCAAGGTGTGCTGCCTCGGTTGAACGAAAGTGTGAGCGTGAGTGGAGGGATCAACGTCGATGACGACCTTTAAAGGAGTCAACATCGCGGCAGCTGTGGGGGCTGGACTCATAGGTGCGGCCATTGGGGTGGCCATCGCACTGAGCCCGACTGCCTTGGCCGGGGGATATGAATGTGTCCCATCGAAGGGCGGCGCACCTGCCGGCGCACCCGGGGCGCCCGTCTGTGCTCCGCTGACAGATATGGCCGGCGTGCCGATGGCACTTCCCGGCCCGCCTCCTATCGCGCCGCCTTTGGTGCCTCCCGTCGTGCCTCCGCCCCTGGTGCCGCCTCTGGTACCGCCGCCGCTGGTGCCACCGCTTGTGCCCCCGCCACTGGTGCCGCCGGTGGCCGGAGCTCCGATCGTGGGCGGCGCTCCCGCAGTGGTCGGCGCTCCGCTCACGGAGATGGGTGGACTGGCCGGAAAGGGCAAGGGAGACCCATCCCGTCCGCCGGCGCCCGGAGCGCCCGTCCCGGGTCAGCCCACTCCGCCAGGGCCGGTGACCTGACGACCCACCGAGGATAGTCCCTCCGGTTTGGCCCGGCGGCGAGCAAGTCTCGCTGCCGGGCCAAATTCATTGGCGGCCAATAAATCTGACGTGGTTTCCGCCGGTGGACCGCTGTGGCCGAACCGTGACGGAGACTTAATCGAATTGCCTATGCGCTCTTGGTCTTAAAGCGCTCCGGCTGACCTACCATTATTGACATCGTTGTAATTTCAAGGGAGGCACCAAGATTGCGTGCTGTACTTCGGTTTGTTCTCGCCGCCGTTGTCGTCGCTACCAGTGTGGTCGTTGGGCCGGCCGGCGAAGGTGCGGCGGCCGCTAGCCAGGCGGTGAGAAGTGCCATCGCCTCCATATTGCCTGCCGAGGGGCAGGTCGTGGGGATCGCACATCCCGTGATCGTGACGTTCAAGCACTCCGTCGTCGACAGGGATGCGGCCGAGCGGTTGCTCGACATCACCTCGACGCCCCCGATGACGGGCACGTTCGAGTGGCTCGACGCCAAGACCGTCCATTGGGCGCCCGACGAATTCTGGCCCGCCCACAGCACAATTGCGCTGTCTGTCGGCGGCTTCAAGACGAACATCGCCACCGGCGCCGCAGTTGTCGGCGTTGCCAATATCGCCGACCACACCTTCACGGTCACGGTCGACGGGGTTCCGCCCGACAAACTGCCTTCGCCGCACCACCGGCCCTTCTTCGGTGAGCCCGGGGTCTTTCCGGCCTCGATGGGAAGGCCCGAATACCCGTCGCCGGTGGGGACGTTCCCCGTGTTGGCCAAGGAACGCGAAGTGAAGATGGATTCGAGCAGCGTCGGCATCCCCGTGACCGCGGACGACGGCTATCTGCTCGACGTGGAATGGGCTGTACGGCTCACCAGACGTGGTATCTTCGTGCATTCGGCACCGTGGGCGATCAACTCGCTGGGCCACGAGAACGTCAGCCACGGATGCATCAGCCTCAGTCCTGCAGACGCCGAGTGGTACTTCGACCACGTCAAGGTCGGAGACCCGGTTCTGGTGCAGGAGAACAACATTGAGGTGCCGCGGCCGCGGGTGGAACCGGCGAATCCTGAGGTTCCCCGGGTGATCGCACGGTAACGGGACTTCGCGTTCAAGGACGCGACTTGTCCACGATCTCCTTGGCGATCTTGAGCAGCGGCACATTGGAGTCCTGCGACAGCTTGCGGAGCAGATCGAAGGCCTGCACGGCGTCGACGCCGTAGCGTTCCATCATCATGCCCTTGGCCTGTCCGATGGTGTCGCGGCTGGCCAGGGCCTGCCTGAACTGTTCGTCGCGGCGCGCGGCGTTCCAGGCCACCGACGAATGCGCGGCGAACACCAGTCCCAGGCTCCTGGAGTCCTCGCCGAAGGCGTCGGGTTCCTCGGAATAGACGTTGAGCGCGCCCATTGTCTCGCCCTCGATGAACAACTGGAACGCCATGATCGAGCGAATTGGCGTCTCCGCCAGGGCATCCCGGCGATAGAGCGGGAAACGGTCGTCGGTGTGGAGATCGGCGACATAGACGACCTTCTTGTCCCACGCCGCGGTCAGGCACGGACCCTCCTGGTGGCGCTGCTGAATCTTGTCCAACAGCATCGGGTACATGTGCGTGGCCGCAGGCGTCTCGACGCTCTTGGGCTTGCGGGTGATGGTGATACCGGCGTACCGGGCCCCGGGGATCTCGACGGCCGCATGTTCGGCCAACTCTGCGATCACGGTGTCCGCATCGGGTCGGCTGTAGAGCCCGCGCACCAGTTCGGCGATGCGCAGGTGCGCATCTTCGCGTTCGTCGGGTCTGTTCGCCATCACCATTCGGAGTCCTTCACAGTCGTCCAGATTACGCGGGCAAGTTCAAGATCGACCTGCCGACAGCTCGTAATTATCGGTGACGAAAGCCGCCGCCAGTGCATTTTCATCTGCACTGCGGATCCGCGCGCTACAGCGCCCTGAGATACCGGTCGGTGACCACGCGCTGGACCAGCGACGTCACGGGCGACCCGAGGCGACTCCACCAGGTCGCATGCCGGGAGAACGCCGTCACCACGGCCGAGACTTCGTCGAAAGCCGGGTCGTAGCGGACCAGGAACAGCTCTTCGCCCGACTCCGCGTGACCGGGCAAGGTGCCGTAAGCGAATCCGCGGGCGTGGCGGTCGTCGACCACGTAGACGACGCGACACGGGGCCGCGACCGGGCCGAGGTGCACGAGGACCTCCGAGCCGACCTCGGCGACCTCCGTCGTCGCCTCGACTCGCACCCCTGCGCCGCGCAGCATGCCCCAGCGCATGCCGGCCGCCGCGGCTTCGTCGAAGCGGTCGCGGCCGTGGCCGATGACCGCCGTCTTGTGCACGTGCTGGTAACCGGGCGGCAGCGTGCCGGCAGTGGCACCCACCTCGGGATACGTCAGCGGGAGCGCGGCGAGATCGCTGAGCCTCATCCGCGCTACCTTGCCATCGTCGGCGTACGGTCGGTGACATGACCACTCCCGTCGCACAGGCGTCCGGCACCTTCACCATCGGCGACCTGACGGTCAACCGTCTCGGCTTCGGCGCGATGCGGCTGACCGGCAAGGGAGTCTGGGGTCCTCCCCAGGACCGCGACGAGTGTCTGCGGGTCCTGCGACGCGCCGTCGACCTCGGGGTCAACTTCATCGACACCGCCAACTCGTACGGCCCCTACGTCTCTGAGGAGCTGATCCGCGAGGCGCTGCACCCCTACGACGGTGTCGTCGTTGCGACCAAGGCCGGGTTGCTGCGCACCGGGCCAGACGTGTGGCCGGTGCTCGGCTACCCGGAGTACCTGCGCCAGGAGTGCGAGATGAGCCTGCGCCGCCTCGGCGTCGAGACCATCGACCTGTTCCAGCTGCACCGCATCGACACCAAGTTCCCCGCCGAGGACCAGGTCGGCGAACTGCTCAAGCTGCAGCGGGAGGGCAAGATCCGCCATATCGGCCTGTCCGAGGTCACCGTCGACCAGCTCGAGGCCGCGCAGAAGGTGGCCCCGATCGTCACCGTGCAGAACATGTACAACCTCAGCGTGCGCTCCGCCGAACCGGTGCTCGATGCGTGCGAAGCCCGCGACATCGGGTTCATCCCGTGGTTTCCGTTGGCCGCCGGGCCGTTGGCCGCGCCCGACGGGCCACTGCAGCGCATCGCCGCCGATCATCACGCCACGGCCTCGCAGTTGGCGCTGGCGTGGCTGCTCAAACGCTCGCCGGTGATGCTGCCGATCCCCGGCACCTCCAAGGTGCCCCATCTGGAGGAGAACGTCGCCGCCGCCGAGATCGAGTTGTCCGACGACGAGTTCGAGACATTGAGCAAAGCCGGAGCCGCCGGCGACTGAGCGAGGCAATACGGTGGACGGGTGAGCTCTGAGCGGCCGCCCGGTGGTGGCTTCAACCCGCCGGTGGCCACCGATAGCGGTGGACCCGACTACGGCCGTTTCATCGAAGCGGTCCGCACGTTGCAGGATCATGCCCGCGCAGCCGATGCCCCCGACGATGTGATCAGCGAAGCCGCCGACCAGATCGAGAAGGTCTCGCAGCTGCTCGCCCCCTACTACGCCGACGAATGGTCTTCGCCCTCTGGCCGACGGCTGGACCTGCCCAACCGCGGCAACGTGTTGTCGATCCCGCTCGACGTGCACGTCATCGACGATCAGCGCATCGAAGGCACCGCCGAGTTCCGCCGCTTCCACCTCGGCCGCAACGGTGCGGCGCACGGCGGCAGCGTCGCGCAGCTGTTCGACGCACTGCTGGGTTTCACCGCGTTCAAGCTCAGCGGCAGTCGGGCCCAGCGCACGGCATTCCTGCACGTCGACTACCGGCACATCGCGCACGTCGAGAAGCAGTTCCAGGTGCAGGCGGGGATCGACCGGATCGAGGGCCGCAAGATCTTCGTCTCGGGGCGATTGCTCGACGGCGACACCGTGCTGGCCGAGGCACAGGCGTTGTTCGTCAAACTCAAACCGGGTCAGCCGTGAACGCCGCAGACGTGAAGCGGCGCCTCGGGCGGTGGCGCGACCGGGTCCGGGATCGACGCTCGATCAACTTCGCGTACCGCATCGGGGTGGGCGTCGTCGGTGCCGTGGTCCTGGGGCTGGGCATCCTGGCCATCCCGTACCCGGGCCCGGGTTGGGCAATCGTGTTCGTCGGCCTCGGCATCTTGGCCACCGAGTTCGAGTGGGCGCGACGGCTGCTGGGCTACGCCAAGGAGCGCTACGACAAGGCGATGGACTGGTTTCATCGTCAACACAGCATCGTGCAGATCCTCGGCGGGGTGTTCACCGCGCTGGTGGTGTTCGCCACGCTGTGGCTGTTGGGCGCGGTCCAGTTCTTCGGCGACCTCGTCGGGCTGGAGCACAAGCTGCTTCAGAGCCCTCTGGGCATCGGGTCCTGACGGGGCCGATCGCAGGTGGGCACCGATAGCATGGTCGCGTCCTCGAGTCTGTTGACAATGAAACTGGAGAGTCACCGATGAGCGCCGCCACCAACCGCACCCCAGCAGCCCTGATCCGGGTCGCTGCCGGGACGACTGCGGGGGAGGCGGTGCGCGGGGCGGGCCTGCCGAGCCGGGGCGCATCCGACGCGATCGTCGTCGTCCGCGACGCCGAGGGCCGGCTGCGCGACCTGTCGTGGGCGCCCGACACCGACGTCGAGGTGACTCCCGTGGCCGCCGACACCGACGACGGCCGCAGCGTGCTCCGGCACTCCACCGCGCACGTGCTCGCACAGGCCGTGCAGGACCTCTTCCCGCAGGCCAAGCTCGGCATCGGTCCGCCGATCGCCGACGGGTTCTACTACGACTTCGACGTCGAGCGCGCGTTCACGCCCGAAGACCTCGCTGCGCTGGAGAAGCGCATGCGCCAGATCGTCAAGGAAGGCCAGCTGTTCTCCCGGCGCGTCTACGAGTCGAAAGACCAAGCGCGCGAAGAACTCGCCAACGAGCCTTACAAGCTCGAGCTGGTGGACGACAAGTCCGGCGACCCCGACGTGATGGAGGTCGGTGGCGACGAGCTGACCGCCTACGACAACCTCAATCCCCGTACCCGCGATCGTGTTTGGGGCGATCTGTGCCGCGGTCCGCATATCCCGACGACGAAGTACATCCCGGCGTTCAAGCTCACCCGCAGCTCGGCGGCCTACTGGCGCGGTAACCAGAACAACGCCAGCCTGCAACGGATCTACGGCACCGCCTGGGAGTCGCAAGAAGCGCTCGACAAGCACCTCGAGCTCATCGAGGAGGCGCAACGCCGCGACCATCGCAAGCTCGGCGCCGAGCTCGACCTGTTCAGCTTTCCCGACGAAATCGGTTCGGGGCTGGCGGTTTTCCACCCCAAGGGTGGGATCATCCGGCGCGAGCTCGAGGACTACTCGCGGCGCAAGCACATCGAGGCCGGCTACCAGTTCGTCAACACCCCGCACATCACCAAGGCCGAGCTGTTCAAGATCTCCGGACACCTCGATTGGTATGCCGACGGCATGTTTCCGCCCATGCACCTCGACGCGGAACTCGACCCCGACGGCACGGTGCGCAAGCCCGGCCAGGACTACTACCTCAAGCCGATGAACTGCCCCATGCACTGCCTGATCTTCCGGTCGCGTGGGCGTTCGTACCGCGAACTTCCGTTGCGGCTCTTCGAATTCGGCACGGTGTACCGCTATGAGCTCTCCGGCGTCATACACGGGTTGACGCGGGTGCGCGGGCTGACGATGGACGACTCGCACATCTACTGCACCCGCGAACAGATGCGCGACGAGCTGACCTCGCTGCTGCGCTTCATCCTCGACCTACTCGCCGACTACGGCCTGACCGACTTCTATCTCGAGCTGTCGACGAAGGACCCCGAGAAGTTCGTCGGCTCCGACGAACTGTGGGAGGAGGCCACCAACGTGCTGGCCGAAGTCGGCGCCGCCTCGGGGCTCGACCTCGTGCCCGATCCCGGCGGCGCGGCCTTCTACGGTCCGAAGATCTCGGTGCAGGTCAAAGACGCGCTCGGCCGCAGCTGGCAGATGTCGACCATTCAGCTGGACTTCAACTTCCCGGAGCGCTTCGAGCTGGAGTACACCGCCGCAGACGGATCGCGACAGCGGCCCGTGATGATCCACCGCGCGCTGTTCGGCTCGATCGAGCGGTTCTTCGGCATCCTCACCGAGCACTACGCAGGAGCCTTCCCGGCCTGGCTGGCGCCCGTGCAGGTGGTTGGCATCCCCGTCGCCGACGACCACGTTCCCTACCTGAACGGCCTTGCGACGCAACTGAAGATGAAAGGTGTCCGGGCTGAGGTGGACGCCAGCGACGACCGGATGGCCAAGAAGATCGTCAACCACACCAACCAGAAGGTGCCGTTCATGTTGGTGGCGGGGGACCGCGACGTCGAAGCCGACGCCGTCAGCTTCCGCTTCGGTGACCGCACCCAGATCAACGGCGTACCGCGCGACAAGGCCGTCGCCGCGATCACCGACTGGATCGCCAGCCGTCGAAACGCTGCTCCCACAGCCGAACTGCTCGAGGCGGGTACAGCCAAGTGAGCGCCGAAGAGCAAGCCGACAGCGGCATCGACGAGCACACGGTGGTCGACCGCGGCGCCGGCGACCCCGACCATCTGCAGCGGCTCTGGACGCCGCACCGGATGAGCTACATCGCCGAAGCGCCCATGAAGGGCGGGTCGGCGGGTTCGGGCAAGTCCCGCCAGCCGTTCACCGACATCCCCACGATGCCCGACGAGGAGGGACTGGTCGTCGCGCGCGGCGAGTCCGTCTACATCGTGCTCAACCTCTACCCGTACAACCCGGGGCACTCGATGGTGGTGCCCTATCGAAGGGTGTCGGAGTTGGAGGACCTCAATCCCGACGAGAGCTTCGAGCTGATCTCGTTCACGCAGAAGCTGATTCGCGTGATCAAGTCGGTCTCTCACCCGCACGGTTTCAATGTCGGGC
Source organism: Mycobacterium lehmannii (assembly GCF_001499925.1). NCBI lineage: Bacteria > Bacillati > Actinomycetota > Actinomycetes > Mycobacteriales > Mycobacteriaceae > Mycobacterium > Mycobacterium lehmannii. The sequence continues at coordinate 124,772 of NZ_LQIR01000012.1, forward strand.
TCAACCTGGGTCAGTCCGCTGGCGGCTCGCTGGCCGATCATCTGCACATGCACGTGGTGCCGCGCTGGAGCGGCGACGCGAACTTCATCACGATCATCGGCGGCTCGAAAGCGGTGCCGCAGTTGCTGCGTGAGACCCGTGAACTGCTGGCCACCGAATGGGCGAGACAGCAGTGAGCAACTTCTACCTGATGACCCGCGCGGCGTACGAGAAGATCAGCACGCCAATTGCCAAGGGTGCGCTGCGCGCGGGGTTCACCCCGGACAGCATCACGATCCTGGGCACCGCGGGGTCGGTGCTGGGGGCGTTGACGCTGTACCCGATCGGTCATCTGTGGTGGGGCTCGTTCGTCGTGTGGCTCTTCGTGCTTGCCGACATGCTCGACGGTGCGATGGCCCGCCAACGCGGCGGAGGCACCCGATTCGGGGCGGTGCTGGACGCCACCTGCGACCGCATCAGCGACGGCGCCATCTTCTGCGGGCTGCTGTGGTGGGCGGCGTTCGGGCTGCAGAGCGCATCACTGGTGGTCGCGACGGCTATCTGCCTGGTGACCTCGCAGGTCATCTCCTACATCAAGGCAAGGGCCGAAGCCAGCGGACTGTCGGGGGAGGGCGGTCTGATCGAACGTCCGGAGCGGCTGATCATCGTGCTGCTGGGCGCGGGACTGTCGGGTCTGTTCGGGGTGGTGTGGCTGCTGCACATCGCGATGTGGGTGCTCGCGGTGACCAGCTTGGTGACGCTGGGTCAGCGTGTGCACAGCGTGCGGACCTCCCCCGGAGCGATGGACCGGATCGCCAAACCCGACGCCACCGACGCGGGCGGGGACGAACCGGAGGCGGACGAGCCGTGACCACCAGCCCCTCGGGACCGTCGGCCATTGCCAACCCGCTGGGTGGCCGGTTGGCGGACTGGGGGTACGCGGCGGGCTGGCGGATGGTGCGCGCGATGCCGGAATTCGTCGCGCGCAACACATTTGATGCCGGTGCTCACTTCGCGGCGCGCGGCGGTGGTCCCGAACAGCTGCGCAAGAACCTGGCCCGTGTCGTCGGTGTACCGCCCGAGCAGGTGCCCGACGGCCTGATTCGTACTTCGCTTGCCTCTTACGCCCGATACTGGCGGGAGGCTTTCCGGTTGCCGACGATGGACCACGAGGCGATCGCCCGCGAACTGGTCGTCGACGACGTCGACCTGCTGTGGGCCGCGTTGGGCGCCGGCCGCGGCGCGGTCCTGTCCTTACCGCACAGCGGCAACTGGGACATGGCAGGGGTCTGGCTGGCTCAGAACTACGGCACGTTCACCACGGTGGCCGAACGCCTCAAGCCCGAGTCGCTGTACAACCGCTTCGTCGCGTACCGCGAGGGTCTGGGATTCGAAGTCGTCCCGCTGACCGGCGGTGACCGGCCGCCGTTCGAGGTGCTTGCCGAGCGGTTACGCGACAACCGGCCGGTATGTCTGATGGCCGACCGTGACCTCAGCCGCAGCGGGGTCGAGGTCGATTTCTTCGGCGAACCCACGCGCATGCCCGCGGGCTCGGCCAAACTCGCCATCGAGACCGGGGCGGCGCTGTTTCCGGTGCACTGCTGGTTCGAAGGCGATGGGTGGGGCATGCGGGTGTTTCCCGAGATCGACACGTCATCGAGCGACGTCACCGTCATCACCCAAGCGTTGGCTGACCGGTTCGCCCGCAACATCGCCGCCCACCCGGCCGACTGGCACATGATGCAACCGCAGTGGCTGGCCGACCTGTCGGCGGAGCGACGGGCGAGGCTGGAGGCCAGCCCGTGAGGATCGGCATGGTCTGCCCGTACTCATTCGATGTGCCGGGTGGAGTGCAGTCGCACGTGTTGCAGCTGGCGGAGGTGATGCACGGGCTGGGCCACCACGTCAGCGTCCTGGCGCCGTCATCGCCGGGCGCGCAGCTGCCCGATTACGTCGTCTCCGGCGGCAAGGCCGTGCCGATTCCGTACAACGGATCGATCGCGCGCCTCCGGTTCGGGCCGGCCACACACCGCCTGGTCAAGCGGTGGCTGGCCGACGGCGACTTCGACGTGCTGCACCTGCACGAGCCCAACGCCCCCAGCCTGTCGATGCTCGCCCTCAACATCGCCGAGGGCCCGATCATCGCGACGTTCCACACGTCGACCACAAAGTCGTTGACGCTGACCGTTTTCGAGCCGATCCTGCGGCCGATGCACGAGAAGATCGTCGGGCGCATCGCGGTTTCGGACCTGGCCCGCCGCTGGCAGATGGAGGCGTTGGGCAGCGATGCCGTCGTCATCCCCAACGGGGTGGACGTGGCGGCGTTCGCGTCCGCGCCGCTGCTCGACGGCTATCCCCGCCCGGGTAGGTCGGTGCTGTTTCTGGGCCGTTTCGACGAACCCCGCAAGGGCATGGCGGTGCTGCTGCGTGCGCTGCCCACGCTGGTCGAACGGTTCCCCGAGGTCGAGATCCTCGTCGTCGGCCGCGGTGACGAGGATGAATTGCGCGACGATGCCGGCGACCTCGCCTCGCATCTGCGTTTCCTCGGTCAGGTCGATGACGCGGCCAAGGCGTCGGCGATGCGCAGCGCCGACGTGTACTGCGCCCCCCACACCGGCGGCGAAAGCTTCGGCATCGTGCTCGTCGAGGCAATGGCGGCAGGCACCGCCGTGGTCGCCAGCGACCTGGACGCGTTTCGGCAGGTGCTCGACGATGGGAGGGCCGGCCGCCTCGTCCCGGTCGACGACGCGGCGGCGCTGGCCGAAGGGTTGATCGAGGTGCTCGCCGACGATGCGGTGCGCGAACGCTACGTCACCGCCGCGACCCACGCGGTCCGGCCCTACGACTGGTCGGTGGTGGCCCGACAGATCATGCGGGTGTACGAGACCGTCTCCGGGTCGGGCACCACGGTGACGGTCTCCGGCGGAGACAGCTCAGCCAAGGCCACGGCGACGGCGAGGACCAGGAAGGCGACCGGAGGCGTCCGGTGATCACCTGGATCGTCGTGATCGCGCTGGCGGTGCTGGCCGTGGTCATCCTGGCGGTCGGCGCGTGGGCGCTGCAGACCGCCAACCGGCTCGACCGGCTGCATGTGCGATACGACCTGTCCTGGCAGGCGCTCGACGGAGCATTGGCCCGCCGCGCCGTCGTCGCCCGCGCCGTCGCGGTCGATGCCTACGGGGACGGGCCGGAAGCCACCCGGCTGGCCGTGCTGGCCGACGCCGCCGAACGGGCCCCGAAATCTGCCCGCGAGGGCGCCGAGAACGACCTGTCCGCGGCGCTGGCCCAGGTGGATCCGGGGTCCGTGCCGCAGGCTCTTGTCGCCGAACTGGCCGACGCCGAAGCGCGGGTGGTGCTGGCCAGGCGATTCCACAACGACGCGGTGCGCGACACGCTCGCCCTGCGCGAACGGCCGGTGGTGCGCATGTTGCGGCTCGGTGGAACCGCCGCGTTGCCAACATATTTCGAGATCGTCGAACGGCCCGAGACGGTACCGGAGGGCGGTCGGAGGTGAGCTGGCGCACGTCGGCGCGGGTGGTTCTGCTCGACGAAGCCGGCGCCGTGCTGCTGTTTCGCGGTTCGGACCCGGCGCTGCCCGACGCACCGCGCTGGTGGTTCACCGTCGGCGGTGCCGTGGAGGCGGGGGAGGAGCTCGCTGCCGCCGCAGCACGGGAGGTCGGCGAGGAGACCGGTCTGCGGGTGGCCGCCGACGACCTGGTCGGCCCGCTGTGGCGCCGTCAGGCGGTCTTCGAGTTCGACGGTTCGGTGATCCGCAGCCAAGAGCTGTTCTTCGTGCACCGCACAACACGATTCGAGCCGACGATGGGCGGTCACACAGCGCTGGAACGGCGCATGATTCACGGCTACCGCTGGTGTGATGGGACGGTGATTCAAGAGTTGGTCGCCGGTGGCGAGACCGTCTACCCGCTGCAACTCGGCGAACTGCTCGATCAGGCCGCCGTTCTGGCCGACGGGCCGACCCGCCCCGCCAGGCCGACAGTGCAGATTCGCTGACGAGTCGTCAGCCGGCCACGATCAAATCGTGCGCCCCGGGCGCCCATGCCTTCTCGAAGACGTCAATGGGCACTTGTTCGCCGTCACCGTCCTCGCTCCCGCTGTCGGAGAGGTAGACGATTCCGGCCTCCGGGTCCACACCGCTCACGACGACGGAGTGGTCGTCGTCGGTGTGGCTGCCGTCCTCCGCCCAGATCGTCTCGGAGTTGACCCCCGCGATCAGTCGACGTCCGCTGTCGAGGTATGTGATGAGCGCGGGAATGCCGGTGGCCAAGCCGGTTTGGGCGGCCAGATCATCGTCGGTGGCGGTGGCGTTGACGCCGTAGTGCTTCAGGAGAAGCACCTGGTCGTCGGAGTCGGTTCCGTTGTCCGAGTTCGGATCGTTGGGATTGGGGGGTGTGTAGATCGGCCGGTCGCTGCCGGGACTCTTGAGGTTCGAGGCCACCGCAACGATTTCCTGCTCGGTGGGTGCCTTCCCAGTGCTCAGGCCCACGACGGTGGCGACCGCCATCAGCCCGCAATCCTGGAAGTTCTGCTGGCTCCAGTAATTGCTCGCTTCGTCTGGGTCACCGTGCATCTCCGTCGGAAGCATCGGACTCTCCGCGACACCGGGTGTCCCCACTGAGGCGAACGCGACCTCATGCGTGACGTCTACGGCCCCAACCCCCCAGACGCCCAGTGCTAGTGCGGCCACCAGCGATGTGAACCCGATGGGAGTGCTCTTCATCTGCCCGCTCCTGTCGTTGCCTGGACCCGGAATCAGCGGACAGCCAGTCGGCTCCCAGCTTCGCGCGGGCAGCTTATCGTCCACGGATCGCCGGCGTCAGAGCATCGGAGATGTTCAGCGGGGTGTGGGCACCCGATGGCGGCGGCGGCCGAATCGCGCGGCTTCAGGTCTCTCCCATGCAGCGTGGGTCACTGGGGCGCTGCTGGATTGTCGGCTATCGCCGGTGTGATGAGACAATGGCACCTGAACTGATTCCCGGTGGGGGAGCCGTCACGGCAGCGGTTCGCAAGTCACCGCCCGCGAACTGCGGATTCAATTGATTTGGCGGCCCCACTACACTGGATCGGTAGCAATTCGGAGGAGATAGCAGTGGAAACCGCAGCGAACGGCTCGCACCACAACGGCTCTGGCCATACCGGAACAGCCCGGGTGAAGCGCGGCATGGCCGAGATGCTCAAGGGCGGCGTGATCATGGACGTAGTCACTCCCGAGCAGGCCAAGATCGCCGAGGGTGCCGGTGCGGTGGCGGTCATGGCGCTCGAACGGGTGCCCGCCGACATCCGCGCCCAGGGTGGCGTCGCGCGCATGAGTGATCCCGACCTCATCGAAGGGATCATCTCGTCGGTCACCATCCCGGTCATGGCCAAGGTCCGCATCGGCCACTTCGTGGAGGCGCAGATCCTGCAGAGCCTCGGCGTCGACTACATCGACGAGTCCGAGGTGCTGACGCCCGCCGACTACACCCACCACATCGACAAGTGGAAGTTCACCGTGCCGTTCGTGTGCGGTGCGACAAACCTGGGCGAGGCGCTGCGCCGCATCACCGAGGGCGCGGCGATGATCCGCTCGAAGGGCGAGGCCGGCACCGGCGACGTGTCCAACGCGACCACCCACATGCGTCAGATCGGCGGTGAGATCCGTCGGCTGACGTCGCTGTCGGAGGACGAGCTGTACGTGGCGGCCAAGGAATTGCAGGCTCCATACGACCTGGTGGTCGAGGTGGCTCGGGCAGGCAAGCTGCCGGTGACGCTGTTCACCGCAGGCGGCATCGCGACCCCGGCCGACGCGGCGATGATGATGCAACTCGGCGCCGAGGGCGTGTTCGTCGGATCGGGCATTTTCAAGTCCGGCGACCCCGCAGCGCGCGCCGCGGCCATCGTCAAGGCCACCACGTTCTACGACGATCCCGATGTGCTGGCCAAGGTGTCGCGCGGGTTGGGTGAGCCGATGGTCGGCATCAACGTGGAGGGTGTCGCAGCGCCACACCGGCTCGCCGAACGCGGCTGGTAACCGGCCGAATGGCGATCGAACAGATCCTCGATCTCGAACAGCTCGAGGTCAACATCTACCGCGGAAGCGTGTTCAGCCCCGAATCCGGTTTCCTGCAGCGCACTTTCGGCGGACACGTGGCGGGCCAGTCGCTGGTGTCTGCGGTACGCACGGTCGACCCGACGTTTCAGGTGCATTCGCTGCACGGCTACTTCCTGCGCCCGGGCGATGCCAAGACGCCGACGGTCTACATCGTCGAGCGGCTGCGCGACGGGGGGTCGTTCATCACCCGCCGCGTCAATGCGATCCAGCACGGCGAGACCATCTTCTCGATGTCGGCGTCCTTCCAGACCGACCAGAGCGGAATCGAGCATCAGGACGCGATGCCGGTGGCGCCGCCACCCGACGACTGTCCGGGACTGACCGAGATCAAGGCGTTCGACGACGCGGGCTTCAACCAGTTCGCCGAGTGGGACGTCCGCATCGTGCCGCAGGAGAAGCTGACCCGGTTGCCCGGCAAGGCTTCTCAGCAGCAGGTGTGGTTCCGTCATCGCGACCCGCTGCCCGACGACTATGTGCTGCACATCTGCGCGCTGGCCTACATGAGCGATCTGACGCTGTTGGGTTCTGCGCAGGTGCACCACGCCGGGGAGCGTCAGCATCTGCAGGTCGCCTCGCTCGATCACGCGATGTGGTTCATGCGCTCGTTTCGCGCCGACGAGTGGCTGCTCTACGACCAGTCGTCGCCGTCGGCCTCCGGCGGCCGATCGCTGTGTCAGGGCAAGATCTTCAACCAGTACGGCGAGATGGTGGCGGCGGTCATGCAGGAGGGGCTGACCCGCTTCAAACGCGACCACACACCGTGAGCACTGCGCATGTCGGTGTCCTTGCGCTACAGGGCGACACCCGCGAACACCTGGCGGCGCTGCGCGAGGCCGGGGCGGAGGCGTCGACCGTGCGACGGGTGCGCGAACTGGAGGCCGTCGACGCGCTGGTGATCCCCGGCGGGGAGTCCACGGCGATGAGCCACCTGCTGCGCGAACTCGATCTGCTCGAACCCCTGCGGTCGCGCCTGGCCGACGGTATGCCTGCGTACGGCTCGTGTGCGGGGATGATCCTGCTGGCCTCGGAGATCCTGGATGCCGGGTCGGCGGGCCGGGAGGCCACGCCGCTAAAGGGGATCGATATGACGGTGCGGCGCAACGCGTTTGGTCGCCAGGTCGACTCGTTCGAAGACGACATCACCTTCGGCGGCGTCGACGGGCCGGTGCACGCCGTGTTCATCCGGGCACCGTGGGTCGAACGCGTCGGACCCGAGGTCGAGGTGCTCGCCGAGGCCGCCGGTCACATCGTTGCGGTGCGACAGGGCAACCGGCTCGCAACGGCGTTCCACCCGGAGATGACCGGCGACCGCCGCATCCACAAACTGTTCGTTTCGATGCTCTCCGAGTAGCGATTTGTGCACACTGAGGAGCGGTGAGCGCTCCTAGCGGTGCACAAATCGCCAGAAGGGCTAGCGGATTTCGAGACCCGTGACGGCGCGGCCGATCACCAGGCGCTGAATCTCGCTGGTGCCCTCGAAAATCGTGAAGATCTTGGCGTCGCGGTGCATGCGCTCGACCGGATACTCCCGGGTGTAGCCGTTGCCGCCGAGGATCTGGATCGCCTCATCGGTGACGTACACCGCGGTCTCGCTGGCCACCAGCTTGGCCATCGAGCCCTCGGCGTTCTCGAACGCCTTGCCGTTGCGCGCCATCCAGCCGGCCCGCCAGACCAGCATCCGGGCGGCGTCGATGCGGGCCTTCATATCGGCCAACTTGAATGCGATGGCCTGGAATTCGCCGATCTTGCGGCCGAACTGCTCACGCTGGCGGGCGTAGTCGAGCGCGTACTCATACGCGGCGCGAGCCACGCCGACCGCCATGGCGCCGACGGTGGGCCGCGTGCGCTCGAACGTCGCCAACGCGGCCTGGCTCTTGGCCCTCTTGCCCTCGCGCACCCGCGCGATGCGCTCCTCGAACTTGTCCCTGCCGCCGACGATCAGCCCGCCAGGAATGCGCACATCCTCGAGCACCACCTCGGCGGTATGCGATGCGCGGATGCCGTGCTTGAGGAACTTCTGTCCCTGCCGGAAGCCGGGGGTGTTCGGCGGGATGATGAACGTCGCCTGCCCGCGCGTGCCGAGTTCGGGGTACACCGACGCGACCACGATGTGCACCTCGGCGATACCGCCGTTGGTGGCCCAGGTCTTGGTGCCGTTGAGCACCCACTCGTCTTTGGCCTCGTCGTAACGGGCGCGGGTGAGGATGGCGCCGACGTCGGAACCGGCGCCGGGCTCCGACGAGCAGAACGACGCGACCTTCGGCTCGTTGACGGTGCCGAACATCTGCGGCAGCCATTCGCCCATCTGCTCGGGGGTGCCGTTGGCGGCCAGTGACGCCGCGGCCAGGCCGGTGCCCAGGATCGACAGCGCGATACCGGCGTCGCCCCAGAACATCTCCTCGAACGCGACGAGCATGCCCAGACCGGACGGTTCGCCGGCCTGCTCGGCGAAGAACTCCATCGAGTACAGGCCGACCTTCGCGGCCTCCTGGATGATCGGCCACGGCGTCTCTTCGCGTTCGTCCCACTCCGCGGCGGCAGGGCGGACGACGTCGGCGGCGAATTCGTGCACCCAGTCCCGGACGTGGACGAGATCCGGCGAGAGCTCAAGCGAGAAGGACATGCCGCTATCTTACTGCGGAGTAAGATAGCGACGAAGTATTGTGGCAGACCTAACAGCGCCGGCAGGACGGGAACGCCGCGATGACGATGGTCGAAGTCGAGCCCCAACCGCGCATCGACACCTTGGTCACGCTTGCCAATGGCGGTGACGCGCGGCGCACCGAGTACACCGGCACCGCCTGGTTCGACGGGAAACCCCTCGTGTCCGGTCTGGCGCTGCGCAGAGCACCGAACGCGCCCAAGGGCATCCGGACGCCGAACTTCTCGGCGTCGTTCTTCCTCCCCGACAGCCTCCCGTACAACCGGGCCACGCTGAGCAGCGCGACGTTGTCGGTGTCGGTCGTCCTGCAGGCCTCCGGCGAGATCGGCGCGATCGTCGACGCGGCCGTGACCTTCACCGACGACCCGTCGGGCGCACCGACGTGGCTGCAGCTGCACGTGCAGGGTCACATCGGCTGGCCGGCCGCCGTCGGCTACCGCGTCATCGCGCTGACGTCGCCCGACGCAGTTCGGTAGGGCGCAAACGTCCACGTAGACTCGTCGGGCGGACTCAGCGCACGAAAACTTGGCGCACGAAAGCGCACGGAGAGGTACAACCTGCATGAGCGGCCATTCCAAGTGGGCCACCACCAAGCACAAGAAAGCCGTCATCGACGCCCGCCGGGGCAAGATGTTCGCCAAATTGATCAAAAACGTCGAGGTCGCGGCGCGTGTGGGCGGCGGCGACCCGGCGGGCAACCCCACGCTGTACGACGCGATCCAGAAGGCCAAGAAGTCGTCGGTGCCCAACGACAACATCGAACGCGCCCGCAAGCGCGGCAGCGGCGAGGAAGCCGGCGGCGCCGAGTATCAGAACATCACCTATGAGGGCTACGGGCCCAACGGCGTTGCGGTGCTGATCGAATGTTTGACCGACAACCGCAACCGGGCGGCCGGCGAGGTGCGCGTGGCGATGACCCGCAACGGCGGCAGCATGGCCGACCCGGGTTCGGTGTCCTACCTCTTCTCCCGCAAGGGCGTCGTCACCCTCGACAAGAACGACCTCACCGAAGACGACGTGTTGATGGCGGTGCTCGACGCCGGGGCAGAGGACGTCAACGACCTCGATGATTCGTTCGAGATCATCTGCGAGCCAACCGATCTCGTTGCTGTACGCACGGCGCTTCAGGATGCTGGCATCGACTACGAGTCGGCCGAGGCAGGGTTCGTGCCCTCCGTGACGGTGCCGCTGGACGCCGACGGTGCGCGCAAGATCATGAAGCTGGTCGACGCGCTCGAAGACCTCGACGACGTCCAGGACGTCTACACCAACATCGACATTCCCGAAGAGGTCGCCGCCGAACTCGACGCTGAGGACTAGATCGTCATCGCCACGCGGTAGTGGCGGTGGGCGAACAACCAGTTCCCGTCGACGCGCACCAGTTCATCGACATACTCGCCGACCAGTTGGCGATCCGGTTGATCGCGCAACTTCATGACTTCCAGGCAGTACGACCGTGCGTCGGCCCGGTCGTCGCACACGGTCAGCGATGCCATCTGGGTAAAGAACGCCATCTGCTCGATGGCTCCGAAGATGCCGTCCCAGTGGTCGCGCAGTTCGCTCTTGCCGCGGCACTCCCCGCCCGAACCGGTTCTGCGGCCGTCCTCGGTCCAGCACGCCAGATACGCGTCGAGGTCCTTGCGCATGACCGCGTCGCTGTAGATTTCGAGGCGCTCTCGGATGAGTTGTCTGTCTTCGGCGTGCCCGCTGAACGTCATTGGCTCATTATCGGGATGACGACTTCAACGAGCGGAGGCCGCGGGTTTGGCCAGGGTGACGGTGACCGATCCCGAGGGGGAGACGGTGACGGTGCGGCGCTGGTGGTGGCGCACGATCCCATGGGAGACCGGGTTTTCCACACTGGACGCGGTCATCTTCCTGCTCGTCCTGCCGTTCATGGTGATGTGGCCGTTCTGGTTGTTGCTGAAGTGGCTCGGCGTGTCGTGGAAGATCGTCATCGAACGCGACGGCGAGCGGATCGGACGCGAACGCGTGCGCGGCTGGCGCCGATCGGGCGAGCGCATCTACGAAATCGCGGCGTCCGTGCAGGCGGGTACGTACCCAGTCGATCAGGTCGACCAGCCCACGGCGCCCTGAGGGCCCCTAGTTCCTCCCGTTCGATCGAGCGAACTGGTCGTCGTAATCGGAAGTTTCATCGAATGCCCGCGCGCGCTCGTCGGCCTCGGGGCTGCCGGAGAATATGCCGGACGCGACACGATCGGTCTCCCCGGAACCGCTCGGCCGGATGGCCGGTTTGGTTGGGGCAGGGGCGGGTCCGATGCGGTGCATCGGCAGACCATTCTGCGTGCGGCGCAGCCAGTCGACCATGCCCTCGCGCACGCTGCACCGCAGATCCCAAAGAGCGCCCGAGTTGGGCGCGCTCACGGTGATCCGCACCTGGACGAAGCCGCCGACCGCACTGGTCGTCTGTAGTACGCCCATCCGGCCGTCCCACTGATCACTCTCGGCCAGCAACCGGTCCAATTCGGCGCGCATGTCGTGGAACGACACCGTGAAGTCGACGTCGAGTTCCACGGAGCCCATGATCTCGGTGGCGCTGCGGGTCCAGTTCTCGAACGGCTCGGTGGTGAAATAGGTGGAAGGCAACACGAGCCGGCGCTCGTCCCAGATCCGCACGACGACGTAGGTCAGCGTGATCTCCTCGATGCGACCCCACCACTGACCGTTCTCGAGCTGGACGATGTCGCCCACGCGGATCGCCCCGGAGAACGCGATCTGCATCCCGGCGAACACCGCGCCCAGCGACGTCTGCGCGGCCAGGCCCGCGACCACCGACAACACACCCGCGGAGGCGAACACCGTGGTGCCGATGTCGGAGAACGACGGGAACGTCATCAGGATCGCGGCACCGCCGAGGATGACGACGACCGCGATTGCCAGCCTGCGCAGCACGGTCACCTGCGTCCGAACTCGGCGCCACAGCCGGTCGGCGTCCGAGATCTCCTCACCGCCCCCGCCGTAACGGGCGATCATGCGCCGCTCGGCGACGCGGACAAAGCCCGTGACCAGCCAGGTGATCGAGACGATCATCAGAATGAGAAGCCAGTGGTCCACCCACCCACGCCACGAGTCCGTGGTCTCCGACGTCCGTCGCACCGCGACCGTCGCCGCGATCACCATCAGCAGCATGCGTACGGGCTTGCGCGTGAGCACCTCGATGTCCTTGATCAGCGCGCTGCGGCGACTGACGCGTGCCATCACCCAGGTCAGCACCACCCCGAACACGTACACGGCGGCGATCGCTCCGGCTGCCCAGGCAAGGGTGACGGCGAGGTTGCTTGCGGTCTGCAGTTCGGTTTCGTCGGGCATGGGAATGAGGTCAACTCCACGAATCGGGATCAGGTCCTCAATCGACGGTAGCCCTGTTGCCGCGTGAGGAAACATCGGCTCCGGGGCGTCGAACGCGGATCCTGCCTTCTCGCAAGCACAATTGGCGGGTGGCAGTGGTACGCGACACATTCGGCACCGAGTGGCAGATCAGCAGACGGTGGTGGCCGTTTCCGGGCGACGCCCTCGATCTAACATTCGGCTGGCTGGAGATTCTCGTCGGCGCGCTGTTTGTGGTGCTGTGGCCGTTCTGGTTGCTCGGCAAGTTCTGCGGTGTGCGCTGGGTGATCACCGTCGAGCGCGACGGGCATCAGGTGGGCCGCGAACTTGTCCGCGGGTGGAGCAGGTCGAAGGGCCGCATGAGCGAGATCGCGCTGGAGATCACCGCGGGCGGCCGCGGAGGTCAGTTCGTGATCTGAGCGGGCGTGTCCCTGCCGAGTGGCGAGCCTTCGGGCGGCTAAGCTCTCGAACAAGTGTTCACAGAAGGGCCGGACGTGCGGGTGATGGGAGTCGACCCCGGGTTGACGCGCTGCGGCCTGTCGGTCATCGAGGGCGGTACGGGTCGGCAGGTCACCGCGCTCGACGTCGACGTCGTTCGCACCCCGTCGGGCGATCCGCTGCACCGGCGCCTGTTGGCGATCAGCGAGGCCGTGGAGTACTGGATGGACACTCACAGACCCGACGTGATCGCGATCGAGCGGGTGTTCTCCCAGCAGAACGTCTCCACCGTGATGGGCACCGCCCAGGCCGGCGGAGTGATCGCGCTCGCGGCCGCGCGCCGCGATATCGACGTGCACTTCCACACACCCAGCGAGGTCAAGGCGGCGGTCACCGGCAACGGCAACGCCGACAAGGCGCAGGTGACCGCGATGGTGACCAGAATCCTTGCGCTGCAGGCCAAGCCGACTCCGGCCGACGCGGCCGACGCGTTGGCCCTTGCGATCTGCCATTGTTGGCGGGCACCGATGATCGCCCGGATGGCGGCGGCCGAGGCGCTGGCCGCCGAACAACAACGCAAGTACAAGGCCACGCTCAAGGCGAAAGCGAGGGCGGCACGATGATCGCATCCGTTCGCGGTGAGGTTCTCGACATCGCACTCGACCACGTCGTGATCGAGGCGGGCGGGGTCGGTTACAAGGTGATGGCCACCCCGTCGACGTTGGCAACCCTGCGCCGCGGCGCCGAGGCGCGCCTGATCACCGCGATGATCGTGCGCGAGGACTCCCAAACGCTCTACGGCTTCGCCGACGGCGACGCCCGCGACCTGTTTCTCACCCTGCTCGGGGTGTCCGGAATCGGTCCCAGCATCGCGTTGGGCGCGCTGGCGATGTACGACGGGCCGACCTTGCGCCAGGCCATCGGCGACGCCGACATCACCGCGCTGACCCGGATTCCCAAGGTGGGCAAGAAAACCGCCGAGTTGATGGCGTTGAGCCTGCGCGACAAGGTGGGCGCGGTCTCGCCGTCCGGTGCGGCGACCGCGACGGGCCATACGGTGCGGGGCCCGGTGGTGGAAGCGCTCATTGGACTCGGATTCGCGGCCAAACAGGCCGAAGAAGCCACCGACAAGGTGTTGGCCAACGACCCCGAAGCCAATCAGTCGAGTGCGTTGCGAGCGGCGTTGTCGATGCTGGGTAACAAATGAGCCGATTCACCGACGACGACGGCGACGCCGACGAGCGCGAGGTCTCGCCGGCGCTGACGGTCGGTGAGGGCGACATCGACGCGAGCCTGCGGCCGCGGTCGCTCCACGAGTTCATCGGGCAACCGCGCGTCCGCGAGCAACTGCAACTGGTCATCGAGGGCGCCAAGAACCGCGGCGGCACACCGGATCACATCCTGCTGTCGGGCCCGCCCGGGTTGGGCAAGACGTCGCTGGCCATGATCATCGCGGCCGAACTCGGTTCCTCCCTGCGGGTGACGTCCGGGCCGGCGCTCGAGCGTGCCGGTGATCTCGCCGCGATGCTGTCCAACCTCATCGAGCACGACGTGCTGTTCATCGACGAGATCCACCGCATCGCCCGGCCTGCCGAGGAGATGTTGTACCTGGCGATGGAGGACTTCCGCGTCGACGTCGTGGTCGGGAAGGGCCCCGGCGCGACGTCGATTCCGCTGGATGTCGCGCCGTTCACGCTCGTGGGGGCGACCACCCGCTCGGGCGCGCTGACGGGGCCGTTGCGTGACCGGTTCGGGTTCACCGCCCACATGGACTTCTACGAGCCCGCCGAACTGGAGCGGGTGTTGGCCCGTTCGGCGGGAATTCTCGGTATCGAGTTGGGCGCGGACGCGGGCGCCGAGATCGCGCGCCGCTCGCGCGGTACGCCGCGCATCGCCAACCGGCTGTTGCGCCGGGTCCGCGACTACGCCGAGGTCCGTGCCGACGGCGTGATCACCCGCGATATCGCCAAGGCGGCGCTCGAGGTCTACGACGTCGACGAGCTCGGCCTCGACCGCCTCGACCGCGCGGTGTTGTCCGCGCTGACACGCAGTTTCGGCGGGGGACCGGTCGGTGTCTCCACGCTTGCGGTCGCGGTCGGCGAGGAGGCGACGACCGTCGAAGAGGTGTGTGAGCCGTTCCTGGTGCGCGCCGGGATGATCGCGCGCACGCCGAGGGGACGGGTGGCCACCGCGCAGGCCTGGACGCACCTCGGCCTGACCCCGCCGAGCGGAGTCACCGGCCTGGGGCAGGTGGGTCTTTTCGACTGAGGAGGAGCGGCGATGGGCAGCGGCACGATCAGGCTGGGCGGGCTGCTCGGCGTGGCCTGCGCCGGCGTGGTGGTACCGGCGTATCTGGTCGGCTCGCCGGAGACGCCGAACGACGCCGGCGGGCTGGGCGCCTATTTCGATAGCGCGGCAACGTTTCTCACGCTGAACGGCACGCTGCCGCTACTGCATCTGCTCTTCGGCTTGCTCTTCCTCGGCGTGCTCGTGTCGACGCTGCGGTCGGCGGCCGGGCCGACGGGTGCGGTGTACACCGCGGCGATCGGTGGGACGGTGTTTTTCGCACTGACCGCGGCCGGTCTGGCTGCCGAGGTGGCCGTGCCCGCCGCCATCGTGCGGTTCGACGACCTCACCGTGACGTCGTACTCGCAGCCGTTCCTCGGCCTGGCGGTATGGCTTTATCACTACAGCCATATCGGTTCGGCCGCAATGATATTCGCCACCGCCTACATCGTGTGGCGCACGGGCGTGCTACCGAAGTGGTCGGCGTTTCTGGCGGTGCTCGGGATTCCCGCGCTGCTGCACACCTGGATCGGTCTGCCCGGTGCATACAGCGTGCTGGTTTGGATCGCGTTGACCGGTCTGGTGATGTTGGCCGTTCCGCCGGTGGTACGAGTGGAAAGCATGGTCGCGTAATGGGTTTCGTCGGATTGTTCTTCGCGGGTCTCGCCGCCCTCCTGCACATCTACATCTGGGTGATGGAGTCGCTGACGTGGACGTCGGCGCGCACCAGAGCGACGTTCGGTCTCACCGAAGAAGAAGCGCTGGCCACCAAGGAGTTAGCCTTCAACCAGGGCTTCTACAACCTCTTTCTGGCCATCATCACGCTCGCTGGAATCGTCATCGGCGGCATCGGCTACAACTGGGTTGGCATCGCATTGATGTTCGCCGGTGTCGGATCGATGCTGGCGGCGGCGCTGGTGCTGTTGTTGTCGTCACCGGACAAGGCGAAGGCCGCCCTCGCTCAGGGCATCTTCCCGCTGATCGCGATCGTGCTGTTGGCGGTGGCCGTCACGCTGTAGCGTGCGTAGCGCCGAACGCACGCTCGCCGTCGTCTTACAGCAGCCCCAACAGTTCCAGATCAGTGGCGTACTTGACGATGACCTCGCGCGTCACATGCGGAATGTCCTTGTCTGGACCGATCTTCGCATCCTGCACCGCCGTGCGGAACCGCTCCGTGGGGGCGATCGAACCCTGGATCGGGGTCTCCGGCCGCTGGTAGTTGTGCAGCAGCGGGAGCAGCGACGCCTGTCGCTGCAGCTCGGGCAACCCGCGCATCGCGGTGTCGAATCGCTGCAGCCACGTGGCGTAGTCACCGACGCGTTCGACCGGATACCCCGCATCGATCAGCCAGTCGACGAACTGGTCAAGCCCGATGCCGTCGTCATAGGGGTTCATGACGTGGTACGTCTCGAAACCCGGTCCGCCGTCATGGCCGACCTGTGCACCAAGCGTCGAGATGGCCTCGGCGATGAACTCGACGGGAAGCCCGTCGTAGTGTGCGTTGGCGGTTGCCGCCCTCGTCGACCTCGTAGAACGAGAACGGCGCGACGCCGGTCGCGACGAGGCTCAGGACCAACCGCGTGAACATGTCCGGCACGTTGAGCTGACCGGCGTATGTGGTGTCGGCCAAAATCGGGTTCGAGGTGCCTGGTCAGCGAATCGCCGGTATCGCGGTCTCGGGGGCGGCGCGTCCGGAAAGCACCTCGACTGCTGACAATGCATCGGGCACACAGATCAAGAGGTCCCGGGTGGCGCACAACGCCTCTGTCGAGGGTTCAACACCGCCGACCGCATCGGCGAGGTCGAGCAGATGCACCGTCGCCTCCATCAGGGCGGTCTCGGCGACGACTGCCAGCGTCGTGCTGCCGACGACCGGATACGCGATCGTTGTCGCGGCGGACATCGGCGTGTCACGTAGAACCAGGGCACTTTCGGCGAACCGCTGGGCGGCCGTGCGCGGCGTCAGGGCCACGGCCTGCGAAACCGCTTGCTCGGCAAGGCTTCCGGCGTTGGTGTTGGCAACACCGTCGGGTTCGTTGAAGCGGCGCAACATGGTCGCCGCATCCACGACGGCGGCGGGTCCGTCGACGACCGCTGCGGTGAGACGGTCGAACATCGACGGTTCGGGACAGACGTGGGCGAGCAGCGCGGCCACATTCCAGCCTCCACAGCGCGTTGGTGTCGACCACTCTTGCGTCGTCATCTGCTCGCACCGTCGTGCCCACCGCTCCCACGCGTCAGCCAGGACGCGGCGGGCCGAGTCACCGTCGAGTCTCATGGCGCCAACCTTGCCAAGGACGGGTTACAGATCGCCAGCCTGGGTAATCACGCATTACAACCAAGGAGGCATCATGACCGATACGCGTGTACACCCCCGTGGTGGACGTCTGCGGATGCCGCGCAGTCGCGGCGCCACAAGTGGATTCCTGTTGATCCTGCTGGGCGCGTGGGGCGCACTGGCTCCCTTCATCGGGCCCCTGTTCAACTTCGCGTACAGCCCCGACCAGGCCTGGACGTGGACCACCGGCCGAGGCTGGCTTCAGGTACTGCCGGGCGTGGTGACCGTACTGGGCGGCCTGCTCCTGCTGATGTCACGAAACCGTGCGACGGCCTCGCTCGGCGGATGGCTCGCCGTGGCAGGTGGCGTGTGGTTCATCATCGGCCGCGCTATGGCGGGCCCGTTGGGTATGGGTGACGCGGGTGTACCGGTCGCCGCCACCGAGGGCAAGCGCATCGCGCTGGAGCTGACGTATTTCTACGGTCTGGGCGCACTGATCGTGTTCCTGGGCGCAGCGGCGCTTGGCCGCATCTCGGTGCGAAGCGTGCGCGACGTCGAGTGGGCAGATCGCCCCGTGGCCGCACACACCGTCGCCGACGAACACGCGCCGGCCACTGGCGCTCCGGTTACTGCGGCCGACCCCGCTCCGGTCGCCGGTCACACTCCCCACACCGCCGGGCAGCCGGCAATGGCGGAGCAGCGAACCGAGGTCATCGGCCCCACGGCCGAGGCCGCACAACAACCGCGTCGCCGCGGCTTGCTCGACAGGTTCCGCTCTCGCGGCCATCGTGGCGGCAAGCTCGCACACCGGTAAGCGTTAGCAGATCGCAAGGCGCCCCACAGGTTGTGGGGCGCTTCGCGTTTCGTCGTGCGCATTGCTCGCGATGGCGGCCTGCTTCGAAAGCACTTCGGGCGCATGTTCGCGCATGTTGATCCTTCGCCCTGCACGCCACGCCCCCGCGCAGGTGACGTGCATCTCTACTGGCCATCTCATGGGACGAGATTCACGGTGTCTTTGTGACCTGCGTGACTGCCGCGCAGCCCGACCGAAGATAGCCTGGCTATCTAATTCATTCGATTTGCGCGCCTCGGCGGATGAACTTCGCGCGGGGGCATTCGATAGACGACTTTAAGTCCTTGTCAGGAGGCCAACCATGTCCGACAGGCCTGGTATCACCGATTCCATTGTCGCGCGCCGGAATTCGGCCACCGCAGTCTGCGAGGCGTTCGGTTTCCCGCAAGAGGACTGGCCGCTCTTCGCGCGGTTGGCCAGCGGCCCGATGACGCCCCACGACGAAGAGGCGCTGTATCAGTACATCGACGTCAAGATCGCTGAACGTTGCTGGAAGCCGACCGACGACCTGTTGTCCAACCTGATCGACGTCGAGGTGGGCGGCGTCGAGCTGACCGTCGACGACATCTACCGCTTTGTCTCCACGCTGATCGGCATCAGGGTCTTCTGACCAATAGCGAAAGCGCGCGGGAATTCAGCCCGTGTAGGCCATGACGTGCTTGATGCGGGTGTAATCCTCGAACCCATACATCGACAGGTCCTTACCGTGGCCCGACGACTTGAACCCGCCATGCGGCATCTCGGCCACCAGCGGAATGTGGGTGTTGATCCAGACACAGCCGAAATCAAGGGCAGCCGACACCCGTAGTGCTCGTGACACATCGCGGGTCCACACCGACGACGCCAACCCGTATTCGGTGCCGTTGGCCCACGCGATCGCCTCGTTCTCGTCGGTGAACGCCTGGACGGTGATGACCGGCCCGAAGATCTCCTGCTGAACCAGCCTGTCGTCCTGCCGAAGGCCGCCGATCACCGTCGGTTCGACGTAAAAACCCTTGTTGCCCTGGCGTCCTCCACCGACCGCGACGGAGGCGTGTGACGGGACGTCTCCCAGGAACGCCAGCACCCTCTCCAACTGAGTGGAGTTGTTCACCGGCGGCACCCACGCGTCTTCGTCATCGACCGGCTTGCCGTACGTCGTGGTGGCAGCGCGCGCCTGCTCGGCCAGCGCCTCGGTCAGGTCCGAGGCCACCCGGGACGTCGCGAGCACGCGCGTTGCCGCCGTGCAGTCCTGTCCGGCGTTGAAATAGCCCGCCGTGGCGATGCCTTCGGCTGCCGACGCGATGTCGTTGTCGTCGAACACGATCACCGGCGCCTTGCCGCCCAACTCGAGGTGTGTGCGCTTGAGATGTCCGCCCGCGCTGACCGCCACCGCACGGCCCGCCGCGACGGAACCGGTGATCGACACCATCTGCGGAGTCGGATGTGCCACGACCGCTGCGCCCGTTTCCCGGTCTCCGCAAACGACATTCAGCACTCCGGGCGGAAAATGCCTGGCGGCGATCTCGGCCAGCATCACCGTCGTCACCGGCGTGGTGTCGCTAGGCTTGATGACGACGGTGTTTCCCGCTGCGACCGCGGGCACGAACTTCCAGATCGCCATCATCATCGGGTAGTTCCACGGCGCCACCTGCCCGATGACGCCGACCGGTTCGCGGCGGATCCACGAGGTGTGGTCCTCCATGTATTCGCCGGCCGACTTGCCCTCCAGCATCCGCGCTGCTCCCGCGAAGAAGCGGATCTGGTCCACCATCGGGGGAATCTCTTCGGCCATCGTGACGTGGTTGGGCTTGCCGGTGTTGCGTCCCTCTGCCGCGACGAGCGCCTGGGCGCTTCGCTCGACGTCGTCGGCGAAGTCGAGCAGTGCCTTCTGCCGGACCGACGGCGTGGTGCGCTTCCAGTCAGCGAACGCTTTCGACGCGGCCGTGTACGCGTTGTCGATGTCGGCCCCGGTGGAGATCGGCGCGGTGCCGTACCGCTCACCGGTCGACGGATCGACGAGCGCCATGGTGGCGCCGCTGACCGAGTCGACGCCTTCGCCGCCGATGAAGTTCTGGACCTTGAAGTCGCTGGCCATTCGACCCTTTCTTCGTCAGGAATGGGAGGCAGCGCAGCGCGTCGCCGACTGTCCGCCGGACACCGCCACACGCCCACCGGCTCTGCTCGACGGTGCTCATCGAGCAAAAGCCTAACCAAGACCGCACCGATCCGGTCGATAACAACGGGGGAGTGCGGTGTGATCCGCGCTCATTTAGCGCAAGGACGACGGAATCCGTTGATCACCGCGGCCCGGACGTGCCTTGGCTTGCCCGCGACCCGGCGATTTCGTGATCTCATTGCGGTGGGCTGGTCGCTGCCGAAGCCCGCAATGGCACACTGGTCACTTATGGGTGCGCGCCCCGACCGCGCTGCGCCGTGACCATATGACCTAACGAAAGACTTTGTCGCCATGGATTTGGTTGTCTTCCTTCCCCTGCTCATCGTGCTGGGCGCATTCATGTTCTTCGCGTCCCGCCGACAGAAGAAAGCCATGCAGGCCACCATCGACCTGCATGAATCTCTTCAGATCGACGACCGCGTGCACACCACGTCCGGTCTGGTCGGGACCATCAAGGGCATCACTGACGATGAGGTGGAGCTCGAGATCGCCCCGGGCGTCGTCACCACCTGGATGAAGCTCGCGGTGCGTGACCGCATCACCGACGATGACGAGTTCGAAGACGACGAGCCCGGGTCGACCGCGACCGAACTCACCGAAAGCCCGAACACCAAGACCGACGGCTGAGTCCGCGGGCGATCTTCACAGCTGAAGCCCGTAGTCTCTGCGGTGCTGACGAACCGATTCCGAGGAGACCTGACAAAACGTGGCATCGTCTTCGACGCCGGTGCACC
Organism: Mycobacterium lehmannii; assembly: GCF_001499925.1. Taxonomy (NCBI): domain Bacteria; kingdom Bacillati; phylum Actinomycetota; class Actinomycetes; order Mycobacteriales; family Mycobacteriaceae; genus Mycobacterium; species Mycobacterium lehmannii. The sequence goes on from NZ_LQIR01000012.1 coordinate 145,620, forward strand.
CTGCCCGCTACCTCTCGCTGTTTCTGGTGTTGCTGGTCGGCGCCTACTGCCTGGTCTTCCTGACCGGAGACAAGAAGCCCGAACCCAAGCTCGGCATTGATCTGCAGGGCGGTACCCGCGTCACCCTCACCGCCCGCACGCCCGACGGGTCGCCGCCCACCCGCGAGGCGCTGGGCCAGGCGCAGCAGATCATCAACGACCGGGTCAACGGTCTCGGTGTGTCCGGATCCGAGGTGATCATCGACGGCAACAACCTTGTCATCACGGTGCCGGGCAGCGAGAGCAGCGACGCTCGCAACCTCGGCCAGACGGCACGCCTGTACATCCGCCCCGTCGTGCATGTGATGCCCGCCGAGGTGCCCGGCCAGCAGCCGCCGACCGAGGGACCTGCCGGTATGCCTCCCGGCGGTCCGATTCCGGGGATGCCGGGCGGGATGATCCCCGGTATGCCGGGACCCGAGGGGCCCGCCGGCCAGCAGCCTCCCGCCGGCCAGCCGCCTGCCGAGCCCGCCGCTCCTCCGGCCCCGCAGCCGCGTCCCTATCCCCACGACCCGCCTGCCCAGCCCGCACCGGAGCCGCCTCCGACGCCGGCGCCGGGTAGCCCCGCACCGTCACCGGACGCTCCGGGACCGGGTGCTTCGGAACCGACGCCCACGTCACCCGAAGACGTTCCGCTCGCGCAGCGCATCGCCGACGAGAAGCAACTGCGGCAGAGCACCGATCAGCAGATCCAGATCCTGGCGTTGCAGTTCCAGGCCACGCGCTGCGGCGAGGATGACGTCCTCGCGGGCAACGACGACCCGAATCTTCCGCTCATCACCTGCTCGGCGGACGGCAACGAGGTGTACCTGCTGGACAAGGCGATCATCAACGGCGAGCAGATCCAGGACGCCACCTCCGGTCTCGACCAGCAGCGCGGTGAGTACGTCGTCGACGTCCAGTTCAAAAGCGATGGCGCGAAGACCTGGGCGGATTTCACCGCCGCCAACGTCGGAACGCAGACCGCGTTCGTGCTCGACACAAAGGTGATGAGCGCACCCGAGATCCGCGAGCCGATCCCGGGCGGACGCACGCAGATCAGCGGCCAGTTCACCCAGCAGACGGCCCGCGAGTTGGCCAACGTGCTGAAGTACGGCTCGCTGCCGTTGTCCTTCGAGTCGTCGGAGGCTGAAACCGTCTCGGCCACACTGGGTCTGTCGTCCCTGCGTGCGGGCTTGATCGCCGGTGCGGTCGGCCTGGCGCTGGTGCTGGCCTATTCGCTGCTCTACTACCGGATGCTGGGCGTGTTGACCGCCCTGTCGCTGGTCGCTTCCGGCGCAATGGTTTACGCGATCCTGGTGCTTCTGGGCAGATGGATCGGGTACACGCTGGACCTGGCCGGAATCGCCGGTCTGATCATCGGTATCGGTATGACGGCCGACTCGTTCGTGGTGTTCTTCGAACGCATCAAAGACGAGATACGCGAAGGGCGTTCGTTCCGGTCGGCGGTGCCGCGCGGTTGGGCGAGGGCCCGCAAAACGATCGTGTCCGGCAACGCGGTGACGCTGCTCGCCGCGGCGGTGCTCTACGTACTCGCCGTCGGGCAGGTCAAGGGCTTCGCGTTCACCCTGGGCCTGACCACGATCCTCGACGTGGTCGTGGTCTTCCTGGTGACGTGGCCGCTGGTGTATCTGGCGTCGAAGTCGCCGACACTGGCCAAGCCTTCGTTGAACGGACTCGGTGCGGTGCAACAGATCGCCAGGGAGCGACGAGCGGCCGCGCACGCGACGGGACGGGACTGACATATGGCGCCCAAACAGTCATCGGAAGAACAGCAGACCAGCGCCGTGGAGGCGCCGAACCTCGAGTCGACCGCGCCTCAGCACGGCTTCTTCGTCCGCCTCTACACCGGCACCGGTGCCTTCGAGGTCATCGGCAAGCGCAAGCTGTGGTACGCGGTCAGCGGTGCGATCGTGCTGGTGTGCCTGCTCAGCATGGTGCTGCGCGGCTTCACATTCGGCATCGACTTCGAGGGCGGCACCAAGGTGTCGATGCCGACCGCGACCGAATCGGGCACCGTGACCGTCCAGCAGGTCGAGGACGTCTTCAGCAAGACGCTGGGTAAGAGCCCCGAGTCGGTGGTCGTGGTCGGCAGCGGCGGATCGGCCACCGTGCAGATCCGGTCCGAGACGCTGACCAACGAGGAGACCGAGCAACTGCGCACCGCGCTGTTCGACGCGTTCAAGCCGAGGGGGGCGAACGGGGCGCCCAGCAAGCAGGCCATCAGCGACTCCGCGGTGTCGGAGACGTGGGGCGGCCAGATCACCCAGAAGGCGCTGATCGCGCTGGTGGTGTTCCTCGTGCTGGCGACGGTCTACATCATGCTGCGCTATGAGCGCTACATGTCGATCGCGGCTATGGCGACGCTGGTGTTCGACCTCGTGGTCACCGCCGGTGTGTACTCACTCGTCGGCTTCGAGGTCACCCCGGCCACGGTGATCGGCCTGCTCACGATCCTCGGCTTCTCGCTCTATGACACCGTCATCGTGTTCGACAAGGTCGAGGAGAACACCCACGGCTTCGAGCACACCACGAGACGCACCTTTGCCGAACACGCCAACCTCGCGGTCAACCAGACCTTCATGCGGTCCATCAACACCAGCCTCATCTCCGTGCTGCCGATCGTGGCGTTGATGGTCGTGGCGGTGTGGCTGTTGGGTGTGGGCACGCTGATGGACCTGGCGCTGGTGCAGTTGGTCGGCGTCATCGTCGGGACCTACTCGTCGATCTTCTTCGCGACCCCCCTCCTGGTAACGCTGCGCGAGCGCACGGATCTCGTGCGCAACCACACCCGCCGGGTGATGAACCGCCGCAAGAACGCGTCGGCACGCGCCTCCCAAGCCGACGAGGATGCCGACGAACCCGAGACGGTCGGCGCGGCCGCGACGGCGCGTGCCGACGCCGCGCCGCGGACTGCTCTGCCGCCGGACAAACCCGCGCCGGGGGCACGTCCGGTGCGGCCGACCAGCAGCCGAACCGGACGCCCGTCGGGTAAGCGCGACACGCGGCGGCGGTAGGGGGATGAGCGCCGGCAAGCGGGCGGGCACACAGCCCGCGAGGGCAGTGAACCCGATCCGGCGTTGCGGTGTCCTGGCGGCCGTGCTGGTGCTCGCCGCGTCGTTGGCGTCGGCCTGCACGCGCAGCCCCGCCGACAGCATCGACTACGCCGTCGACGGCACGCTGATCACCTACAACACCAACACCGTCGCGGGTGCCGCGTCGGCCGGTCCGCAGGCGTTCGCCCGGGTGCTGACGGGTTTCAACTACCACGGACCCGACGGCCAGATCGTCGGCGATCACGACTTCGGGACCATCTCGGTCGTCGGCAGGCAACCGCTGGTCCTCGACTACGAGGTCAACGCGAACGCGGTGTACTCCGACGGTAAACCGATCACCTGCGACGACGTCGTGTTGGCGTGGGCGTCGCAGTCCGGGCGGTTCCCGAACTTCGACGCCGCCAGCCGCGGGGGCTACAGCGATATCGCCACCGTGGACTGCACGCCGGGGCAGAAGAAGGCGCGGGTTTCGTTCGCGCCCGATCGTGGGTTCGTCGACTTCGGGCAGCTGTTCTCCGCGACGTCGATGATGCCGTCGCACGTCATCGCCGACCAGCTGGGTCTCGGCGACGGCGGAGTCACCCGGGCCATCCTCGAGAACGACGGCGCCGCGGTGGAGCGCATCGCTCAGGTCTGGAACACCGGTTGGGACCTCAAACCCGATCTCGACCTGAAGCGGTTCCCTTCGTCGGGGCCCTACAAGCTGGAATCGGTGACCGAGGACGGGGCCGTCGTGCTGGTCGCCAACGACAAATGGTGGGGCGCCGAACCGGTCACCAAGAAGGTCACCGTGTGGCCGCGCGGCGCCGACATCCAGGAGCGCGTCAATCAGGGCGCCTACGACGTCGTCGACATCGCCACCGGATCGTCGGGCACGCTGAACATGCCCGATGACTACGTGCGAACCGATGCCCCGTCGGCCGGCATCCAACAGGTGATCTTCGCGCCGGAAGGGCCCTTGGCTGCACCGCCCGCGCGCCGCGCGCTGGCCCTCTGCACGCCGCGCGATGTGATCGCCCGCAACGCCGAGCAACCCATCGCCAACTCGCGGCTCAACCCCGCCACACAGGATGCCTACAGCGGCGCCGAGGCCGGTCCGGAGCCAGGGCAGTTCGTCGCCGCCAACCCCGACGCCGCCCGCGCCGCGCTCAACGCGCGTCCCCTGACCGTCCGCATGGGGTATCAGAGCCCCAACGCGCGACTGGCGGCCACCGTCGGCGCCATCGCCAAGGCGTGTGCGCCCGCCGGCATCATCGTCGAAGAGGCTGCAAGCGACACCGTGGGCCCACTGTCGTTGCGCAACAACGAGATCGACGTGCTGATCGCCAGCACCGGTGGTGCTGCCGGCAGCGGGTCGTCCGGCTCGTCGGCGATGGACGCCTACCAGTTCCACACCGGAAACGGCAACAACCTGCCGCGCTACTCCAACCCGCAGGTGGACCGGGTCATCTCCGCGATCGCGATCACCAGCGACCCCAAGGAAATGGCCCGGCTGCTCAGCGAGGGCGGCCCGGTGCTGTGGGCCGACATGCCGACGCTGCCGCTGTACCGACAGCAGCGGACGGTGCTGACATCGAAGAAGATGTTCGCTGTGAGCACCAACCCGACGCGGTGGGGCGCGGGATGGAACATGGACCGTTGGGTGTTGGACCGGTGAGTGGCGGTGGCGAAGACATCTCGTCGCTGATCGCGAGGATGATGCGCGAGGTGCCCGACTTTCCGGAGCCGGGCGTCGCGTTCAAGGACCTCACCCCGTTGTTGGCCGACGCGCACGGGCTGGCCGCGGTGACCGACGCGTTCGCCGAGGTCGCCCGCGGCGCGGACCTCGTGGCGGGGATCGACGCGCGCGGCTTCCTGCTCGGTGCGGCGGTCGCATTGCGGCTGGGCACGGGCGTGTTGGCGATCCGCAAGGGCGGCAAGCTGCCGCCGCCGGTGTTCAGCGAGACCTATGCGCTCGAGTACGGCACGGCCAAACTGGAGATCCCGGCCGACGGGATCGACCTCGGCGGCCGCAGTGTGCTCATCATCGATGATGTGCTGGCTACCGGCGGCACCGCGGCCGCGGCGGTCAAACTGCTGCAGAACGCGGGGGCCTCCGTGCCGGGGGCCGCGGTGCTGCTCGAGTTGACCGCGCTGGGCGGCCGTGAAGCGCTCGAACCGCTGCCGGTCACCTCGCTGTACACCGTCTGAGGGATATCCTCGAAGGCGCGTGTTGTGACGCAGCTGTACCAGACCGATGAGCGCTTTGCGACGGACCAGACCGGGAGGTGACCATGGCTGAAGAACCCGGCACGGGCCAGGCCGTGCAGTCAGCGCCGCCCGGTGCCCAGATTCCCGAGACGCAGCCGCTGGAGATGCCGAAGCCCTCCGCGAGCGCGTCGCGCCGCGTGCGTGCCCGGCTGGCGCGCCGGATGACGTCGCAGCGCAGCGCGATCAATCCCGTACTCGAGCCGCTGGTGGCCGTCCACAAGGAGATCTACCCGAAGGCCAATCTGCAGTTGCTGCAGCGGGCCTACGAGGTGGCCGAGCGACGGCACGCCGATCAGCTTCGCCGGTCTGGTGATCCCTACATCACGCATCCGTTGGCGGTGGCCAACATCCTGGCCGAGCTCGGCATGGACACCACCACGCTGATCGCGGCGCTGCTGCACGACACGGTCGAGGACACGGGATACACCCTGGAAGCGCTGACCGAGGAGTTCGGCACCGAGGTCGGCCATCTGGTCGACGGCGTCACCAAGCTGGACAAGGTCGCGCTGGGCACCGCCGCGGAGGGCGAGACCATCCGCAAGATGATCATCGCGATGGCACGCGACGCACGCGTGCTGGTGATCAAGGTCGCCGACCGGCTGCACAACATGCGCACGATGCGGTTCCTGCCGCCCGAGAAGCAGCAACGCAAGGCACGCGAGACGCTGGAAGTCATTGCGCCGCTTGCGCATCGGCTGGGCATGGCGACGGTCAAGTGGGAACTGGAAGATCTCGCCTTCGCGATCCTGCACCCCAAGAAGTACGAAGAGATCGTGCGACTGGTCGCCGACCGCGCGCCGTCACGCGACACCTACCTGGCCAAGGTGCGCGCCGAGATCACCGCGACGCTGAACGCGTCGAAGATCACCGCGATCGTGGAGGGCCGGCCCAAGCACTACTGGTCGATCTACCAGAAGATGATCGTCAAGGGCCGCGACTTCGACGACATCCACGACCTCGTCGGCGTACGCATTCTCTGCGACGAGATCCGGGACTGCTACGCGGCATTGGGCGTGGTCCACTCGCTGTGGCAGCCGATGGCCGGGCGCTTCAAGGACTACATCGCCCAGCCGCGCTACGGCGTGTACCAGTCGTTGCACACCACCGTCGTCGGGCCCGAGGGCAAACCCCTGGAGGTGCAAATCCGCACCCACGACATGCACAAGACGGCAGAGCTGGGGATCGCCGCGCACTGGCGCTACAAGGAAACCAAGGGCCGCAACGCCGTTCCCAATCAGCACTCGTCGGCCGAGATCGACGACATGGCTTGGATGCGACAGCTTCTGGACTGGCAGCGGGAGGCCGCCGACCCTGGCGAGTTCCTCGAATCGCTGCGTTACGACCTTGCGGTGCAGGAGATCTTCGTCTTCACCCCCAAGGGTGATGTCATCACGCTGCCCACCGGGTCGACTCCGGTCGACTTCGCCTATGCGGTGCACACCGAGGTCGGTCACCGCTGTATCGGCGCACGGGTGAACGGCCGCCTCGTCGCTTTGGAGCGCAAACTCGAAAACGGCGAAGTCGTCGAGGTTTTCACGTCCAAGGCGATGAATGCCGGACCGTCGCGCGACTGGCAGACCTTCGTGGTCTCACCGCGCGCCAAGGCCAAGATCAGGCAGTGGTTCGCCAAGGAACGCCGCGAGGAGGCGCTGGAAGCCGGTAAGGATGCCATCGCCCGTGAGGTTCGGCGGGGCGGACTTCCGTTGCAGCGCTTGATGAACGCCGAGTCGATGGGCGCGCTGGCCCGCGAACTGCGGTACGTCGACGTCTCGGCGCTCTACACCGCGGTCGGTGAGGGCCACGTCTCGGCGCGGCATGTGGTGCAGCGGCTGGTCGCTCAGGTCGGTGGCGACGAGGAGGCCTCCGACGAACTCGCCGAGCGGTCGACGCCCGCGACGATGCCGGTGCGCCAACGCACCAGCGACGACGTCGGGGTGGCCGTGCCGGGTGCTCCCGGTGTGCTGACCAAGCTCGCCAAATGCTGCACGCCGGTGCCCGGCGACAACATCATGGGTTTCGTCACCCGCGGCGGCGGGGTCAGCGTGCACCGCACCGACTGCACGAACGCCGGGTCGCTGCAGCAGCAGTCGGAGCGGATCATCGACGTGAAGTGGGCGCCGTCGCCGTCGTCGGTGTTCCTGGTCGCCATTCAGGTCGAGGCGCTCGATCGACACCGGTTGCTGTCGGACGTCACGCGGGTGTTGGCCGACGAGAAGGTCAACATCCTGAGCGCGTCGGTGACGACGTCCAACGACCGGGTGGCCATCAGTCGGTTCACCTTCGAGATGGGCGACCCCAAGCATCTGGGCCACGTGCTCAACGTGGTGCGCAATGTGGAGGGCGTCTACGACGTCTACCGGGTCACGTCCGCGGCGTGAGCCGCAATGGGGCAGAGGCGGCGTGAGCTGGCGCAGCGGCAAATTCCGCTGAAGCCCGTCAATTTTTGCTCGTTCTGGGATACTGCGACGATGCGGCCCGCCGTAGTCGTCCTCCTCGTCTCCCTCGGAGTCGCCGTCGTCGGTTGCGGGTCGACGATCAAACCCGACGCAGCTGCGCAGTCCGTCGTCGACCTCGTCTCCGAGCAGACCGGGTTCACACCGACCGACGTGAAATGCCCCGAGGACGTCGAGGCCGAAGAGGGCGCGAAGTTCGAGTGCACGTTCACTGGACCCGAAGGTATGGCGTACACCGCGAAGATGCGGGTGACCAAGGTCGAGGGCGAGGACGTCGAGTTCTACATCGAGACCGCCCCGGCCGAGTAGTCGCTCAATCCAAGCGGATCGACTCGACGACGACGTCGGCGACGGGCTTGCCGTCCTCGCCGCCGTCGGCCACACCCTCGGCCGCGATCTTGTCCAGTGTCGCCAGACCGGTCTGGTCGATCGTGCCGAACACCGTGTACGTCGGCGGCAGCTGCGAGTCCTCGTAAACGAGGAAGAACTGGCTGCCGTTGGTGCCGACGCCGGCGTTGGCCATCGCCAGAGTCCCGCGCGGATAGCGCACCGGCGAGCGCAGCGCCGGATCGCTCAACCGGTACTGGTTGGTCGGGTATTCGTTCGGGAACTGATACCCGGGGCCGCCGATGCCGGTTCCGCTGGGGTCGCCGCACTGCAACACCCCGAGATGCACTGCCGTCGTCAGCCGGTGGCAGGGGGTGTCGTCGAAGAAGCCCTGCTGGGCCAGGTTGGCGAAGCTGTTGACCGTGCACGGGGCCTTGGCGTTGTCCAATTGCAGACCAATGTCGCCCTTGCTGGTGGTCATGCTGGCGCTGACAAGCGCGGGGTCCGTGGGTACGCGTCCGGTGCGCGGCAGCTTGGCCGGCTTGCTCGACGGCTCTGCGGTGCGCGGGTACTGGCAATTCGAGCCGAGCGTCGCGGGCCGATCGAACTTCGGCAGTTCGTCGACCGCCAGACCGCCGGTCGCGCCGTCGGGAACCGCACCGTCAAACCTCTCGAGTTCACGGCCCAACGCCGCCAGGAAGACGACGCTGATGACGACCACCAGCACCGTCAACACCGACACCAGGTATCCGATGACCAGACCCGCGATGGCCAGCCCGCGACCCTCCTCGCCGGTCTTCTTGATCTGCGACAGCGACACGTGGCCAAACACGATGCCCAGCGGCGCGAAGACGAACGCGCACACCAGCGCCGCGACGGCCAGCGTGTTGGTCTGCCTGGGCGGCGGATAGCCGTACGAGTGCTGCTGCGCCGGATAGCCGTACGGCGGTGGGGGACCGCCGTACGGCGGCGGCGCGGTCACGGCGTCAGTCCAACAGGATCGACTTCACGGTGACCGGCGTGGCCGGCGCACCATCCTGGCCGCCGCCGGCGACCCCGCCCTGCGCGACCTTGTCCAGCGTGGCCAGCCCCGTGTCGTCGACCCTGCCGAACACCGTGTAGTTCGGCGGCAGCTTGGAGTCCTCGTAGACGAGGAAGAACTGGCTGCCATTGGTATTCGGGCCGGCGTTGGCCATGGCCAGGGTGCCGCGCGGATAGGTGACCGGCTCTTGGAGCTTGGGGTCGTCGGGCTGGTACTGGTTGGTCGGGTACTCATTGGCGAACGAGTAGCCCGGGCCGCCGGTGCCCTCGCCGGTCGGGTCGCCGCACTGCAGCACCTTGAGCTGTTCGGCGGTGGTCAACCGGTGGCAAGGGGTGTTGTCGAAGTAGCCCTGCTGGGCGAGGCTAGCGAAGCTGTTCACCGTGCACGGCGCCTTGCCGTTGTCGAGCAGCAGGCCGAGGTTGCCCTGGTCGGTGGACATGCTGGCGCTGATCTCGGCGGGTTCGGTGGGCACCTTGCCTGCGCGGGGCGGATCAACCGGCTTGCTGGCCTGCTCGGCGGACGCCGGGTACTGGCAATTCTCGCCGAGCCCGGCCGGTGCTACGAACGCCGGAAGCGATCCGGGCGCCGACGGGGCCGCCGACGTGGGCGAGGTCTCGGTGGCGGCGGCGGTCTGGCTGTCGGAGTCGCGGTTGGTGACGACGAGCGCGACCACCGCGGCGACCACGACGATCGCGCCGGCCACCGAGCCGATGATCGCGTACTGGCGCCGCTTGCGTGCCTTCTCCGCGCGACGCTCCAACTGCCGCTCGAGCTTGCGCTTCGCCGTCGCCCGCCGCTGTTCGTTGGTCGGCACCGCTGATGTCCTCCTCTTGTCGGTCGATCGGCAACGAGTGTGCCAGGCATTGCTGAGTGTGGCGCCGCGACCCACGCCATCGGGTGGTGGGAAACTGGACGTCGTGTTCATCACCGGGTTTGCCGCCGGCATGCTGGCGTGCAACTGCTACGTGCTGGCCCCACGGGCCGGGGGCGACGCCATCGTCGTCGACCCCGGCCAGCGGGCGATGGGGCCGTTGCGCCGAATCCTGGACGAGAACCGGCTGACACCTGCGGCGGTGCTGCTCACCCACGGCCACATTGACCACATCTGGTCGGCCCAGAAGGTGGCCGACATGTACGGCTGCCCGGCCTACATCCATCCCGAGGACCGCTTCATGCTGACCGACCCGATCAAGGACTTCGGGCGGGGGTTCCTCGGGGGCCTGGCCAGCTCGGCGTTCGGCGCGTTGTTCCGCGAGCCCAAGCAGGTGCTCGAACTGGACAAGGACGGCGACAAGGTGGAGTTGGGCGGTGTGACGGTCACCGTCGACCACACGCCCGGACACACCCGCGGGTCGGTGGTTTTCCGCGTCGATGAGGCCATCGGGTCCGGGCCGGGTTCGGTCGCGTTCACGGGCGATACCCTGTTCCGGCAGTCGGTGGGCCGGACGGACCTGCCGGGCGGCAGTGGTCGAGACCTGCTCGGCTCGATCGTCAACAAACTGTTGGTGCTCGACGACGACACCGTGGTACTACCGGGGCACGGCCCGAAGTCCACGATCGGTGTCGAACGCCGCACCAACCCGTTTCTCGAAGGCTTGATCTAGTGAGTTCCAGTGAGTGAATTTCAGGCGCCCAAGGGCGTCCCGGACTACCTGCCGCCCGACTCGGCGCAATTCGTCGGGGTGCGCGACGGTCTGCTCGACACCGCCCGGCGGGCCGGCTACGGCGACGTCGAACTGCCGATCTTCGAGGACACCGCGTTGTTCGCGCGCGGGGTCGGGGAGTCGACCGATGTGGTGTCGAAGGAGATGTACACGTTCTCCGACCGCGGTGACCGCTCGGTCACGTTGCGGCCGGAGGGCACCGCGGGGGTGATGCGCGCCGTCATCGAGCACGGCCTGGACCGCGGGCCGCTTCCGGTGAAGCTGTGCTACTCGGGGCCCTTCTTCCGGTACGAGCGACCGCAGGCCGGCCGCTACCGTCAGCTGCAGCAGGTCGGGGTGGAGGCCATCGGCGTCGACGACCCGGCCCTGGACGCCGAGGTGATCGCGATCGCCGATGCGGGCTTCCGATCGCTGGGACTCGACGGTTTCCGGCTGGAGATCACCTCGCTGGGTGACGAGACCTGCCGTCCGCAGTACCGGGAATTGTTGCAGGACTTCCTGTTCAAGCTGGACCTCGACGACGAGACTCGGCGGCGCGCGGAGATCAACCCGCTGCGGGTGCTCGACGACAAGCGCCCGAAGATGCGTGAGATGACCGCCGATGCGCCGGTGATGCTCGACCACCTCTCCGACGTCGCCAAACAGCACTTCGACACCGTGCTGGCGCATCTGGACGCGTTGGCGGTGCCGTATGTCATCAACCCGCGGATGGTGCGCGGGCTGGACTACTACACCAAGACCACCTTCGAGTTCGTCCACGACGGGCTCGGCGCACAGTCGGGTATCGGCGGGGGCGGACGCTACGACGGCCTGATGGCACAGCTCGGCGGAAAAGACCTGTCGGGCATCGGGTTCGGCCTGGGTGTCGACCGCACGTTGCTGGCGTTGAAAGCCGAGAGCAAGACCGTCGGCGGGACGGCGCGGGTCGATGTCTTCGGCGTGCCGCTGGGCGAACAGGCCAAGGTGACGCTGTCGGTGCTGGGCGCGCGACTGCGTGCCGCAGGTGTGCGCGTCGACCTTGCCTACGGCGACCGCGGGATCAAGGGGGCGATGCGCGCCGCGGACCGTTCGGGTGCGGCGCTTGCGCTGGTCGCTGGTGACCGCGACATCGAGGCGGGCACCATCGGTGTGAAGAATCTGGCGACCGGGCAGCAGACGGACGTAGCGGTGGACGACGTGCTGGCCGAGGTGCTGGCCCGCCTCAACCGCGCCTGACTCCTTGCCCCTGGTGGCGCGAGCGTGCGGGTCTGCACACGACACACCGCGAATTTTCGGCAGTTTGCGCACACTGGCTGCCTATCGAGCGTGCTCAAGCGCGGTGTACGGCGTCGGCGAGCACCCGGTCGAGCATCCCGACGCCCCCGCTGAACACGTTGCCGCGCATGAGGACTCGCGTCGATGACGGGGTGACCGCGACCAGAGTCGACGTCAGCAACCGCGACCGCCGCTCGAACTGCACCTGGTTCAGCGGTGCCACGATCTCACCGGTGCCGTCGCGGTAGGTCTGGTTCCGGCGGTCGAAGACGGCCACTGCGGGATACGCGCTCAGCGGTGTCATCCGCATGTGTCGAAGTGCTGCGCCGCCGCGGATCATTGCCCGGAACGCCACGAGGCCGATGACGAGCAGCGTCACCCCGATCGCCGCCGAGGGCCACACCATCGAATACGCGAACGCGTAGAAGATCGACACGACGCCGAAGCCGCCGAAGATCAGCGCCGACATCGTCAACAGCAGCACCGTCATCTCCGTCGGCGCGCGTCCTCGGTCGATCAGCAGGACCTCAAAACCGCGCTCGGCCACGACGACAGGCCCCTGATCCGCCAGCGGTATCGGCTCGAGCGGGGCGCTCACGCAGAGCCGCGGGCGACCGAGTTCAAGAGTTCGTCGATATGCCCGACACCGCCGTCGAACGGGTTGCCGCGTTTGAGTGTTTTCGTGCCCCCGGGTGTGACGGCGACGAGCTTCGGTGAGCTGGAACCGATTTGGAACTTGCGGGCGAAACGCACCTGATCCAGCTGTACCAGTGCGCCGCCGCGATAGCTGAACAGCTCGAGCTTGCGGTCGAGCACCGCGGCGGGCCGGCACTCGTTCAGCGGTCGGCTGCGGTACTTGCGGATCCTGCGGACGACGAGAAATGCGGATACCGCCAGTACCACGCCCACGGCGAGGAAGACGGCACCCAGCGCCCGCGACGGGGCACCGCCGATCAGCGTGATCAGCCCGAACCCGCCGACGACGAGCGTCAAGACGCCGAGCACGAACGCCAGCACCGTCAGCGCCCCGGTGCCTCGGTCCACGACCAGCACCCGACGACCGTCGTCGGTGACGACAAGACCGCCGGTGTCGGCCAGTACCTGCGGCTCCGAAGCTGTGTTCACGGGTGCACTGTGCCACTTCGGTGGCCGCGAGCGTGCGCAAACTGCTGGAAATGCGCGGCGTGTCGTAGGCAGACGCGCGCGCTCGCGGAAGGAGACAGCACTAGATGGCCATCGCGGCGCGGACGTCGGCTTCAGAGGACGAGCCGCCCGCGCCGCTGGACGTCACCCGGCCCGACTCGAGGACGTAGTAGTGCTGTGAGGACTCCAGCGCGAAACCGATGTGCTGTTCGACCAGCAGCACGCCCATGTCACCCCGCTGGGTCAGCGACGTGATCGCGGCCTCGATCTCGGCGACCACCGACGGCTGGATGCCCTCGGTCGGCTCGTCGAGGATCAGGCACTTCGGCGTGGTGATCAGCGCGCGGGCGATCGCCAACTGCTGGCGCTGACCCCCCGACAGCAGACCGGCGCGGCGCGTCAACAACTCCTTCAGCGCGGGAAACAGGTCGAGTTGTTCGTCGATGAGCCGCTTACCGTTCTTGCGCCCGTCCGCGACGACTTGCAAATTCTCCATCGTGGTGAGCTGGCCGAACGACTGCTGGCCCTGCGGCACGTAGGCCAGTCCACGCGCGACGCGCGCACTCGGGCGCAGCCTGCTGATGTCGTCGCCGTCGAAGAGCACCTTGCCCGCACTGCATCGCAACAATCCGACCGCGGCACGCAGCAGCGTGGTCTTACCCGCTCCGTTGTGGCCCATCACCGCGGCCACCCCGTCGGAGGGCACGTCGACGCTGGCCCCGTGGATGACCTCGGACCGGCCGTACCCGCAACGCACGTCGACCAGTGACAGCATCAGGACTCCTCGATGAGTTCGGCGGGGACATCGGCAGTGCCCGCCGCGGCGGTGCCGAGGTAGACCTCTTGCACCTTGGGGTTGGCCTGCACCTCGGCGACAGAGCCCTCGGCGATCACCTGTCCGCGCGCGAGCACGCTCACCGACGTGGCGAACGCGCGCATGAAGTCCATGTCGTGTTCGACGACGACCACTGTGCGCTGGGCCCCGATGCGGCGCAACAGCTTTCCAGTCTCCTCGCGTTCCTCGTGGCTCATGCCCGCGACGGGTTCGTCGAGCAGCAGCACGTCGGCGTTCTGCACGAGCAGCATGCCGATCTCCAGCCACTGCTTCTGCCCGTGGGCCAGCACCCCGGCCGGCTTGTCGGCCAGGTCGTTCAACCCGATGGTGTCGAGCGCCTCTTCGATCGCGGGAAGCACACCCTTGCGGCGCCGCAACAACGTCCACGCCGACCGTCCGGCACCCGCCGCGATGTCGAGGTTCTGCAGCACGGTCAGCTGTTCGAAGACGGTGGCCGTTTGGAACGTGCGCCCCACCCCGAGCCGGGCAATCTGATGCACCTTCTTGCCGAGCAGTTCGACGCCGGATTTGTTGACCGACCCGGCGGCGTCGACCAGGCCGGTGATCGCGTCGATGACCGTCGTCTTGCCCGCACCGTTCGGGCCGATCAGGAAGCGCAGGTCGCCCTGAAACAGCGTCAAGTCGACATCGCTGACCGCCTTGAAGCCATCGAAATCCACTGTGAGTCCGCGTACTTCGAGGTACTCGGTGCCCATGCCGACGTTGCCGCCGGCAATCGGTTCCGCTTCCAGCGTCATGTGGCTGCACCCACCTTCTCGGTGTCGGGATCGGCCTGCGGTAGGGGTTCGACGGCGGCGGGTTTCGGGCGCCTGCGGATCCGGCGCCGTTTCAACAGCACGCCCAGACCGGCCAGCCCGGCCGGGAAGAAGCCGACCACGACGATGAACAGCAGGCCCTGTGCGTAGGTCCATTCCGAGGGGAAGCGTTCGGAGAACAGCGTCTGCGCCCACGCGACCCCGATCGCGCCGAGCACCGGCCCCAGCAGCGTGGTGCGCCCGCCGATCGCCACGCCGATCAGGAACGCGATCGAGGGCAGGATGCCCACCTGCGAGGGTGCGATGAACCCGACGATCGGGGCGAACAACGCGCCCGCGATACTGGCGAACAACGCCGCCACGGTGTAGGCGACCACCTTGATGTTCGCCGGGTCGTAGCCGAGGAAGCGGACACGCTCCTCACCGTCGCGAACCGCGACCAGCAGCTCGCCGTACCGGCTCTGCATCAGTTGGCCGACCACCGCGACGACGGCGAGCAACACGCCGGCGGCGATGAAGTACAGCATGCGCCGGTTGGCCGGGTCGTTGAGCGTGAACCCGAAGAACGTGCGAAACCTGTTGAGCCCGTTGCTGCCACCCAGGCTGGTCTGCCCGACGAGCAGAATCGCCAGCGCGGCGGCCAGCGCCTGCGACAGGATGGCGAAATAGGCACCCTTGACGCGGCGCTTGAACACGCCGAGCCCGAGCGCAGCCGCGATCGCCGTCGGCACCACCACGATTGCCGCCAGGGTGAAGACGGGGGAGGCGAACGGCTGCCAGTAGCCGGGCAATTCGCGCACACCGGCGATCTGCATGAAGTCCGGCACGTCGTTGCCGAATATCTGCGCGTCGGCGATCTTCAGATGCATGCCCATCATGTAGCCGCCGAGCCCGAAGAACACGCCCTGACCCAACACGAGCATGCCGCCGCGGCCCCAGGCCAGTCCGATCCCCACCGCGACGATCGCGAAGCACAGAAACTTGCCCAGCAGGCTGAGCCGAAAATCCGACAGCACCGCGGGCGCCACGGCGAACAGCAGCACCGCGGCCACCGCGAAACCGGCCCAGGTCTGCCAGCGGCCAACGAAGGTTCTCACGCGAGACTCCTTGTCCGGACGGTGAACAGGCCCTGCGGCCGAGCCTGCAGGAAGATCACGATGATCACGAACACGATCACCTTGGCCAGCGACGCGGTGGTGTTGTATTCGATGAACGAGTTCAAGAAGCCCAGCGCGAACGCCGCGATCACCGTGCCCTTGATCTGGCCGAGTCCGCCGACCACGACCACCAGGAAGGCGTCGATCAGATAGCTCTGCCCGATGGTCGGGCTGGTCGACCCGATCAGCGTCAACGCGACACCGGCCACCGCGGCCAGCCCCGAACCGATGAAAAACGTTGTGATGTCGGTCTTCCGGGACGAAATTCCGCTGGTTTCGGCGAGGTCGCGGTTCTGGACGACCGCCCGGATCCGCCGGCCCATCGGGCTGGCCTTGAGCGCGGCGGCCAGCGTCGCGACGCAGACGACGGCCAGCACCAGGATGAAAATCCGGGTCTTGGGCACCACCGCCCCGAACATCTCCACCCCGCCCGACAACCACGCCGGCGCCACCACGTTGACCGCGGGAGCCCCGAAGACGTCGCGAGCGACCTGCTGAAGAATCAACCCGACACCGAAGGTGACCAGCAGTGTGTCCAGCGGCCGGTGATACATCCGGCGGATCAGCGTGGTCTCCAGAAGCGCACCCATCGCGCCACCGATCACAAATCCGACAGCCAGCGAGATCAACAGCGACGCACCGGCGCTCGACACGATCTGCTGCACCACGTAGGCGGTGTAGCAACCGGCCATGATGAACTCGCCGTGCGCCATGTTGATGACGCCCATCTGGCCGAACGTCAGCGACAACCCCAGCGCGGCCAGCAACAGGATCGAGCCGAGGCTCAATCCCGTTGCCAGCTGCCCGATCAGGACATCCACTACGACATACTCCCGTCGCTTCGCTCGCCCGGAGCCTCAGCTGGACAGGCCGGCCGCCCACGGATACGACTTGAGATAGGGGTCGGGTTCGATCGGTCCCGGCGACTCCCAGACCGTGTAGATCAGCCCGTCGGGCCGGATCTCGCCGATACGCGCGGTCTTGGTGATGTGGTGGTTCTCCCCGTCGATGGTGACCAGGCCCTCCGGGGCGTCGAACGTCACGCCACCCGCATTGTCCTGAATCGCCTTGACGTCGAACGACTTCGCCTTCTCCACCGTGTTCTTCCACAGGTACACCGAGACGTAGGCGGCCTCCATCGGATCCGACGTCGGCTTGTTGGCGCCGTACTTGTCCTTGTAGGCCTTGACGAACGCCTTGTTGACCGGGTTGTCGACGGTCTCGTAGTAGTTCCAGGCGGTGAGTTGGCCGGTGATGTTGCCGATGCCGATGCCGCCGACCTCTTCCTCGGCGATCGACACCGACACCACCGGCATCGCCTCCGGGGTCAGGCCGACGTTGCGGTACTCCCGGAAGAAGGCCACGTTCGAATCCCCGTTGAGCGTGTTGAACACGGCGTCGGCATTGGCGGTGCGGACCTTGTTGACGATGGTCGAGAAATCCGTCGAGCCCAGCGGCGTGTAGTCCTCGCCCTTGATCTCGATGCCGTTGGCGCCCGCGTATGCCTTGATGATCCGGTTGGCGGTCTGCGGGAACACGTAGTCGCTGCCGACCAGATAAAGCGACTTGACGCCCTTTTCTTTGAGGTAGTCCAGCGCGGGCACGATCTGTTGATTGGTGGTAGCGCCGGTGTAGAAGATGTTCTTCGACGACTCCAGGCCTTCGTACTGCACGGGGTAATACAGCAGCGAGTTGGCGCTCTCGAAGACCGGCAGCATCGCCTTGCGCGACGACGAGGTCCACCCGCCGAACACCGCTGCGACGCAGTCACTGCTGATGAGCTTTTCGGCCTTCTCAGCGAACACCGTCGGCTCGGACGCGCCGTCCTCGCCGACGAGCTGGATCTGCTTGCCCATCACACCGCCGGAGGCGTTTATCTGCTCCACCGCGAGGTCGATGGCGTTGCGGACGGTCACTTCGGAGATGGCCATCGTGCCCGACAACGAGTTCAGCGCACCCACTTTGATCGTCGGGCCCGAGGTGTCGACGCACGATTGGGCGTTCGTCGAATCCGACTCGGTCGCCTTGCTTCCGCAGCCGGCCAGCACCAAG
Organism: Mycobacterium lehmannii; assembly: GCF_001499925.1. Lineage (NCBI taxonomy): Bacteria > Bacillati > Actinomycetota > Actinomycetes > Mycobacteriales > Mycobacteriaceae > Mycobacterium > Mycobacterium lehmannii. The sequence goes on from NZ_LQIR01000012.1 coordinate 163,668, forward strand.
CTTGTCGCGGCGACGATTCCGCCGGCAACAAGGGCTGAACGTCTCACGGAGGACCGTCGTGGTAGTCGCATGAACAGCCTTTCCCTATATATCCGCAGCGCACATCGGTCGATGAGCGTCGAGTCGGGCGCGAGGGTCCCGACGTCGCGTGGTTGTCGAATCGGGACGTTAGAGCGACGGTGTTTCTGGGAAATGTCTGCGTGTGACGAACAAATTAACCTGTGACTTCTCCGCAGGTCGTTCGCCGTTAAGCGGCGCACAAACGGCGCTCGGTCGCGGTGCCGCCGCGGCTGTAACGGTTTGGTACCGTCCGGCGATGTGACGAACATGCGAACAGCTACAACCAAGGTCGGGGCGGCTCTCATGGTGGCGGCGGCGTCAGTCGCGGTCAGCCATGCGACGGCGAATGCCCAGTCGGAAGGCCACGTGGTCCGGTACACGCTGACGTCAACGGCTCCTGCCGACTTCCAACTCAACTATCTGACGGCTCAGCCTCCGAACAAGGAGGCCTACAACGCCGACGCGTATGCGTACCTGAAGAAGGAAGAAGTGGTCTTGCAGCCGGGCGTGCCGTGGGTGTTCGAGACGACGATGGCCGACCCGCAGTGGGCGATCCTCACCGCGAGCACGGGCGTCCACGCCATGCAAGCCTCCCCGAACCCACACTGCGAGATCGCGATCGACGGTGAGGTGGCGGTGCAGCAGGACGGCACGTACACGGTGCAGTGCCAGCTCAGCCAGTGGTGACCGCACCGCGGTAGGTATCGCGGCCGCTCAGTCGGCCACGCTCTGGAGCTCGGACAATTTCAACGTGGGTGGCAGCGGCTCGGTGTGCAGCACACCGAGCCGCTGTGTCGCGCGGGTGAGCGCGACGTAGAGGTCGGCCGCCCCGCGAGGACCGTCGGCCAGGATTCGGCCCGGCTCGACGACGAGAACCGCGTCGAACTCCAATCCTTTGATCTCCGACGGTGACATGGTCCCCGCCATTCCCGCAGGCCCGATCACGATGCTGGTCCCGTCGCGGCTGTCTTCGTCGCGCCGGAACTCCTCGATCGCGCCGGGTAGTTCGTCGGTTTCGATGAGGCGCGCCCATGGCCGAACACCGCATGCGCGAACGGATTCGGGTGGCCGCACGTCGGGCGCGAACTCGGCGAGCAGGCCCGCGGCGATGTCCATGATCTCGGCGGGCGTGCGGTAGTTCACCGACAGCGGCCGATACACCCAGCGCCCGGGCACATACGGATCGAGCATCGAGCCCCACGACGTGGCGCCCGCTGCTGATCGGCGTTGCGCCAGATCGCCCACCACGGTGAAGGACTTGCTGGGACACCGACGCATCAGCACCCGCCAGTCCATCTCCGAAAGCTCCTGCGCCTCGTCGACGACGACGTGCCGGTATGTCCAATCACGGTCTGCCGCAGCACGTTCAGCGAGGTCACGGTTGTCGCGCTCGACGAACCGGTCGGCGAGGTCTTCGGCGCCGATGAGGTCGGTGGCGAGCAGGTGATCCTCGTCGGCCATCAGGTCCTCGCGGGCCACCATCAGGTCCAGCACGCCGGCGGCGTACGCGGCCTCCTCCTGCCGCTGAGTCTCGGCCGCGGGGTCCGGTTTGATGCCGCCCAGCATGTCGACCAGCTCGTCGAGCAGCGGCACGTCCGACACCGTCCAGGCATCGCCTTGGGCGCGCAGCAGGGACTCGTCGGCGCCTACCGCGCTGAGTCGTTCAACCGATTCGTAGAGCCCGGCCAGCAAGGCCTCCGGTGTCAGCTGCGGCCACAGCTCGTCGAGGGCGGTGTTGAACGCGTCGTGGTCACCGAGTTCGTCGAGAAGCTCGGCGCGCAGGTGTTCCCACGCCGCCTTGTCGTCGCGGGTCAGCCAGCCCTTGCCGATGCGGGCGATCGCCCGCTCGGTGAGCGCCCAGGTGATGACGTCGACGAACACCGCGCGCGCGTCGTTGTGCGGCAAGCCGCTGTCGCGGGCTTCCTGGATCGCCCACTCGGCCGTCTCGGCATCGATCCGCACCGTGACGTCGGCCAGCTTGATCGGCACCGGTTCTTCGGGGACCCGTTGCCGGTCGGCGATCGCCGCGGCCAGCACGTCCAAGATCGTCAGCGACCCCTTCGCCCGTGCCGCGTCGGGAGTGTCCTCGGCGGTGACCCGCAGGCCGGGAACGAGGTCACCGGTCGTCATGAACACGACGTTGGTCTCACCGAGCGAGGGCAGCACCCGGTCGATGTGCCGTAGGAACGCGGTGTTCGGGCCGATCACCAGCACGCCGTGGCGTTCCATCCGCTCCCGCTGCGTGTAGAGCAGGTAGGCGACACGGTGCAGTGCGACGACGGTCTTGCCCGTGCCCGGGCCGCCCTCGATCACCAGGACGCCCGGGTGCTCGAGCCGGATGATCTCGTCCTGTTCGGACTGGATGGTCGCGACGATGTCGCGCATGCCCTCGCCGCGGGGCGCGTTGACCGCTGCGAGTAACGCGGCGTCACCCTGCGCACCTTCGGTGGGCCTGCCCAGGGTCTCGTCGGTGAAATCGGTGATGCGACGCCCGATGGAGTGGAACTGGCGCCGGCGGCGCATGCCCTCGGGGTGGGCCGCGGTGGCGACGTAGAACGGGCGCGCCGCGGGAGCCCGCCAGTCGAGAAGCAGCGGCTCGTACTCGTTGGCCTCGTCCAGCAACCCGATACGACCGATGTAGAGACGATCGCCCGTGACGCTGTCCAGCCGACCGAAGCACAGCCCGTGGTCGGCCACGTTGAGCCGGTTCATCCGCTTGGCCACCGCGCGCACCTCGGCATCACGGTCGACCAGTGAGCCGCCGTCACCGCGCAGCGCCGCGTCGTAGTGCGCCCGCACCCCTGCGCGTTCGGCGTCGAGTCGCGCGTACAACCCGTCGATGTAGCGCTGCTCGGAGCGCAGCTCGTCCTCGTGGCTCTCGCTCGCCACATCGCCCCCAATTTCTGTCCTGCAAAGCGCTCGCGCGCGTCGACCTTGACAACCCATCGAACGTGAGTTCGAATCGAGTGTATGCGGTGGGATGGTCAGGGTGTCGGCGTCGACGACGGTGCGCTGCCCGGCCTGCAGCGTATCGGTTTCGTGCGCAGCGTGCGGACGCCGCAGTTCGAGGGCATCACATTCCACGAAGTGCTGTGCAAATCGGCGCTCAACAAGGTGCCCAACGGGGCCATGCTGCCGTTCCGGTTCACGGTCAACGGCTACCGCGGATGCTCGCACGCCTGTCGCTACTGCTTCGCGCGGCCCACCCACGAATATCTCGATCTGGACTCCGGCAGCGACTTCGACAGTCAGGTCGTGGTCAAGACCAACGTGGCCGACGTGCTACGCCGCGAACTGTCGCGGCGGTCGTGGCAGCGTGAGACGGTGGCGTTGGGCACCAACACCGATCCCTACCAGCGGGCCGAGGGCCGCTATGCGCTCATGCCCGGGATCATCTCGGCCCTGACCGATTCCCGCACCCCGTTCTCCATCCTCACCAAGGGCACGCTGCTGCGACGCGACCTGCCGCTGATCCGCGAGGCCGCCCGTCAGGTCGACGTCAGCGTGGCGGTTTCGCTCGCCATCGAAGATCCCGTGCTGCACAGGGAAGTCGAACCGGGCACACCGTCGCCGCAGGCGCGGCTCGGGATGATCGCCGCGATCCGCGACGCCGGTCTGGACTGCCATGTGATGGTGGCGCCGGTGTTGCCGCATCTGACGGACTCGGCCGAGCATCTCGAGGCGCTGCTCGCCCAGATCGCGGCGGCGGGCGCCACCGGTGTCACCGTCTTCGGCCTGCACCTGCGCGGTTCGACGCGCGGCTGGTTCATGAACTGGCTGGCCGGCTCGCACCCGGAGCTGGTGGGAAAGTACCGCGAGCTGTATCGCCGCGGCGCCTACCTGCCGCAGGACTATCGGAAGATGTTGCACCACCGGGCGGCACCGCTTGTCGCCAAGTACGGCCTGGCGCCCGACCGCCGGTCGTTCCGCGCCGCGGCCACACCGCCCGCGCCTGTACCCGTCCCAGCGTTGCAACCCACCCTGTTCTGAGAAAAGGGTCAGCTCCTGTTGCGCTTGACCTCCTTGAACGGCACGTCGCGGTCGGCGGCGGGTTCGCGGGGGAAGCCGAGCACGCGCTCGCCGATGATGTTGCGCGCGATCTCGGTCGTGCCGCCCCCGAGGGCGGCGGCTTGGCGCGACAGGTATCGCTCGCCGTGACGGATCAGCACACTGTCGACGTCGACCACACCCGCGCTGCCGGTGATCGCCAGCGCCGTGTCGAACTCGACGTGATGGACGTCGGCGTGCGCGATGCGGATGATCGACCCGGCGGCCGGCGGTAGCGAGCCGTCGAGCACACCGTGGTAGACGTGGTCGATCAGCTGCTCGCGAACGGTCCGGTGCACCAGCGCGCGCCCGGCCATCTCCTGAAGCCGCGCGTTGTCGGCCTGACCGGCCTTCTCTAGCAGCTCAACGTAATTGGTCGGGACATCGGATTTGCCCTCGGCGCCGATCCCGCTGGCGAACTCCGATCCGCCGCCGACCGCGCGCCGCTCGTGGTACAGCTGCCGGGAGGCGACGTGCCAGCCCGCGTCGACCTCGCCGACCACGGCGTCGTCGTCGAGTTCGAGGTTGTCGAAGAACTCCTCGCAGAACTCGACGGAACCGTTGACCTGCTTGATGCGGCGCAGCGTGATGCCGGGGCTGTCGATGGGCACCAGGAACATCGTCAAACCCTCGTGCTTGGGCACGTCCCAGTTGGTGCGTGCCAGCATCAACCCGTAGTCAGCGGCGAAAGCGCTCGTGCTCCAAGTCTTTGCCCCGTTGATCACCCACTTGTCGCCTTTGCGGTCGGCGCGGGTGATCACACCGGCGAGGTCGGAGCCGCCGCTCGGTTCCGACAGCAGCTGCACCAGCACCTCGTCGCCGCGCAGCGCCGCGGAGATGTGCTGTCGTTTCTGCTGTTCGCTACCGGTGTCGAGGATGGTGGCCGCGCAGATCGTGAACGTCGGGGTGTTGAGGATGATCGGCAGCTCATATGCACGCGAGACCCTGTCGAACGCCTTCTGGTAGGCGATCGGCAGACCGAGCCCGCCGTACTCCTTGGGGAAACAGATGCCGGCGAATCCGCCCTCCCACAACCGCTTCTGGAGTTCCCGCGCGCGCAGCCACGGCTCCTCTTCACCGCGGTCGTGTTCGGGGGGATTGTTCGGATCGATGGGCGGCATGTTCTCCGCCAGCCAGGCTTCGGCTCGAGCGGCGAACTCCTCGACCGACTCCGTGGTGGCGGTCGCGGCGGGGGCCGACGTGGTCTCGGTCATGACGCATGCTCCAGGTTCTTGGTGAGCGAGTAGACGCGCAGGTTGTGCTCCTCGGGAGTGCCGAACATCGAGCGGTTCAACGTGGTTCGTCGCAGGAACAGGTGCAGGTCGTGTTCCCACGTCACCCCGATGCCGCCGTGCAGCTGCACGCACAGCTGCAACATGCCCGGTGAGTATTCGCCCACGTACGATTTCGCGACGCTGACGGCCATCGCCGCACCGGGCGTCCGCGCGGCCACCTCGGCCACCGCTGCGTTGGTCGTGGCACGGCATCCTTCGAACCAGATCTTCAGGTCGGCGTACTTGTGCTTGAGCGCCTGATACGAGCCAAGGGGGCGACCGAAGGAAAGCCGGTCGAAACCCCACTGAATCGTGAAGGCCAGCACCGTATCCAGGATGCCGACCACCTCCGCGCACTGCAGTACGCAGGCGATCTGGGTCTGCCGCTCGATCAAGGCCGGTGTCTGGTCGGCGGTGCCCACCGCGGCGCCCGCATCGACCTCGACCCCGTCGAAGTGCACGCGGGCGTAGGTCTTGACCATGTCGATCGAGCGCTGCGGCTCCACGCGCACACCGGGTGTGTCGGCGGGTAAGAGGAATTGCCGGATACCGTCGTCACATTGTGCTGTGACCAAGAACAATGCGCTTTCGGCGCCGGCCTCGACCCGGTCCTTGACCCCGTCGATACGGAACCCGGTCGCGGTGGCGGTGGCGGTGACGGTCGGCGTCAGCGGTGACCACTGCTGCCCGGGCTCGTAGACCGCCCAGCTGGCCACCGTCTCACCGGCGACCAGCGCCTCGATGGTGTCCTCGTGGCCGGCGGGCGCCTCCACCAGTCCGGCGAGCACGGTGCTGACCGGGTGCAGCGGACCGGGAGCGACGGTCTTGCCGGCGATCTCGGCGACCAGCGCCAGATCCTTGACTCCCTCCCCGGAGACGCTGCCGCCGCCCAGTTCCTCGGGAACCAGGAGGCTGGTCCAGCCCAGTTCGACGGCGCGACGCCACCAGTCGGCGTCGAACGAGCTTCCGGCGTCGTGCATCTCGCGTATCCGACTCAGGGGCACTTCCTTTTCGAGGAACGACTGCGTCGTCGAGGCAAAGAGCAGCACCTCAGGATTCGTGCCGTTGTTCGAGCTATCGGTCACGGGCTCTCTTTCGTAATCGTGCGAACGTGCGTGTCGACGCATCGACACGCACGTTTCGCGACGGCGCCTGAACTCAGGCGGGGATGACGAGCGCAGGCACGTCGGGGTTGTGGACGATCTCGTTGGGCACCTTGAACAGGTCGATCATGTTGCCGCCCATGACCTTCCGCTGCCCTTCCTCGTCGAGGCCCTGCAGGTCGTCGATCAGATGGGTCGGCTCGGCCAGCCCCTCCGGGTGCGGCCAATCCGACCCGAAGATCACCCGGTCGACGCCGATGAGGTCGGCCATCTTGGCGAAGTCGTCCTCCCAGAACGGTGCGACATACACCCCACGCTTGAACGCCTCGATCGGGTTCTCGGGGAACTCCTGCGGCATCTTCTTGTAGACGCCCTCGAACTGCTTGAACAGGTACGGCACCCAGTCGGCGCCGTTCTCGATGGACAGGATCCGCAGATCGGGATTGCGGGTCAGCGCGCCGTGGCACACCAGCGCGGCCATCGAGTCCTCGATCGGCCGCTTGCCCATCGACACCATCCGGAACGCGGTCGGCTTGAACGGCAGGTACTCATCGGCCGGTTCCCAGTCGTTGAGGTACTCGGCGTAGCCAGAGTCCGAGGCGTGCATCGATACCGGAATACCGGCCTTGACGCAGGCGTCCCAGAACGGGTCGAACTCGGGCAGCCCGAACGACCGCGTGCCGCGCACACCGGGCACCGGCGCCGGCCGGACCAGAACCGTCTTGGCGCCGCGCTCCAGACACCATTCGAGTTCCTCGAGCGCGCGGTCGACGATGCCGAGGTTGATCACCGGGGTGGAGAAGATCCGGTCCTCGTAGTTGAACTGCCAGGTCTCGTACATCCACTCGTTGAGCGCGTGGATGACGTCGAGGATCAGTTCCGGATCGTCCTTCATGCGCTCCTCGACCAGGCTGGCCAGGGTCGGGAACATCAGCGAGTAATCCAGGCCGAGGCCGTCCATGACCTCGAGTCGCGCGGCGGGTTCGCGGAAGGCCGGAATCGCCTTCATCGGCTTGCCCATCACCTCGCGGAAGCTTTTGCCACCGCTGCCGTGCTTGAAGTACTCCTCCTGGGCGCCCGGGCGCGCGACGACCTCGAAGGTCGGGTTCGGGATGTAGTCGCTGACCTGGTTGCGCACCATGATCTTGGTCCGTCCGCGCACCTCGATGTAGTCGATGACGTGCTTGCGGTGGTCGGGCAGGAACTTGGTCAGCGCCTCTTTGGGCTCGTAGAAGTGGTTGTCCGCGTCGAACACGGGATACGGAAGCTGGCGTGTCATGTTCGCCTCCTGCAAGTCTGATTGGCTGTTAGTGGTAATGACATTACCACTTTGGGACCAGCAGAAACAGCGGCGTTGGAGAAGGCTGTTCTCTGCCGGTGCGGCGCAGGTCAAGCGTTATTGGACGGGCCGGTGAGCCCGCTGAGGCAGAAGTCGTAGATGTCGTCGGCGCCGACCGGTATGCCGCTGAGTTCCGCGCCGAGCACCTGCAGCCGGATCGCGCCCAGCGACGACTGCATGATCAGCGCGGCCCGGGCGTCGACGTTGAGGTCCGGCCGGAAGACGCCCTCGGCGATCCCGCGGTTGATGATGTCTTTGATCAGCTCGTATACCGGTGAGAGCACGCGCGAGTATTCGCGCGGCAAGGTCTCGGCGAGGCGGTCGTTGTAGTTGGTCAGGCCGCGGTTGACCTTGTCCTGGGTGGTGGTCTCGGGCGGAGTGCAGATCCGGTCGATGAGCACGCGAAGGGCCGTCGCGGCAGGCAGGCCGGCGGTGTCCTCGCGCCAGCGGCGCGTCGACTCGGACATGATCTTGTCGACGAGTGCGAGCAGCAGTTCGTCCTTGGTCGAGAAGTGCTGATAGAAGGACCGCAGCGACGTCTTCGACCGCTCGACGACCTCGAGCACGGTGAAGTCGGTGCGTCCGGTCTCGCCGAGGATCGCCAGCGCCGACTTCATGAAGCGCTTGGGCCGGGGGTCGCCATCGGCGGCGTCGGCCAGCCGTGTGGCGCCCGTGGCGGGGCGCCCGCTCGGCTTGGCCATGGTCGTCACCTTCCGGCTCGAGATCGACTGGTAACGACGTTACCGCTTTTGTAGAAGCTCGGTTACTGTTCCTTGTCATGACGACAGACTCAGCGCAACAACAGTGGACCGTCGACACCCTGCTCGATTTGTTCGACGTCCGCCAGGACGGGGACAACCGATTCATCGCCGAGACCGGGCCCGCCGGTGAAGAGGACCGGCAGGTCGTCGAGGGCACCCAGGTCCTCGCCCAGGTGATCGTGGCGGTGGCCAAGCGGTTCGAGGGCAAGTCGGTGCGGTCAGCGCATGCGGTGTTCTCGCGGGCGGTCATGGTCGCGGCAGGTCCGGTCGAGTTGGAGATCGACGTCGTCAACGAAGGCCGTTCCACCGCAACCGCTGTCGTCGCGGCCAAGCAGAACGGCAAGCGCTGCATCACCGTCACCGTGCTGACCGACGTCCCGACCGACGACGTCATCCGGCACGCCGTCGCCCGTCCTGAGGTGAAGTCGCCCGCCGAGGCGAACGACGCGCGCATGGCCATGGCCGGCCGCGAAATCCGGCTGGTCGATGTCGTCGACGTCAACAGCCCCGACGAGGTCGGCCCACCGGAACTGTACGCCTGGGTGCGCTACGACAAGACCCCTGACCGCGATGAGCTCGCCAAGGCGCTCGTCGCGTATCTGACTGGACACCTTGGTATTTCGACGACCATGCGCGCCCACGAGGGCATCGGCACCGCGCAGTCCCACGTCACCGTGTCGACCGCACCGATGACGGTGTCGGTCAGCTTCCACGAACCGTTCGCATTCGACGGGTGGCTGCTGTACAGCCACGAGAGCACGCAGGTGGGCGCAGGCATGTCGTATGTCCGCGGAACCGTGCACACCGAGGCCGGTGAGCTCATCGCATCGTTCACCCAGGACGCGCTGATCCGGCCGCTGCGCACCAGCGACACGGCGATCAAGGAGCAGTCGCGCCTGTGACAAGGCCGGTGCCCGCTCACCGAAACTGAACTTCTGCACGAAGTTTCGGCCGGATTTGACGCATAAGCTCAGACTCGCGGCAAGCTCAAATCTTGAGATAGCCCTTGTCGGCGGGGATTTGAGCCGCGGTCAGCAGCGACGAGGCGTCGCTGGCCAGCCAGACGACGATGTCGGAGATCAGATCCGGGTCCGCCAGTGACTCTGTCGGCAGCGCGCCGGGGGAGAAGCTGTGAATGTAGGTCTGGTGGTCGGCGAAGACCTGCCACATCGACGTGTCGTTGCCCATCGGGGTGTCGGTGCCGTACGGATGCACCGAGTTGACCCGGATGCCGAACTCGCCGAGTTCGACCGCCAGCGAGTTGGTGAGTCCGACGACGCCGAACTTGCTGGCGCAGTAGTGGCCGCAGCCGGGGACGGCCTTGATGCCCGCCGCCGAGCTGATCGTGATGATCGAGCCGCCGTTGCCCGCCTCGATCATCGGCGGCACCGCGGCCTTGATCGTGTTCCACACACCGGTGAGGTTGACGTCGAGGACTTCCTGCCACTGTTGCGCCGAGATCTCCCACAGCCGACCCCAATTCATGACACCGGCGTTGGCGACGACGATGTCGAGGCGGCCGAACTGTTCGATTGCGTCGGAGACCACCCGCTGCTGTCCGGCGAGGTCGCGGACGTCCACCCGGTCGGCGACGATCTTGCGGCCCTCGCCCTCGACGAGGCTGACCGTCTCGGCGAGATCCTCCGGGAGTGCAGGCGGATAGCCGTTGTACTCGGCGACCGGACCGCACGCGTCGATTGCGACGATGTCGGCGCCGGCGCGTGCCAACCGCAGGCAGTGCGAACGCCCCTGTCCGCGAGCGGCGCCCGTCACGTAGGCAACTTTCCCGGCGAGCGGGGTATCGGGGTTGGTCATCCAGTACTCCTGATCAGTTGGCGCCGGCGGCGAGCCAGTCGTCGAACGTCGTCGGGGCGATGCGCGCATTCTCGCCCGGTAGCAAAACATTTCCCGACATCGACAACCCGAACATGCCCGACCAGGTCGGGACCAGCTTGACCTGTTTACCCCTGGCGGCCAGCGTCCGGCGGGCCATGTCGACGAGGTCTTGTGGCTCTGGCCCCGCGACATCCACATACCGGCCCTGCGGTTGGCCGACGGCGACCTCGGCGAGAACCTCAGCGATGTCGTCGGGCGCGATCGGTTGCACGAGCAACGGCGCGATGGTCGACACCCCGTCTTGTTCGAACCAACCGGCGACCATGGCCGCGAAGTCGTGAAACTGGGTGGCGGGCACGATCGTCCACGGCACCGGTCCGTCGGCGACGAGCCGCTCCTGTTCCCGCTTACCCGAGTAGTGCGCATTGCCTTCGATGTCGCGGATGCCGACGATCGACAGCAGCACATGATGGCCGACGCCCGTGCGCTGTTCGGCGGCGAGCAGGTTGCGTGTGGTGGTGCCGAAGTACTCGATGGTGCGGTCACGATCGGTGGGTGGTGCGCTGATGGCGTCGACGACGGCCTGCACACCGGTGAGGGCGGCGTCCAGACCTTCACCGGACATCAGGTCGACCCCGTGTGAGCGGCTGATGGGGACGACCTCGTGACCGTCGCGCTCGAGCGCGGCGGCGGTGCGGGCGCCGATGTTTCCCGTCGCACCTGCGACTGCAATGCGCATGAGTGTCTCCTTTGGCCAGTCGTGACGGTACTCGCTGGGCGATTCGGATGGAGCCGGTCACGTCAACGTGGCCGCGACCTCGCGAAGCCGGACGCCCGCGCCGGTGACGATCGGCTCGCCGTGACCGAAACACGCGGTGTGGATGTCGAGCGCGGCAAGGCGGCGGAAGGACGCCACCGTGCGCGCACGGTCCTGGTTGAAGGTGCCGAGCATGAGCGTGCCGACGTTGGCGATGGTGTCGCCGGTGAGCAGCACGCCGTGATGTGGCAGATGAATCGCGATGCTGCCCTCGGTGTGACCCGGTATCGACAGGATCTCGGCGCCGCCGCCGAAATCCAGCATGTCGCCGTCGCGCAGTTGCCGGTCGACGGGAACGGGCTCGGCCGCATCGGGCAATCCTGCTGCGACACGCGCGTGGATCGGCACCTCCCAGTCCTCGAACACCGGTGGGGGCAGCGCAGCTCCGTCGCGAATCGCGGCGGCATCCCTGGCGCCGGCGACAACCGGGGCACCGGTCGACCTGTGGAGTTCGGCGGCCGAGCCGATGTGGTCGACGTGTCCGTGCGTCAGGATTATCCGATCGATTGCGGGCACCGCCTCGGCGATGGCTGCGCCGGATCCCGGTGCCCCGGTGTCGATCAGCGTGACCGAGTCACCGTCGCGCCAGGCGTAGACCTGCCACCCGGTGACGACGAGCATGGTGAGGTTCGGCGTGACGGCCACGGAATCCATGCGTCCACGCTAGGGCGTACGAGTGGGCAGTGAAAGGGGCTCAGCCGGAGGCGAAATCGCGCGTCATCGCGGACCGGAGCACGTCGAGCGGTAATCCGCCGAGATCCAGGGCGCGATCGTGGAACTCCTTGAGCGACACACCCCGGCCCAGCGTCTCGTCGCGCAGCCGTTGCCAGATTCGCTGGCCGATCGCATACGACGGCGCCTGGCCCGGCCAGCCGAGGTAGCGGTCGAGTTCGAACTGCAGGTGCTCCTCGTTCATCGCGCTGTGCGAAACCAGGAATTGCCACGCCTTGTCGACATCCCACAGGGTGCCGTCGGGTGCGGTCATACCGCAGTGCACGCCGATGTCAATTACGACGCGCGCGGCCCGAAAGCGTTGTGCATCAAGCATTCCGATGTGGTCGCCGGGATCGTCGAGCCAACCGAGTTCGGCCATCAGCCGTTCGGCGTAGAGCGCCCAGCCCTCCCCGTGGCCCGACACGAAACAGCCCAGTCGCCGCCATCGGTTGAGTTGGTCGGCGCGCACGACAGCGCGCCCGATCTGCAGGTGGTGTCCCGGAACGCCCTCGTGGAACACCGTCGTCGTCTCCTGCCACGTGTGGAAGGTGTCGATGCCGTGCGGGACCGACCACCACATCCGACCGGGCCTGCTGAAGTCTTCCGACGGACCGGTGTAATAGATGCCGCCGGTGTGAGTGGGCGCGATCCGGCACTCCAGCTGGCGCAGTGGTTCGGTGATGTCGAAGTGCGTGTCGGCGAGAGCCTCGACAGCGCGGTCGGAGAGGTCTTGCATCCATACCTGCAGTGCGTCCACACCGTGGATGAGGTAGCGCTCCTCGGTGTCTAGGCGCCGCAGGGCGTCCGCGATCGACGTTCCGGGGTACAACTGCTTGGCGAGCTTCTCCTGTTCGGCGACAATGCTTTCCAGCCGCTGAAGGCCCCACTCGTATGTCTCGTCGAAGTCGACCTCGGCGCCGAGAAAGGAACGCGAGCACAACCGGTAGGCCTCGCGGCCCACCGCGTCCTCGAGGCGCGCATGTGGTGCGATCTCGTCTCCGAGAATCCTGCCGAGTTCGCGGTAGGCGTTCGCTGCGTTGGCCGCGTGTTGTTGCAGTTCGTCGTGCAGCGTTGCGTTGTCGGGGACTGCGGCCGCGACCATGTCCACCAACAGGTGCTGGATGCTTGCGGACTGCTCGATGCCGCGTGCGACCTGGCGCACCGCGGGGGGATGGCCGGTGGTGGTCGCGGTCCGCAGCGCATCGGCATATCCGGCGACACGGTCGGGCACCTGCGAGAGTCGGCGTGCGATCACCGCCCAGTCGTCGTCGGTGTCCGTGGGCATGAGGTCGAACACATCGCGCATCGACTGTAGCGGGGATGCGATTACGTTGAGTTCGCCCATATCGAGCCCGGCGTCGTTGATGTCGATCACGACGCCGAGGCGCTCGCGCATCGCCGAAACCGTCACCTCGTCGACAGCGTCCTCGGCGGTGACGTTGCCGAGTTCGCGCAGTGTTCGGCGCGCGGCGTCGGCACGTGCGGCGACACCGTCGGGGGAGTAGTCGGTGATTTTCTCGTCGTAGTTGCGGTCGTGGCCGGTGATGCCCATTTCGGTTGCCGCACAAGGGTCGAGCTCGGCAAGAGTGTCGAGATAGCGTTCGGCGACGGCATCGACGGCCGTTGGCGTCCTACCCAAGGTCGTTCGTGGAGAACGTATCGCAGGCCTGCGGATCACCGGTGCGGTAGCCCTCGGTGAACCACTTCTGCCTCTGCGTGGCCGATCCGTGCGTCCACGCCTCGGGGTTGACCCGGCCGGTGGTCTGCTTCTGGATGCGGTCATCGCCCACCGCGGCCGCGGCCGACAGCGCGTCGGCGATGTCCTTGTCCGTCAACGGCTGTAGGAACGTGACGTCGGTGCCTTCCTGCTTGGTGATGGCGGCGTAGTGCGCCCACACCCCCGCGTAGCAGTCGGCCTGCAGTTCAGTGCGCACGCCGCCGCCGGTCGGACCCGCGGCGCCGGGCCCCTGCGACTGCCGAAGCGCGCCGGTGAGGTTCTGAACATGGTGGCCGTACTCGTGGGCGACCACGTACTCCTGCGCCAACGGGCCGCCGGTGGAACCGAATTGGTCCCGCAGCACGTCGAAGAACTCGACGTCGAAATAAGCGGTCTGATCCGCCGGGCAGTAGAAGGGGCCGACCTCGCTGGTGGCCTGCCCGCAAGCCGTGTTGACACTGCCGGTGAAGAGATGAACGCCGGGCCGCGTGTAGTCGGGCATCAGTTGTGGCCAGATCGCGTCGAGCGAGTTGCCGGTCGCGAGCACGCGGCACTGGGGGATCGCGTTTGCGTCCGCGCCGGTTTTGCACTGGCTGAGGTCGAAACCCGGCGCCTGCACACCCCGACTGTCGTACTGGCCCTGCTGAGGCACCGTGCTGGGGTCAACGCCGAGGAACAACGCCACTATGAGGACGAGCAGGCCGCCGACTCCGCCGCCGACGGCGATGCCGCGACCGGGGCCGCCTCCGCCACCACTGGACGAGGCGGTGCTGGTGTCGATTCGCATGCCTTCGTTGAAGGTCATGACGTTCAGCTTTGCACACTACGATTCGGTCGTGGCCACCGTTCTCGGACATCCGGTCATCGTGCATACCGACCTAGGTGATCTCCGGGGCACGACCGAGGGCGGCGTCGGGGTCTGGCGAGGCGTGCCGTATGCCGAGCAGCCGGTTGGCGACCGCCGGTTCCTCGGTCCCGACCCGAAGCGGCCGTGGACAGGCGTGCGAGACGCGATCGAGCACGGGCCGCTGCCCCCGCAGGGCAAGTCGTTCGTCGGCGGCGGCCGCGACGATCCCAAGTCGCGTGACGAAGCCTGCCTGACCTTGACGGTGTGGTCGCCTGACACCAGCTCGTCGCTTCCGGTGATGGTCTGGATCCCCGGCGGCGCGTTCGTGTTCGGTGCCGGACAGTTCCAGCTGTACAACGGCTCGCGGCTGGCCGCCAACGGCGACGTGGTCGTCGTCAACATCACCTATCGGATCGGCGTCTTCGGTGGCTTCGAACTCGGCGACCTCGGCGACGGGTTCGACGACAACCTGGCCCTGCGGGACCAGATCGCCGCACTGCGGTGGGTCCGCGACCACATCGCGGCCTTCGGCGGTGATCCGTCCCGCGTAACGGTGTTCGGTGAGTCCGCGGGCGGCACATCGGTGCTCGCGCTGATCGCCAGCCCCGCCGCCGACGGTCTGTTCAGCCGCGCGATCGCCCAGAGCCCGGCGCTGCCGTTGATCGCCGATCGCGAGCTGCGGGCCGAGCAGGCACGCGAATTCGTGCGCCGACTCGGCGTACCGGTCTCGGAGATCAAGCGGTTACCGCAACGCGAGCTGCGCCGCACGGCGGGCAGGCTGCAACTCGAAAGCGCCGCGCGCACGCCGACGTTGGCCTACGGCTTGACCTACGGCGTCGACCTGCTGCCGCGTCACCCCGTGGACGCCGCGCGCGCGGGAACCCCGCGGCGGGTGCCGCTGATCATCGGAACCAACAGCCACGAAGCGTCGATGTTCGCCTGGACCAAACCGCCGATGCTGCCGACCACCCAGGCGTCCGTGGAGGCCTACTTCGCCCGCGTCGCGCCCGACGCCAGACAGCGCATGCTGGCCGCGTACCCGCACTATCCGCGCCGAAGGGAGTTGCTGGCGTTCGCCTCCGACGTCATGTTCGGCGGTCCGGCGTGGGCGTTCGCCGATGCCTACAGCGCACACGCGCCGACCCACATGTACCGCTTCGACCACTTCGGCTTCAGCCTGCGCATGCTCGGCCTCGGCGCGACCCACGGCAGCGAGATCGTGCACATCCAGCACAGCTACGCGTCATATCTCGGGCGCAAGATCCACCCGCTGGGGCGGCGGCTGCAGCCTGCGGTCGGGCGACGCATGCAACGGGCCTGGCTCGACTTCGCTTCTCAAGGGTGGGACACCGGCGAGATCCACTGGTCCAACGCACACGACTGGCCCGTCTACGACACCGAACGGCGCTGCACCCGCATCATCATGAGTGCGCGCGACACGGTGGTCTCCGACCCCGACGCCCAGCGCCGCGAAGCCTGGGCTGGCCTGTATTAACCGCGAAATGGAATTCCAGCAGCGAAAGTGCGAGTAGACGCCTGCTGGAATGCAATTTCGCGGACTTCAGACCCCGAAGCGCTTAGCGGAGTAGTCGCGCAGGTTGTACAGGAACTTCTGGAACAGCCAGCCCATCACCGGCCCGCCGAGCGTCATCCCGATCCGGGCGGCGGCGCCGTTAGGCTTCATCGCCATCACCCACGTCAGGTGGCAGCCCTGCGCCGTCCGCACCACCCGGTAGTCCTCGGCGAATGCGCCGATACTTCCCGTCGAGGCCTCGTTGAACCGAAAAGCCATGTGGCTGTAGGGTTCCCAGGCGAGAAACTCCTCGTCGCCGACGATGCCGCCGCGCATCTTCACCGTTCGGGTGGCGCCGACGCCGCGTGGTTCGGGGCTCGTCCACGTCACCTCGGTGATCACGGAGGCCCAGCACGGCCACGACTGTGCGTCGGCGAGCACCTCGAAGAGCTGCTCGGGCGTGATCGCGAGGTCGACGGTGCTGACGAACCGGAACGGCGCGTTCTCGACGAAGTCCAGGTCGACGCGTTCACATTGCTGCATGGGCATACACAGTAAAGGACGCTGTCTAGTCAGAGTCCACGTCTAGCCAGGCCCGTCGCTGGCCGCGGCCAGCAGCGGCACCAGCACATCGCTGATCGGGGTGTTCAGCCCGTGCTCGGCCCCCTTGCGGGCGATCACCCCGTTGCGGATGTCCCACTCCAACTCCCGGCCGGCCTCGCGGTCGGTCAGCATCGAGGTGGTGATGTCCTCGGGGGACTTGGCGAGCAGCCCGACGATGCCGTCGATCACGTCATCGCCCAGTTGTGCACCCGCTGCCCGCGCGACAGCCAGGCATTCGGCCAGATAGCGCCGTGCCAGGCCGTCGACGTCGTCGCGGCGGAACATGCCCGAGCGACGGCCGCTGAGCACCATGAACCCCACGACCGCGTTGACCAGAAGCTTGTGCCACGCCGCGCTGAGGAAATTCGGGTCGATCTCGACCGTGACGGCGCTGCCGGCGAACAGTGCCGACAGTGTCCGCGCCCCGTCGGTGTCGGGCAGCACGAGGCGGGCCCCGGTGCGCAACCGGACATAACCCTGCTCCGTCGGCTCCGCCGAAACCCACACCGCCGCAGGCACAACCGTCGATGACGGGCAGTAGCGGCCGACGCGCTCGACCTGTTCGACACCGTTCTGCAGCGCGCACACCACGGTGCGCTCGTCGCACAACTTCGCGAGCCATCCGGCCGACTGCTCGTTCTGGGTGTCCTTCACCGCCAGCAGCACTACGTCGACCGGTTCGGAGATGTCGGCCGGGTCGGTCAGCACCGGACCGGGCACCACGATCGGCTCGCCGTCGTCGGACCTGACCTCGATCGAGTCTCGCGGCGTCCGCCCGCACAGCGTCACCGGGTGGCCGGCCGCGTGCAGCAGAGCCGCGACCGTCGATCCGATCGCCCCGGGTCCGACGAGCGCGACGCGACTGGGCATGAACGCCAAACTACCGGCGGATTCGACCCCTCTACACTTGTGCAGTTGTCTTGTCAGGCGAATTCCAGGAGTTTCAGTGCTGCGCAGTCATGCCGCCGGATCGTTGCGGCCCGCCGACGCCGGTCAGAAGGTGACGTTGGCCGGGTGGGTGGCGCGTCGGCGCGACCACGGCGGCGTCATCTTCATCGATCTGCGCGACGCGTCCGGGGTGTCGCAGGTCGTGTTCCGTGAGGCCGGCGTCCTCGCGGCGGCGCACCGGCTGCGCGCCGAGTTCTGCATCGCGATCGACGGTGTGGTGGAGATCCGCCCCGAAGGTAACGCCAATCCCGAGATCGCGACCGGTGAGATCGAGGTCAACGCGACGTCGCTGACGGTGCTCGGGGAGAGCGCGCCGCTGCCGTTCCAGCTCGACGAGCAGGCCGGCGAGGAGGCGCGCCTGAAGTACCGCTACCTCGACCTGCGGCGCGACGGGCCCGGCCACGCGATCCGGCTGCGGTCCAAGGTGAACGCCGCCGCCCGCGAAGTACTGGAACGGCATGACTTCGTCGAGATCGAGACCCCGACGATGACGCGCTCGACCCCCGAGGGCGCGCGCGACTTCCTGGTACCCGCACGGCTGCAGCCCGGGTCGTTCTACGCGTTGCCGCAGAGCCCGCAGCTGTTCAAGCAGCTGCTGATGGTCGCAGGCATGGAGCGTTACTACCAGATCGCGCGCTGCTACCGCGACGAGGATTTCCGCGCCGACCGCCAACCCGAGTTCACCCAGCTCGACCTCGAGATGAGCTTCGTCGATTCCGAGGACGTCATCGCCGTCTCCGAGGAGATCGTCGCCGCGCTGTGGCGGTTGATCGGCTACGACGTGCCCCTTCCGCTGCCGCGGATCACCTACGCCGACGCGATGCGCCGGTTCGGCTCGGACAAGCCCGATCTGAGGTTCGGGCTCGAGCTCGTCGAATGCGCGGAGTTTTTCTCCGACACCCCGTTCCGCGTCTTCCAGGCACCGTACGTCGGGGCCGTCGTCATGCCCGGCGGCGCCTCCCAGCCCCGTCGCACGCTGGACGCCTGGCAGGAGTTCGCCAAACAGCGCGGGCACAAGGGGCTTGCCTATGTGCTCGTCGGCGAGGACGGCACGCTGAGCGGTCCGGTGGCCAAGAACTTGTCCGACGCCGAGCGCGACGGCCTCGCCGCGCACGTCGGCGCATCCCCGGGTGACTGCGTGTTCTTCTCGGCGGGTCCGGCAAAGAGTTCACGGGCGCTGCTCGGCGCGGTGCGCATCGAGATCGCCAAACGGCTCGACATGATCGACCCGAACGCATGGGCGTTCACCTGGGTGGTGGACCCGCCGCTGTTCGAGCCCGCCGACGAGGCGACGGCCCACGGTGACGTCGCGGTCGGCTCCGGCGCGTGGACCGCGGTGCACCACGCGTTCACCGCGCCCAAGCCGGAGTTCGAGGACCGCATCGACACCGATCCCGGCGCCGTGCTCGCCGACGCCTACGACGTGGTGTGCAACGGCAACGAGATCGGCGGTGGTTCGATCCGTATCCACCGCCGCGACATCCAGGAGCGGGTGTTCGCGGTGATGGGAATCGACAAGGCCGAAGCCGAGGAGAAGTTCGGATTCCTATTGGAGGCGTTCACTTTTGGCGCGCCGCCACACGGCGGTCTGGCGTTCGGGTGGGATCGCACCACCGCCCTGCTGGCCGGTGCGGACTCGATCCGCGAAGTGATCGCGTTCCCGAAGTCCGGTGGTGGTGTCGACCCGTTGACCGGCGCGCCCGCACCCATCACCGCGCAGCAACGCAAGGAATCCGGGATCGACGCCAAGCCGAAGACCGACTGATCCCAATCCGCGTCAGGTTCGGCGCGACTGAGGCTACGATCCGCGCGTGACAGGTGCGGCGCCATCAGGCACGCCCAGGCGGCGACGGGTCACCGTCGTGACGACGGTCGTGGCGGTGATGGCGGTCTATGTCGGATCGCTCCTCGGATATGCGTTGTTGGAGCCGCGGCCCCGCAACTTCGAATTCTCAGAGCCGTCGGTCACCGGTGAATCCGTCGTCATCATCCGCTTGCGGCAGATGGACGCGATCCAGAACCGGCTGGCGGTCGACGTTCTCATGCACCCGGGCCCCAACCTGCAGGAGTACGAGCCCGCCGATTTCACGGTCCGGTTGAGTTCATGGACCGCTTCGGGCGAGTTGATCTATGTGCACGGTGACCTGTCGGTCAGTGAATCGGCCACCCATCTCGTCGCGGTCGGCGACCCCGACGACTGGCCGTTCGACAAGTTCACCACCGACACCATCGGCGTGGAGGCCTTTGCGGGCTACGGTGCCGAACAACGCCGCATCCCGGCGGGAATCGTCGCGGCGGGGCAGATCAACGGGTGGGACTTTCGTGCCCAGAACGGCACCGTCGATTCGGCGCCGGACCCGATTCCGACCGTACGGTTCACGATGGAGCGCACCAGGGGAGCGCTCGCGTTCGACATCGGGGTGTTGCTGGTGCTGCTTGCGCTGCCTGCGGCGGCGTTGTTCGTGGCGATCGAGACGGTGCTTGGCCGCCGAAAGTTCCTGCCTCCGTTGACGACCTGGTTCGCGGCGATGTTGTTCGCGGTGGTGCCGCTTCGCAACCTGTTGCCCGGGGCGCCGCCGGCGGGTGCCTGGATCGACCTGGCGGTGGTCCTGTGGGTGCTGATCGCGCTGGCTGCGGCGATGGTGCTGTACGTCGTCGCGTGGTGGCGGCAAAAGGACTGATCAGCGCCGCCCGTCGCAGCCGGTGAGTTCGGCCGACGCGTCCCACAGTCGATGCGCCATCACCGGATCCACCGCTTTGGGCCGCAGCCTGGTGACCTTGGGCCTGCCGAGCTGATTGAACCGCGGCGCCAGATAGGTCCCGCTGGGCAGGTCCGTCGTCACCGCCTGCAAGGTGGCCCGGGCGCCCTGCGCGGGGGTGTGCATCAGGCGCCGGATCCGCTTGTGCTCGCCCATTCCGAGCGATCGTGTGATGTCGGTGTTGGTGGCGCCCGGGTCGGTGGCGTACGCGCGCACACCCCGATTGGCCAACTCGGCGACGAACAGCAGGTTGGCCAATTTGGATTCGCCGTAGGCGCTCCACTTCGAGTACTTGCGGCGGTGCCAGTTCAGGTCGTCCAGATGCAGACTGGCGAACAGATACGTCGCGCTGGCCACCGAGATCACCCGGTCGGTGATCCGGTCGGCCAGCAGCGACGTCAACGCGAAGTGGCCGAGATGGTTGATGCCGATGTGGGATTCGAAACCGTCGGCCGTGCGCGTCAGCGGCATGCCCATCACGCCGGCGTTGTTCACCAGCACGTCAACCGATTCGACGGAATCGGCGAACGCGCGCACGCTGGCCAGGTCGGCGAGGTCGAGGGCGGCCACCTCGACGTCGCCGATCTCGGCCGCCGCGAGACGCCCCTTGTCGACATCGCGACAGGCGATCAGCACGCTGTGGCCGTCGGCTGCGAGAGCCGCCGCCGTGGCCTTGCCGACACCGCTGTTACCGCCCGTCACGATCACCCGCATGGTCGTCGATTATGCGGATGCGGAATACGGGGGCGTCCGCCGGCACTTGGAGAGGGAGTGACCGAGATCTCCAACATCAAGGACTTCAACGCAGGCATCGTCGATGAGTTCCGCGCCAACGGCGGGAAGGTCGGCGGGCCGTTCGAGGGCGGAAACCTCCTGTTGCTGCACACCACCGGCGCGAAGTCAGGTCAACCGCGGGTGTCACCGCTGGCGTACCTCCGACTCGAGGACAGGATCTACATCGTCGGCTCCTACGCCGGTTCCGACAAAGATCCAGCGTGGGCGCACAACCTCCGGGCGAATCCGAAGGTCCACGTCGAAATCGGGACCACCGATTACGACGCCACCGCTCGGGAGCTGCCGCACCATGAGCGCGACGAGCTCTACCCGAAGCTGGTCGAGTATGCGCCGGTGTTCGCCGAGTACCAAGCGAAGACGAGCCGGGTCATCCCGGTCTTCGAGCTCGCCAGGGCGTGACTTCGGCGTAGTTGAGCGCGGTCAGCGCGACCAACTACACCCAAGTCGCCCGGTTCAGAGGCGCTCGACGATGGTGGCGTTGGCCATGCCGCCGCCCTCACACATCGTTTGCAGCGCATACCGTCCGCCGCGCTGTTCCAGTGCGTTGACGAGGGTGGTCATGATCCGAGCACCGGACGCACCGAGCGGGTGACCGATCGCGATCGCGCCGCCGTTGACGTTCGTCTTGGCGAGATCGGCTCCGGTGTCGTGCGCCCACGCCAGGACGACGGGCGCGAACGCCTCGTTGACCTCGAACAGGTCGATGTCGGCGAGGGTGAGCCCGGCGCGCTGCAGCACCTTCTCCGTTGCCGGGATGACACCGGTCAGCATGTAGAGCGGATCGGAGCCGACGACGGTCATCGAGTGGATCCGGGCGAGCGGACGCAGCCCCAGCCGCGCGGCCACCTCGCTGGTGGTGATCAGCACCGCGGCGCTGCCATCGGACAATGGCGACGAGTTGCCCGGGGTGATCTCCCAGCCGATCTGCGGGAACCGCTGCTCGTAGGCGGGGTTGTAGAACGCCGGCTTCAGCGCGGCGAGCGTGTCGACGGTCGTGCCCGGCCGAATGATCTCGTCGGTGGTGAGACCGGCGATCGGGATCAGTTCGTCGTCGAACCGGCCCTCCTTGGTCGCGGTCGCGGCCTTCTCATGGCTGCCCGCCGAGAACTCGTCGAGCTGTTGGCGCGACAGACCCCACTTCGCGGCGATCAACTCCGCGCTGATGCCCTGCGGCACAAGGCCTTCGGGGTAGCGCTGCGCCATCGCGCCGAACGGATCGCTGCCGGGCAGCACGCTGGAACCCATCGGCGCTCGCGACATCGACTCCACCCCGGCGGCGACAACGATGTCGTAGGCGCCCGAGATGACGCCCTGGGCGGCGAAGTGGATGGCCTGTTGGCTGCTGCCGCACTGTCGGTCGACCGTCGTACCCGGTACCGATTCGGGGAACCCCGCGCCGAGTAGCGCGTTGCGCGCAATGTTGACCGCTTGGTCGCCGACCTGGGTGACCGCCCCGGCGATGACGTCGTCGATCTGTACCGGGTCGATGCCGGTCCTGGCCACCAGTTCCTTGAGACTGTGCGCGAGCAGGTCAACGGGTAGCACATCGTGCAGCGCGCCGTTCTGCTTGCCCTTTCCGACCGGTGTGCGTACCGCTCCGACGATGACGGCGTCCCGACCTGAGAATCCGGACATTGCTGCCTCCTACCCTCCACGCTGAGTGAACTTATCTATACCCAGCTATACCAGCTAGGTATAGATAGAACAACTCAGGGGTAGGGTGAATTCCATGACAGTTCTGCAGGGGAGGCTGGCCGACCGGGACGCCTGGTCGGCGGTCGGGGAGTGCCCGATCGAGAAGACGATGGCGGTGCTGGGTACCAAATCGGCGATGCTCATCATGCGCGAGGCTTACTACGGCACCACCCGCTTCGAAGACTTCTGGCGCCGCGTCGGTATCACCAAAGCGGCCGCGGCGGCCCGACTTTCGGACCTGGTTGAGGCCGGTCTGCTGGAGCGGCAGCCCTATCAGGAGCCGGGCCAGCGCAGCCGCGATGAGTACGTGCTCACCGAGGCCGGCCGCGAGTTCATGCCGGTGGTCTGGGCGATGTTCGAGTGGGGCCGGCGCCATCTGCCCAACCGCACGCCGTTGCGCCTTGCGCACCGGGGGTGCGGCGTCGAGGCCACCGTCGAGATCCGGTGCGCCCACGGTCACCGCGTACCGCTGGAGGAACTGGCGGTGCGGCTGAAGGGGTGAGCCTCGATCGCCGGCACAGCGCACCGCGCCGTATCCCGGGCTGACCGGTTACCGTTCTGCACTGATGGCACTACCGGCACCGAACATCCCCGACGACCTGCTGGGCAGGTACCGCACCGCACGCATTCAGCAGGCGCTGTTCGACGTGCGACCGGGCGCGGGCAGCGGCTACGACGAGTTCGTCGGCGCCGCAGGCGAAATCCGTCCGGGTTGGCAGGACGTGGCCGACTGCGTCGCCGAGCGCGGCTGCCCCGGTCTGGCCCAGCTGCGTGACGCGGTGCGCAGCCTGGTCGACAACGACGGCATCACCTATGTCCAGGTCGACAGGCGCGGTTCGGTGGTCGGTCAGGCCGGCCCCCGCGGTCACGAGCCCACCGAACCGGGGCCGTGGCATCTCGACGCGCTGCCGCTTGTGATCTCGGCCGATGAGTGGAACGTGCTGGAATCTGGTCTGCTGCAGCGCTCCCGACTCCTGGACGCGGTCCTCACCGACCTGTACGGGCCTCAGCTGTCGATCACCAGCGGCGTGCTGCCGGCCCCGCTTGTCTTCGCCCATCCGGGCTACGTGCGGGCCGCGCGAGGCATCGACGTCCCCGGCCGCCACCAACTGTTCCTGCACGGCTGCGATGTCAGTCGCGTCGCCGACGGCGGCTTCCGTGTCAACGCCGACTGGACACAGGCGCCCTCGGGGGCGGGTTACGCGCTGGCGGACCGGCGCGTCGTCGCGCACGCCGTTCCCGACCTCTACGAAAGGATCGGCCCGCGACCGGCGTCCCCGTGGGCCCAGGCGCTGCGACTGGCGCTCATTGACGCCGCCCCCGAGTCGGCCGAGGAACCCACTGTGGTGGTGCTCAGCCCGGGCATCCACTCCGAGACAGCCTTCGACCAGGCCTACCTGGCCAGCGTGCTGGGCTTTCCGCTGGTGGAGAGCGCCGACTTGGTCGTGCGTGACGGCAAGCTGTGGATGCGCTCGATGGGAACGCTCAAGCGTGTCGACGTCGTGCTGCGCCGGGTGGACGCGGACTTCGTCGATCCGCTGGATCTGCGTTCGGACTCACGAATCGGTGTCGTCGGGCTCGTCGAGGCGCTTCGCCGCGGCACGGTAGCGGTCGTCAACACGTTGGGCAGCGGCGTCCTCGAAAGCCCCGGGCTGCAACGGTTTCTGCCCGAACTCTCGCAACGATTGCTCGGCGAGGCACCGATGCTCGATACCGCGACGATGTACTGGGGTGGCATCAGCACCGAACGCTCGCATCTTCTCGCCCACCTGTCGTCGCTGTTGATCAGACCGGTGGCCGGCGGCCGTGGGATCGTCGGCCCCGCCCTGTCGGCCGATCAGCGCAGGCAGCTCACCGAGTGCATCGAGGCCACACCGTGGCAGTGGGTCGGCCAGGAGCTGCCTCAGTTCTCCTCTGCACCAAGCGTTGTCGGCTCAGGTGGCCTGTCGGCGACCAATGTCGGTATGCGTCTGTTCACGGTCGCTCAGCGCGGTGGCTATGCGCCCATGATCGGCGGCGTCGGCTACGTGCTGGCACCGGGCGATGCGGCGTACACACTGAACACCGTTGCCGCCAAGGATGTCTGGGTTCGGGCACCGGAGCGGGTCACCGTGGAGCGGGTGCCGCCGGTCGAATTGTCCGCGGTCCGACCGAGCCCGACGCGCGCGGTGAGCTCGCCGCGCGTACTGGCCGACATGTTCTGGGTGGGACGCTACGCCGAACGCGCCGAGCACATGGCACGGCTGCTCACGGTGACCAGGGAGCGCTACCACGAATTTCATTACCGCCGGGACATGGACGGCAGCGAATGCGTGCCGGTGTTGCTGGCCGCGCTGGGCCACCAGACCGGTACCGACACCGGCGCCGACGGCGACGACGCGGAGATGGTCGCCACCGCACAGTCCACCCTGTGGTCGCTGACCGCGGACCGGTACCGCCCGGGATCGCTGGCGCAGTCCGTCGAACGCCTCGGACTGCTCACCCGCTCGGTGCGCGACCAGATGTCCAACGACACCTGGATGGTGCTGGCCGCTGTGGAACGGTCGCTGCTTCATCCACCAGCGTCGTCGGCCGGCCGTCCCGCCGACGAGCCGCCCGATTCGCAGGCCGAGGGCGAGGCGTTCCTCACCGCGACGGCCAGTCTGACCCTCGCGGGCATGCTGGCGCTGTCCGGTGTGGCGGCGGAGTCGATGATCCGCGATGTCAGCTGGACGATGATGGACATCGGCAAGCGCATCGAACGCGGCCTGAACCTCACCGCGCTGCTGAGTGCGACGCTCACCACCGCCCGTACTCCGGGCGCCGAGCAGGCCATCACCGAATCGACTCTGGTGGTGTGCGAGTCGTCAGTCATCTACCGGCGCCGGATGTTCGGAAAGGTCAGCATGTCCGCGGTCGCCGACCTGGTGCTGTTCGACGCCGACAACCCACGCTCGCTGGCCTACCAGCTGGAGCGGCTGCGCGCGGGCCTCAAGGCGTTGCCCGGGTCGTCGGGTTCGTCGCGACCCGAGCGGATGGTCGACGAGATCGCGACGCGGCTACGGCGACTCGACCCCGACGATCTCGAGGAGATCGTCGACGGCAGGCGGGTCGAGTTGGCTGAGCTGCTCGACGGAATGCACGCAGATCTCCGTGAACTGGCGACCGTGATCACGGCGACCCATCTGTCGCTGCCTGGAGGCATGCAACACCTGTGGGGCCCGGACGAGCGGAGGCTGATGCCGTGACCGCGTTCCCCGACGGCCCGACCTCGTCGGCGGCCAGCCGCACCTACCGCATCACGCACCGCACCGTGTACCGCTACGCCGCCGATGTCACCAGTTCCTACGGCCGTGGCTTCCTCGCCCCGCGGGACACGGCCCGTCAGCGCTGCCTGTCGCACGAGCTCGAGATCGATCCACCGGCCGCGGACAGCTCCACCAGCCGCGACGTCTACGGCAACATCAGCTCATACTTCCACGTGACCGAACGCCACCGGGCGCTGACGGTGACTAGCCGGTCGGTGGTCGAAGTCGACCCACCGCCCCCCACGCTGTACGGGGCCGGTTCGGCGCTGGCGCCGTGGGAGATCGCCCGCCCGGTCGGTGTGGACGCCGCGTTGGCGACCGAGTTCACCCTCGACCTGCAGCCGCCCGAGATCACGCCGGCCTTACGCGATTACGCGGCAGCCAGTTTCGAGCCGGAACGACCGTTGATCGACGCGCTGGAAGACCTGACGCACCGCATATATTCCGATTTCACCTACCGCTCGGGGTCGACGACGGTGTCCACTGCGGTCAGCCAGGTTTTGGCGGCACGCGAAGGGGTATGTCAGGACTTCGCACGGCTGGCCATCGCCTGCCTGCGCGCCAACGGGTTGGCCGCCAGTTATGTGTCGGGTTATCTGGCAACCGATCCGCCGCCCGGGAAGGAACGGATGATCGGTATCGATGCGACCCACGCGTGGGCCGCCGTGTGGACACCGCAGAACCAATGGCTGGGTCTGGATCCCACCAACGACCAGATGGTTGACGAGCGCTACATCACCGTCGGGTACGGCCGCGATTACGCCGACGTCCCGCCGTTGCGCGGCATCATCTACACCGAGTCGCAGAGCAGCGAGATCGACGTCTCCGTCGACGTCGAACCGTTCGAGGGGGGAGTGTTGCATGCGTGACTTCCTGTGCCCCAACTGCGGACAGCGCCTCGCCTTCGAGAACTCACTGTGCCTGTCGTGCGGGCGGCCGCTGGGTTTTTCGCTCGATGACATGGCGCTACTGGTCATCGCCACCGGCGACGAGCAGAACCACGCCGGCTTCGTCGACGGCGAGAAGTATCAGCTGTGCGCGAATATGCATCTGGCGGAATGCAACTGGCTGGTGGAGAAAGCCCCGGTCCACAAGCTGTGTGAGGCATGCACCCTCACCCGCACCCGGCCGCAGGATTCCGACACCAAGGCGCTCGCGGCGTTCGCCGACGCCGAGCGCGCCAAGCGGCGGTTATTGGCCGAACTGCACGAACTCAAGCTGCCGATCGTGGGCCGTGACGAAGACCCCGACTATGGCCTGGCCTTCGACCTGTTGTCGAGCGAACACCAGAAGGTGTTCACCGGTCACGAAAACGGTGTCATCACTTTGGATCTCGCCGAGGGCGACGACGTGCACCGCGAGCAGTTGCGCAAGGCGATGGACGAGCCGTATCGCACGCTGCTCGGCCACTTCCGCCACGAGGTCGGGCACTATTACTACTACCGCCTGGTCAGCGTGTCACCCGACTACGACGCCCGGTTCCGCGAGTTGTTCGGCGACCCCGACGCCGATTACCAAGCCGCTCTGGACCGCCATTACAACGACGGTCCACCCCCGAACTGGGAGGAGAGCTACGTCTCGTCCTATGCCACCATGCACCCGGCCGAGGACTGGGCGGAGACGTTCGCCCACTACCTGCACATCCGTGACACCCTCGATACCGCCGCCGCATTCGGGGTGGCGCCCGCGGCGGCGACGTTCGAGCGAAAGGTCCTGGGGCCGAGCAGCTTCGATGCGATCATCGAGATGTGGCTCCCGCTGTCGTGGGCGCTGAACATGCTCAACCGCTCGATGGGAAAGGAAGATCTCTACCCGTTCGTGCTGCCTGTGCCGGTGCTCGAGAAGATGCGGTTCATCCACACCGTCGTGGACGAGATCACCCAGACCTGAACTCGCGCTCCCCACACCTCCGCGAGCGGCCGTGTTTGCACACGACACGCCGCGACAATTTGACAGTTCGCGGTCGCTCGCACCGGTCGAGAGTCACCCCGACGTCGGACGCCCCGCCACACCCGCCGTCAACAACTCGCGCGCCTCGGCGCTGCCGTCGAGTTGTCGGGTCCGCCGCGCGACGATCGCCCATCGGCCGTCGCCGCGGCGCAACCGGAAGTGGTTGGCGCCCGCGCGCCACACCGCGAAACCGTCGTCGTGGCGCGTCACCAACAGCGACTCGCAGACCGCGACCGCGTCGTCGCCGTCCACCGTGACCACAGCAGGCCCCAAGAAGTGGCAGCATCCGCGACGGATCAAACCCTGGTGCGCATCGGAGCGGACCATCGCCGCGACCTCGCCACGGCTGGCCATGTGCCAACCCTCGACGTCGTAGCTGCCGTCGTCGGCCCAAAGGTCAGCCGTCGCATCAGCTTCGCCGGCATCCACCAGCGGACCGTAGGACGCGATCAGCCGTTCGATCGCGCGCTCCTCCTCGATGCGGGCAAGTCGCCGCTCAAGGTCCGCCAATTCGGTCATCGGGTTCCTTTCTCGCCCAGCAGCTTTTGCATGAACTCGTGCGTGCGCAGCACGACCTTGGGGCGGTCCGGGTCGTTGCGACGTGCGACATCCTCGGCGTTGCCGCCCGCGACGTAGACCGGCCCATTCGCCAACTGCTCCAGACCTTCTCGCGCCACATCGGCGGGATCGGCCACCCGCATACCGGGCACGTCGAAGTTCAGGCCCACCCGCTCCATGGCCGGTGTGCGGGTCACGCCCAGGACGAGTTCGAGCACATCGACGTCGTAGTCGCGCAGTTCGAGCCACAGGCTCTCGGCGAAGATCCGGCCGAACGCCTTCACCCCGCCGTAGACCGTGTGGCGCACGGAGCCCAGGTATCCCGCCATCGACCCCACCATCAGGATTCCGCCGCGGCGGCGGTCCCGCATCGGACGGCCGAAGTGCTGCACCATCGCGAGCATGGTGCCGACGTTAAGGTCAATCACCCGCTGAAAGTCGGCGAGGTCAGCGTCGAGGAAGTGCTCGCTGCAGGTGTTGGCCCCGGCGTTGTAGATCAGCAGACCGACCTCCAGTCCAGTGGTGACCGCGACGGTGCGCTCCAGCGCGTCGGGGGAGGTCAAGTCGACGGCGAGGGTACGCACCTCAACGCCGCTGCGGCGACAAGCCTCGGCCGTCTGCTCGAGCGGATCGAGCTTGCGTGCGATCAGCACGAGGTTGAACCCCGCGCTGGCAAGTTGGTGGGCGAACTGGGCGCCGACGCCTTCGGAGCCGCCGGCGATCACCGCCCAAGGTCCGTATCGGGACAGATCTGTCACGCCCCGCATTGTCGCCGACGCGCCTTGCTCATTGGGGGCAGACGTCGGAGTGGCAGACATCTCGGCGTGTCGGAACCACATTGCATCGGACGGCGGCAAGACGGGACCCTACGATCGCCCGGTGGCTGATCGCTATGGCTCCGACATCCTGGCCAACAACCCTCACCCGCGCAGAGTCCGCTCCACCGAACAACCGGCCGAGATCGGGCTCGTCGTCGAGGACGCGCAGACGGGATACGTCGGCGCCATCGTGCGAGTCGAGTACGGCCGCATGGAACTGGAAGACCGCGACGGACGACGTAAACCGTTTCCCGTCGGGCCGGGCTACCTGATCGACGGCAAGCCCGTAATCCTGACCGCGCCCCGCCGGGTCGCACCCAAGACCACCCGGACCGCGTCGGGATCCGTTGCGGTGCATGGTGCGCGGGCGAAAGTCGCGTTGGCCAGCCGCATCTACGTCGAGGGCCGCCACGACGCCGAACTCGTCGAACAGGTCTGGGGTGACGATCTCCGGATCGAAGGTGTCGTCGTCGAACACCTCGGTGGCATCGACGAGCTCGTGGCAATCGTCGAAGACTTCCGGCCCGGCCCCGGCCGCCGGCTCGGCGTCCTCGTCGACCACCTGGTCGCGGGCTCGAAGGAGGCTCGTATCGCGGAGGCGGTGCGGCGCGGACCCGCCGGCGTGCACACGCTCGTTGTCGGGCACCCCTTCATCGACATCTGGCAAGCCGTCAAACCCGAACGGCTCGGCGTCGAGAAATGGCCCGTCGTGCCGAAAGGCGTCGACTGGAAGGCGGGGGTGTGCCGCGCGTTGGGCTGGCCGGCCGACGGGCAGGCCGACACGGCGAGGGCCTGGCAACGCATCCGCGGGCGGGTGCGGGACTGGAACGACCTGGAGCCCGCGCTGATCGGGCGGGTCGAGGAATTGATCGACTTCGTGACGCAACCCGCGTCGTGACGGCGTGGTAAGCAGAAGGCGTGTCCGACGGTCTGTTCGACGTTCCCGGTGAGGCCGCCACGCCCGCGGCCGGGCCCGTCGGTGCATCGGCGCCCTTGGCGGTGCGGATGCGTCCGGCCACCCTCGACGAGGTGGTCGGCCAGGACCACCTGCTGCAACCCGGCTCCCCGCTGCGCCGAATGGTGGAGGGGTCGGGTGCGGCCTCGGTCATCCTCTACGGCCCGCCCGGTACCGGTAAGACCACGCTGGCGTCGCTGATCTCACAAGCCACCGGCCGGCGATTCGAGGCGCTTTCGGCGCTGTCGGCGGGCGTCAAAGAGGTGCGCGCCGTGATCGACGTGGCCCGGCGCGCCGCGGCCTACGGCGAGCAGACCGTGCTGTTCATCGACGAGGTGCACCGCTTCTCCAAGACGCAGCAGGACGCGCTGCTGTCCGCGGTCGAGAACCGCGTCGTCGCCTTGGTCGCTGCGACCACCGAGAACCCGTCGTTCTCGGTGGTGGCCCCGCTGCTCTCACGCTCGCTGATCCTGCAGCTGCAACCCCTCGACGCCGACGCGGTGCGCACGCTGGTCCGTCGTGCCATCGACGACCCTCGCGGTCTCGGGGGCAAGGTCGAGGTCGCCGACGACGCCGTCGAGCTTCTGGTTTCGTTGTCTGCGGGCGACGCCCGCCGGGCGCTGACCGCGCTGGAGGTAGCGGCCGAAGCGGGCGAGGCCGTGGCGGTCGAGACCATCGAGCAGTCGCTGGACAAAGCCGCCGTCCGCTACGACCGCGACGGGGACCAGCACTACGACGTCATCAGCGCGTTCATCAAATCCGTGCGCGGATCCGACGTCGACGCCGCACTGCACTATCTGTCCCGGATGCTGGTCGCGGGGGAGGACCCGCGCTTCGTGGCGCGGCGGTTGATGATCCTGGCCAGCGAGGACATCGGCATGGCGGACCCGACGGCGCTGCACACCGCGGTGGCCGCCGCCCAGACCGTGCAGTTGATCGGCATGCCCGAAGCGCAGCTCACGCTCGCGCACGCCACGGTTCATCTCGCGACGGCCCCGAAGTCGAACGCGGTGACCACCGCGCTGGGGGCGGCGATGGCCGATATCCGGGCGGGCAAGGCCGGGATGGTGCCGCCGCATCTGCGCGACGGCCACTACTCCGGCGCGGAGAAGCTCGGAAACGCGGTCGGCTACAAGTACAGCCACGATGACCCGGACGGGGTTGTGCCGCAACAGTATCCGCCCGACGAACTGATCGGCGTCGACTACTACAAGCCGACCTCGCATGGCGTAGAGCGCGAGATCGCCACCCGGCTCGACAAGCTGCGCGCGATCATCCGTCGCAAGCGCTGACTTCAGCCTTGACACACCCTCTGGGCCGGTTTACCTTGATAGTCAATCAATAGGTTGATCAAACATAGGGTTGATAATTGGAGCGTGATGACGATGCTGACTCCGCACTCGACCGCGCCTTCATGGCGCTGGCCGACCCCGTCCGGCGCGCCATCGTGGCGCGGCTATCTCGGGGTCCGGCCACGGTCAACGAGCTCGCGGAACCCTTCGACATCACCAAACAGGCGGTGTCCAAACACATTCAGGTGCTCGAGCAAGCGGGGCTGGTCACCAGGACCCGCGAAGCTCAGCGCAGGCCGGTGCACCTGGACGCCGCTGCGCTCGAGCGGCTGACCGCATGGATCGACCGCTACCGGCTCGACGCCGAACGCAGTTATCGCCGGCTGGACACCCTGCTGGCAGAGATGACCGACTGACGAGAAAGGAACCGACAGATGAGCAACGCACTGGATCTCACGGCCCCCGTGGACACTTTGGCCATGGAGTTCACCAGGGAGTTCGACGCTCCCGTGGACGCCCTTTTCCGCGCACACGCCGAGCCCGATCTGATCAAGCAGTGGCTCGGCCCCCGCGAACTGGAGATGACGATCGAGGAGTGGAGTTTCAAGAGCCACGGCGGATATCGCTACGTGCGCAGAGACCAGGGCGGCGCATACAGCTTCAACGGCACGTTTCACACCGTCCGGGAAAACGAGTTCATCCTGCAGACGTTCGAGTTCGACGGAGCACCGGATCAGGTCAACATCGAGTACCTGTGGTTCGAGGATCTGGGCGACGGCCGCAGCCGGTTGCGTGGGCGGTCGATCTGCCCAACCGTCGAGGCCCGCGACGCGCTGCTGTCCTCCGGTATGGAGGGCGGGATGACCGAGGGCTACGAGAAACTCGACGAACTACTGAAGACGCTGTGACAGAAGCGATCCCGGCTGCCGGGGGGCGCAGCCGGGATCGCCTGGGTGGTTTTCGCTAGCGCAGGACGCCGCCGCGACGGCCGCCCGTCACGCCGGTGCGCCGACGACCCATGAGCGCGGACACCAGCGCCACGCCGATCACGGCGACGACGACCTGGCAGAGCAATTCGATCCAGTCGACGCCTGCGGTGGCGGTCGGCAGCCCGAGCGCATTGGCGAGCCACGTGCCGATCAGCGCCGAGACGATGCCCACGAGAACGGTCACGATGATGCCGATGGGCTGCCTGCCGGGCAAGATCAGGCGGGCGAGCACGCCGACCACTGCGCCGATGAGAATCGCGGTGATAACTCCGGTGACGGTCATGGTTCCTCCAGGGTCTCGGGGTGCAGCTGACATACCCCGACACCGACGTCAATAAACGGATCGGCCACGTCGGCCTTCGACTCGTACCCTCGATGATGTGGATACCGACGTGCTCAACATCGAGACCGGTCAGCGCCGCATCATCGACCTGACCGACGACGTGCGCTCGTTCTGCGGCCGCCGCGGCGACGGGTTGTGCAGCGTCTTCGTCCCGCACGCCACGGCGGGTGTGGCGATCATCGAGACGGGCGCGGGTTCTGACGACGATCTCGTCGACACCCTCGAAAACCTGCTCCCGCGCGACGATCGCTACCGGCACTCCCACGGCTCGCCAGGCCATGGCGCCGACCATGTGCTGCCCGCCCTGGTGTCGCCGTCGGTGACCATCCCGGTGCAGAACGGTGAGCCGTTGCTCGGCACCTGGCAGAGCATCGTGCTCGTCGACCTCAACCGCGACAATCCGCAGCGCAAGGTCCGGCTGAGTTTCATCGACGCTTGACGTGACGTCGGTGACAGCCGACCGAGTCTGGCCTGGGCACTGCCGACGCGGCCCCTTCGTTGTCTTTTCGGCGTGACAACCGGGACCGGTACTGTAGTGCGGTCGAATAGTCGCAGGTATCAGCGAAACTTCAAGGATGTATCAGACGTGCAGACACACGAGATCAGGAAGCGTTTCCTCGATCACTTCGTGAAGGCGGGCCACACCGAGGTGCCGAGCGCTTCGGTAATCCTTGACGACCCGAATCTGCTCTTCGTGAACGCCGGCATGGTCCAGTTCGTGCCCTACTTCCTGGGCCAGCAGGCCCCGCCATGGAAACGGGCCACCAGCATCCAGAAGTGCATCCGCACACCCGACATCGACGAGGTGGGCATCACCACCCGCCACAACACCTTCTTCCAGATGGCGGGCAACTTCTCGTTCGGCGACTACTTCAAGAAGGGCGCCATCGAGTTCGCGTGGACGCTGCTCACCAACCCGGTCGAACAAGGCGGTTACGGGCTCCACCCGCAGCGCTTGTGGGCCACGGTCTACCTCGACGACGACGAGGCGATGGCCCTGTGGCAGGAGGTGGCAGGGCTGCCGGCCGAGCGCATCCAGCGCCGCGGCATGGCCGACAACTACTGGTCGATGGGCATCCCGGGGCCGTGCGGGCCGTCGTCGGAGATCTACTACGACCGGGGCCCCGCGTACGGCGTCGAGGGCGGCCCGATCGCCAACGAAGACCGCTACATCGAGATCTGGAACCTCGTCTTCATGCAGAACGAGCGCGGCGAGGGCACCTCCAAGGAAGACTTCGAGATCCTCGGTCCGCTGCCGCGCAGGAACATCGACACCGGCATGGGCGTCGAGCGGGTGGCCTGCCTCCTGCAGGGCGTGGACAACGTTTACGAGACCGACCTGCTGCGTCCGGCCATCGACCTGGTGGCCGCGCACGCGCCGCGCGGCTACGGGCAGGGCAGCCACACCGATGACGTGCGGTACCGCATCATCGCCGACCACAGCCGCACGGCGGCGATCATCATCGGAGACGGCGTGAGCCCCGGCAACGAGGGCCGCGGATACGTGTTGCGCCGCCTGCTGCGCCGGATCATCCGCTCCGCGAAACTGCTCGGCGTCGAACAACCGATCATGGCCGACCTGATGACCACCGTGCGCGACGCGATGGGCCCGTCGTATCCGGAACTGGTCGCCGACTTCGACCGCATCCAACGCATCGCCGTGGCCGAGGAGACCGCGTTCAACCGGACACTGGCCTCCGGCTCCCGGCTGTTCGACGAGGCGGCCGGCGCCACGAAGGCCAAGGGAGCCACGGTGTTGTCCGGCGCCGATGCGTTCACGCTGCACGACACCTACGGCTTCCCGATCGAGCTCACGCTGGAGATGGCGGCCGAACACGGCCTGTCCGTCGATGAGGACGGGTTCCGCGGCCTGATGGCCGAGCAGCGGCAACGGGCCAAGGCCGACGCCGCGGCGCGCAAACAGGCGCACTCGGATCTGTCGGCGTACCGCGACCTCGTCGACGCCGGTCCGACCGAGTTCACCGGCTTCGACGAGTTGACTTCCGAGGCAAGGATTCTCGGAATCTTCGTCGACGGTGAACGGGTGCCTGTCGTCTCGCACAACGGTGGAGGCCCGCCGCCGGACCGCGTCGAGCTGATCCTCGACCGCACCCCCTTCTACGCCGAGTCCGGCGGCCAGATCGCCGACGAGGGCACGATCAGCGGATCGGGCTCCTCCACCGCGGCCAGGGCGGCAGTCACCGACGTGCAGAAGATCGCGAAGACATTGTGGTCACACCGTGTCCACGTGGAGTCCGGCGAGTTCGTCGAGGGCGACACGGTCGTCGCCGCGGTCGACCCGAAGTGGCGCCACGGCGCCACGCAGGGCCACTCCGGGACCCACATGGTGCACGCCGCGCTGCGGCAGGTGCTGGGGCCCAACGCCGTGCAGGCGGGCTCACTGAACCGGCCCGGATATCTGCGCTTCGACTTCAACTGGCAGGGTCCGTTGACCGCGGGGCAACGCAGCCAGATAGAAGAGGTGACCAACGAGGCGGTCGAAGCCGACCACGAGGTGCACACGTTCACCACAGAGTTGGACAAGGCCAAAGCGATGGGCGCCATAGCGCTGTTCGGCGAGCAGTACCCCGAACAGGTCCGCGTGGTCGAGATCGGCGGACCGTTCTCGCTGGAGCTGTGCGGCGGCACCCACGTGCACAACTCCGCGCAGATCGGTCCGGTCACCCTCCTCGGTGAGTCGTCGGTCGGCTCCGGCGTGCGCCGGGTGGAGGCCTACGTCGGCCTCGAGTCGTTTCGCCACCTGGCCAAGGAACGGGCCTTGATGGCCGGGCTCGCCTCGACGTTGAAGGTGCCCTCCGACGAGGTGCCTGCGCGGGTGGCGAACCTGGTCGAGCGGCTGCGCGCGGCCGAGAAAGAACTGGACCGGTTGCGCCTGGCCAATGCCCGCGCCGCGGCAGCGAATGCCGCCGCGGGCGCGGAACTTGTCGGTAAGGTCCGTCTGGTGGCGCAGCGCATGGCCAGTGGGATGTCGGCCGGTGATCTGCGCACGCTCGTCGGCGACGTCCGCGGCAAGCTCGGCAGCGATCCCGCCGTTGTCGCGCTGATCGCCGAGGGTGAGAACGACAGCGTGCCGTTCGTGGTTGCGGTCAACCCAGCCGCGCAAGACCTCGGGTTCCGTGCCAACGATCTGGTGAAGACGCTGGGTGCGGCCGTCAACGGTCGCGGCGGCGGAAAGCCCGATCTGGCACAGGGTTCCGGCAAGGGGGCGGCAGGAATCGACGCGGCGCTGGCCGCGCTCCGCGCAGAGATCGACCGAGGCTAGCGGCGTGGATTCCACACCGACGGGCGACGAGTCGCACTCGCAGGCGGAACCAGGCGACCGTCGACCGGATCGGCCGGGGGATTCACTGAACCCGCCGGATCCGGGGCGCGGCCGCCGGATCGGCATCGACGTTGGCAGCGTGCGGATCGGCGTGGCCGCCAGCGATCCGGACGGCATCCTGGCCACTCCGGTCGAGACCGTCCGTCGCGACCGCACCGACCGGCACATCCGCCGGCTCACCGGGTTGGTCAAGGACCTCGATGTGGTCGAGGTCGTGGTGGGGTTGCCGCGCACGCTCGCCGATCGATCGGGGTCCTCGGCTCGGGACGCCGTCGTGTTGGCTGACGAATTGGCCGCACGGATCGCGCCGACACCGGTGCGACTGGCCGATGAACGACTTACTACGGTGGTGGCGCAACGCTCGCTGCGAGATGCCGGTGTCCGCGCCAGAGGGCAGCGCTCGGTGATCGACCAAGCGGCGGCGGTGGGCATTCTGCAGAACTGGTTGGACCAGCGGCGCGAAGCGGCGCGCACGCGAGGAGCGGATGAGCACGTTGCCGCGCATGGAGAGGTCGGGGATGACTAACCATTGGAGCGGTGAGCGGGCCGAACCGGTTGCGGTGGGCCCGCCGCGGCGCCGGATGACCCGCGCGGAGCGCATCCGCGCGGCGCGCAACCGGCGCAAGCGCCGGTGGGCGGGTGGCTTGGCCGTCGGCCTGCTGATCGTGGTCGTCATCGGCGCGGTGTTCCTGGGTTCCAAGATGTGGCACTCACTGTTCGGCGGTAACGACTTCACCGGTGACGGCGTCGCGGATGTCGTGATCCAGGTGCATGACGGCGACTCGACGACAGCGATCGGCAAGACATTGCAGGAGCACAACATCGTCGCGACCGCGAGCGTGTTCGTCGACGCCGCCGAAGGCAACGACGCGATATCGGCGATCCAACCGGGCTTCTACAAGATGCGGACCGAGATCCCGGCCGCCAACGCCGTTGCGCGACTGTCGGATCCGAAGAACCGGGTCGGCAAGCTGACCATCCCCGAAGGGCGCCAGCTCGACGATGTGCGTGACGTCAAGACCAACGCGGTCACCGAGGGCATCCTCACCCTGATCTCCCGAGCGACATGTGTCGACCTCGACGGTGATCGGCACTGCGTATCCGCGGACGCGCTGAAGAACGTGGCCGCGACGGCGGCGCCGGCGTCGCTCGGTGTGGCCGACTGGGCTGTCGGGCCCGTCCAGGCGATGGGTGACGACCACCGCCGCCTCGAGGGGTTGATCGCCGCGGGGACGTGGAACATCGACCCGTCGGCACAGCCGCAGGAGATCCTGACGAATCTGATCTCCACCAGCGCAACGCAATACGCCAACGGTGGACTGCTCGAAACGGCCGCGGCCATGGACATGTCGCCTTACGAGATCCTGATCGTCGGCTCACTGGTGCAGCGGGAGTCGACACCGGAGGACTTTGCGAAGGTGGCGCGCGTCATCTACAACCGGCTGGCCGAGAACCGCACGCTGGAGTTCGACTCGACGGTGAACTATCCGCTCGATCGCATCGAGGTGGCCACCACAGACGCCGACCGCGCCCAGCGCAACGACTGGAACACCTATGTGCGTCCCGGCCTTCCGGCGACACCGATCTGTTCGCCGAGCACCGCGGCGTTGACTGCTGCCGAGAATCCCGCGCCAGGGGATTGGCTGTACTTCGTCACCATCGACATGCAGGGTACGACGTTGTTCACCCGGGACTACCCGCAACACCTCGCGAACATCGAGCTCGCCCGGCGCAACGGTGTGCTCGACTCCGCGCGGTGAGCCCCGGCCGTAAGGCTGCGGTGCTCGGGTCGCCGATCGCTCATTCCCGTTCACCGCAACTACACCTCGCGGCCTATCGCGCCCTGGGCCTGGACGACTGGACCTACGAGCGCATCGAGTGCACGGCCGAGCAGCTGCCGGCTCTGGTCGACGGTTTGGGGCCGGAATGGGTGGGCGTGTCGGTGACGATGCCCGGCAAGTTCGCCGCGCTCGCGGTCGCCGACGAGCGCACCTCCCGTGCGGAATTGGTGGGCTCGGCCAACACACTGGTCCGGTCACCGGCGGGTTGGCGCGCGGACAACACCGACATCGACGGTGTGACGGGCGCTCTGGAGGGCGTGGCGGCCGCCCACGGCATCGTCGTCGGCTCCGGGGGTACGGCGCCGGCGGTGGTCGTCGGGCTGGCCGAACTCGGGGTCCGACGGATCACGGTGGCGGCCAGGAACCCGGACAAGGCCGCCCCCCTGGTGGATCTGGCGACGCGGCTGGGTGCCGAGGCGCGGTGGTCGGACATCAATGGAACCGGATTGGCCGCGGCGGCGGCCGACGCAGACCTGATGATCAACACGATTCCGGCGGACTTGGCCGCGGCGTATGCCCCCCCGCTGGCCGTCGTCCCGCTGCTGCTCGATGCGATCTACGATCCCTGGCCGACCCCGCTGGCCACCGCTGTGCAGGACGCCGGTGGACAGGTGATCAGCGGTCTGCAGATGCTGCTGCACCAGGCGTTCGCGCAGGTCGAACTCTTCACCGGGATGCCGGCGCCGAAAGAGGCGATGGCCGCGGCGCTCGACTGACCCGGTCTGCCGCGATTGTGAACCTGATCGCCCGGTCTGGCGTTGGTAAGGGTATGAACTCAGTCGGCAAGGCCGCTCTCTCGGTGACCATGGCAGCGATCCTTGCCGCGACGCCGCCTGTTGCCCATGCCTCGGCGCCGCAGTACCTGGGTCAGTGGCAGGTGTCTCACCGCGCGGTCTTCGACAGCACCCTGATCGGAGGTCTCTCCGGGATCAGTTACGACCAGGAGCGCGACCTGTACTACACGATCAGCGACGACAAAGCCGACCATGGCAACGTCCGGTTCTACAGCGTTCGGCTGAACGTCTCCGACGGTGGAATCGACGGGGGTCACTTCGTCAGCAAGCAGGACCTGCTCGATGAATCGGGACGACCCTTCCGTCCCAACGACATGTCCGTCCATCCACCGGTGCTGGCTCCCGACGCCGAGGCGATCGCCTTCGACAGTGCCCGCGAGCAGTTGTATTGGACCTCCGAAGGATTCGTTGCCGACGGTGACGACAAGGGCCCGGCGGGGCTGTTGCAACCCTGGATCAGGGTTGCCGGCCTCGACGGCACGTATCGAGGGGAATTCGTCATGCCGCCCGGGTCGGCCCTATCGGCGGACGAGACCAGCGGGCCTCGTCGCAACGGGGTGCTCGAGGGGCTGACGCTCACGCCCGACGGCCGTCACCTGTTCGCGGCCATGGAGCAATCGCTGTACCAGGACGGCCCCACCGCAGACGAACAGACAGCCGGGCAGATCCGCATCACGAAATTCGACGTCGAGTCGAGGACGGCCGTCGCGCAGTACGTCTATCAAGTGGAACGGGCGGCACCGCGAACCGGACGAAACGGTGTGCCCGACATCCTGGCCCTCTCGGAGAGCTCATTGCTCGTCATCGAACGCGCAGCCAACCTTCCCCATGCCGTTGCGGTCGCGCTCTACCGCGCCGACCTCGGCCACGCCACGGATGTGCTGGGGCTGTCGTCGTTGAACGAAGCATCGGTGACACCGATGGCCAAGTCGCTGGTCGTCGACCTCAACGCCCTCGACGAGCTCAAGGCGCTCGACAACGTCGAAGGAATCACTCAGGGCCCTGTGCTACCCGACGGCCGCCGATCCGTCGTACTGGTCAGCGACGACAATTTCCAGCCGTTCGAAGTGACCCAGTTTTTGGCGTTCGCGCTGTAACCGCGACCAGGAGGATCACGGTGGGCATGCCGTACCAGTACGACAACCGCGTTCAAGAGTCGGCGCGCGAGTGGCAGACACTTCAGCTTGCCGTATTGGGCTTCGTCGGCCTGTGCGGCGTTCTCACCGGTGATGATTCGGGTAAGAGCCGCCCGCAGTGGCTGCAGGAGATCGGAGCTGTGAGCGCGTTCGCCGGGTTCGTGCTGGCTGTCACGGGGATCTTTCTCGTCGCCACCATCGCACACCCCGTCATCGGGCAGCCTCGTCTTGGTCCCGCCACCATTTCGCGTCTGCGCGTGGGGATCACGTTCACGTTCGCCGCGGCCGCGCTGACCGCGGTGGCGGCGTTGACCTGGTGGTGGCCGCAGCCGCGCAGCGAGGCGCCGATCGCACCCAAGATAGAAGTGACGACCTCGCAAGGTTCGGTGTGTGGCGTTCCGGTGCCCGGCCGCAACGGAGCGGTTCATCTCGACGCCGATGGTGAGCAGTTCGTGATCCCGCTGCGACGGTTGCTCGCCATCACTGTCGTCGAGACCTGTTGAGGCGCGGTGTCGTCCGGAATGCCCGCGCCCAAGGAAGTGATGAGGGCGGCGCTGCAACGCCGTTAGCCTTCAATTGTGGGGGCGGGGGTCTGTGGTGTCGTTGCGTTCGTGTGGCTGGTGGCGCTGAGCGTGTTCGACGTCACGGCGCGCCGGCTGCCCAACTGGCTGACCCTGCCGGGAGCGCTGGTGATCGTTGCGGTCGCGTTCATGGCGGGGCGCGGTGTTGCCGCCTTGATCGGCTCCTCGGCGCTGTTCCTCGTGTACCTGACGGTGCACCTGCTCGCGCCTGCGGCGATGGGCGCCGGCGACGTAAAACTCGCCATCGGTCTCGGAGCGCTGACCGGTTCGTTCGGTGTCGACGTGTGGGCCATGGCCGCGCTTACCGCACCGCTGGTGACGGCCACGTGGGCCGTCGTCGCCATGATGTGCCGCAGGGAAAGCACTGTCCCACACGGCCTGTCGATGTGTCTGGCCGCGGCGACGGCGACGGCGCTCGCGGTGTCCTAGTGACAGGGGAATCCGAGCAGATGGCGGGCGTCGTGCACGAACTCGTGGATGTGGGTGTCCGAGCCGAAGATCGACGTCGCGCCCTGGTCGAGGCCGACGACATACAGCACCATCAATGCCAGGAACGCCGTACCGGTCAGCCACGCGATGGCGGCCAGTGCGCTGACGTCGATGCGGGTGGCGGTCGCCTCAGTCATGGTTGTCTCCGGTCACACGGGCGGGCGCGGTCAGCAGATGGTGGTCGTGAATCACCTTCTCCAGGGCGCTGACCCAGTGGTCGTAGTACTGCCAGTCGCCGCGGTCGGTTTCTGGGGTCTCCTCCCACCGCTCGATCGTCTCGATCAGGCTCTGCTGGAAGTCACTCCAATCGAAGTGGCGGAATTCCGACAGGGCCAGTGCCAGACCGAACGCACGCCGTTGCCAGTCGTGGTCGAACTGCGGGGCGGCCTGGTCGGTGGTGCAGGTCTCGTGCAGGTTCATGAGGCCGGCCCCGCCAGGGCCACGCCCATCATCGATTCGGTGGTGACCAGTTCCATCAGCTCCTCATCAGTGAACTGGTCTGTGCCGGATGGGCGTTCGGGGATGACGAACCACCGTGAGTGTCCGCTGCTGTCCCAGACCTTGATCTCGGTGTCCTCGGGCAGTTCGACGCCGATCTCGGCGAGGACCTTGCGTGGCTCGCGCGCCGCCCGAGCACGGAACACCGGGTCCTTGTACCAGTACGGCGGCAGACCGAGCACGGGCCACGGGAAGCACGAACACAGCGTGCAGATGACCAAATTATGCACACCGGGAAAGTTGGCGACGGCCTGCAGATGCTCGCCCTCGGCGCCGGCCATCCCCTCGGGCAGCTCGAGTTCAGCGATGGCCGCAGGGGTGTCGACCACGACGCGAGCCGCGAAATCCGGGTCGGTCCATGCCTTCACGACGATCTTGCGTCCGTTCAGCGGTGTCATCTCTGATTCGAAGTACGACAACACCTTGTCCACGGTTTGACTCGTGATCACGCCCTTCTCGATCAGAAGAGATTCCAGCGCAGCGACTTTGGCGGCGCTGGACAGCTCGCGATCCTCGGGGTAGTAGAACTGGTCGCTCATCGCGCTCCTTCCAGGTAGGCCTCGAACAGCTCGGCGTAGATGGTCAGCGGACCGTCCTCGGCGCGCTCACCGAACAGAACCTGCGGGTCGAACGCGACGATGTAGATCGGCATCGGGTCACCGATGCCGTCACCGGTGTGGGTGAAGTACGCGTAGTCGCCCTCGAAGATCCGCTCCACGGTGCCCACGCGACCACGCAGATAGCCGGGCAGGCGGGTGTGGGCGGCGGCGGGGACGTTGGTGATGCGCACGGAGTCGCCGACGGCGAACTTCGGGTGCGCGACGTCGCGGCGGGGACTGTCGCCCCGACGCAGATAGTCGACGACCTGGTCGTCGATCGCCGGCACCGGATCGCCGACGGCAGGGGTGGTTTCGGCACCCAATTCCTCTTCACGCGCGGCCAATTCGTCTTCGGTCACGTAGCCCTTATCGATGAAGAACTGCGTGATACCGCCCAGCCACTTCTCGTAGTAGCGGAACTTGAAGTAGTCGAACGGGTTCATCGCCTCGGCGCCGGTGCGCAGGTCGGCCCATGTCCACTCGTCCTTGAACGCGGTCGGCACCTCGTCGATCGGATACCGCGGAAGCGACGAACCGAGGTGGTTCGACAATCCCATCATCGCGACGTGGATACCGAAGATCCGCTTCTCCCACTCTTCGACAAAGACTCGCTTCTCGAGGTTGAGCGGTTCCGGCAGCCCCTCCAGGCCGCCGAGGTAGTGCTGCAGTTTCATTACGCGGGGCTGCCTTCCGTAGTCGGTGCAATCTCCGGGGTTGCATGGTTGGGTTCGGGCTCGCGGGTCAACACCTTCGCGACGTACTCGCTCAACAGCCCGAATGAGGCCCCGAGTACACACGCCATCGCGGCGACCAGGCCCGGGTGCGATATCGACGTCACGGTGATCGCGTTGCCCGTCCCGGCCACCGTGGACACCGTGCTCGCGAAACCGACCACCACCGCGGGCGTCGTCGAGAGAAGCGGTAGCCAGGACGCCTGCACCATCACCGCGCTGCCGATCCCGACGGCCACCGCGACCGCCAACAGGCTGCCGCCCAACAGGTGGCCCGCATACAGGCTCGCCGACGCGATCAGGACGCCGGCCAGATTGCTCGCCAGCGAGCGCACCCATCCGCCGATTCCGCCACCGACGAAGAAGAAGGAGGCCCACGTCAGGAAGACCACCCAGATCGGAACCGTGATCACTTCCGCGGTCAGGGCCACCGCGAGTCCGCCGAGCACGCCGATGCTCACCGTCAATGCCGATCTTGAATCCATGGAAGAACTGTGCGGTCGCGGTGTTTCGCCCGCGTAACGGCTGTGTTGGATTCAGAACAACTGCAGTTGCATACTCAGAGTAGGTTAGTACATACTATGAGTATGCAAAATGCAGACCTTGACCTGAAGGCCATCTCCGAGCGGTATTTCGCCGCATGGGCGGCTCGCGATCCTGACGCGATCGCCGAACTGCACACCGCGGACACCCGGTTCTGGACCCACGTGGATGTCGAGCCCGCGGTGGGCCGCGACGCCGCGCGGGAGGCGTTCGCCGGTGTCTTCGAACAATTCCCAGACTTCGAGTTCGAGATCAACCGCGTCCTCTACGGCAATGCCCACTGGGTGCTCGACTGGGTGTTGATCTCCGGTGACGTGCGGTTCGACTGCCTCGACGTGGTCGTCGTATCACCCGACGGGCTGGTCGCCCGCAAGGACTCGTTCATCGACTCCGCGCAGTTGATGGCGACGATGAGCGGGAATCCCTCGTGACTGCGACAGCGGCGGTCGACCAACTGCCACTCGTCGACGCGCTGCCCGTGAAGCACCTGTTCGATATCAGCGTTGATCTGCTTCCGGCACAACCGATTCCGACCGCAACCGGCATGCGGCTGACGTTCGTCGCCAAAGGCGGGGGCGTGAACGGGCCGCGGCTGCGCGGCGAGGTACTACCCGGAGGTGGCGACTGGCTGCTCGTCGGCGACGACGGATGCGGCAGGGTCGACGTCCGCGCGACCTTGCGCACGCACGACGGCGTGCTCATCCACTTCGAGAGCACGGGCATCATCAACGTTCCCGCCGACGGCCTCGACCGGCTGGCGCGCGGGGAGGTACTCGGTTTCGGCGAGACCTACGTGCGGACCACGCCGAGATTCGCCACCGCCGACGAGCGGTATGCATGGCTCGGCGGAATCGTCGCGGTGGGTTACAACATCCTCTCGCCCGACCACGTCGACTACCGGGTCTATCAAGTGTTGTGAACCGGTACGCGCTGTCCGGTTATCGTTCGCCCGTGGCGATGAAGGGCGCGAAGCGCACCCAGGCGGAGCGCACCGAGGCGACCGTCTCCGCGCTCGTCGACGCGGCGCGCGCGTTGTTCGCCGAGGACGGTTACGAGGCGACCTCGCTCGACGCCGTCG
The DNA here is from genome assembly GCF_001499925.1 of Mycobacterium lehmannii. NCBI lineage: Bacteria > Bacillati > Actinomycetota > Actinomycetes > Mycobacteriales > Mycobacteriaceae > Mycobacterium > Mycobacterium lehmannii. Next base: position 208,321 of record NZ_LQIR01000012.1, read on the forward strand.
CGGCCCGGGCGCAGGTGACCAAGGGCGCCGTCTACCACCACTTCGACGGCAAGCGCGGCCTGTTCGAGGCGGTCTTCACGGGCGAGGTCGAGCGGATCGCGGTGCCGCTGGCCGAGGCCTATCAGCGTGCCTACGCGCGGAAGAAGGATCCGTGGGACGCCTTCGGGGCAGGCTGCCGGGCGTTCCTGGACGAATGCCTCGACCCGGGGGTGCAACGGATCGTGCTGCTCGACGCGTTCACCGCGCTGGGCTGGGAGGAGATGCGGCGCCTGGAGGCCCCGCTGCTCGACATGATGGAGGCGGCTATCGCTCGTGCGGTCGACGCTGGGCGGATCGCCAAGCGCACGCCCGGGCCGCTGGCGCACTTCCTGTTCGGAGCCATCTGCGAGGCGGCCATGATCGTCGCGCGCTCGACCGATCAGAAGGCCGCCCACCGTCAGGCCGCGGCCGAACTCGCCCGCGTCCTCGACGGCCTGGTCATCGCCTGATTCGGGGTCAGACGGCCGACGTGGGAAGATGGGACGCGTGTTGCGATGGACCACTGCTGGTGAATCACACGGCCGCGCCCTGGTGGCCGTGGTCGAGGGCATGGTCGCGGGCGTGCGCGTCACCTCCGACGACATCGCCGGACAACTGGCGCGCCGACGTCTCGGGTACGGCCGCGGCGCCCGGATGAAGTTCGAGCAGGACCAGGTCACGATGCTCGCCGGCGTCCGGCATGGCGTCACGCTCGGCGGCCCGATCGCGGTCGAGATCGGCAACACCGAGTGGCCGAAGTGGGAAACCGTGATGGCACCCGACCCCGTCGACCCCTCCGAGCTCGCAGAAAGCGCGCGGAACGCGCCGCTGACCCGGCCTCGGCCCGGGCACGCCGACTACGCGGGCATGCTCAAGTACGGCTTCGACGACGCCCGCCCGGTGCTGGAGCGTGCCAGCGCGCGCGAGACCGCGGCCCGCGTCGCCGCAGGCACCATCGCCCGCGCATTCCTCAAGGAGGCCCTCGGCGTCGAGGTGGTGTCCCACGTCATCTCGATCGGCGCGTCGGACCCCTACGACGGCCCGCCGCCGCAGGCGGCCGACCTCGCGGCGATCGACGCCAGCCCCGTGCGCGCGTACGACAAGGCCGCCGAGAAGTCGATGATCGACGAGATCGAGGCGGCCAAGAAGGACGGCGACACGCTGGGCGGCGTCGTCGAGGTGGTGGCGAACGGGCTTCCGGTCGGGCTGGGCTCCTTCACCAGCGGCGACAACCGGCTGGACAGCCAACTCGCCGCCGCGGTGATGGGCATCCAGGCGATCAAGGGTGTCGAAATCGGCGACGGCTTCCAGACCGCCCGCCGCCGCGGCAGCGTCGCCCACGACGAGATGTATCCGGGACCCGACGGCATCATGCGCTCGACGAACCGCGCGGGCGGGTTGGAAGGCGGGATGACCAACGGCCAACCGCTGCGGGTGCGGGCGGCGATGAAGCCGATCTCCACGGTTCCGCGCGCACTGGCCACCGTCGACATGGACACCGGTGAGGAGGCCGTCGCGATCCACCAGCGCTCCGACGTGTGCGCCGTGCCCGCCGCGGGTGTGGTCGTCGAGACCATGGTGGCGCTGGTGCTGGCGCGCGCGGCGCTGCAGAAGTTCGGCGGTGACTCGTTGACCGAGACGCGCGCCAACATCGACAACTACCTGCGGGCGGTGCGCACGCGTGAGCCCTCTCCGCAACGGGTCCAGGCTTCGGGCTGATGGCGCCCCGAGCAGTGCTGGTCGGATTGCCCGGCTCGGGTAAGTCCACCATCGGGCGGCGGCTGGCCAAGGCGCTCGACCTTTCAATGCTCGACACCGACGCCGCGATCGAGGAGACCACGGGCCGCACGATCGCCGACATCTTCGCCACCGACGGCGAGCAGGAGTTCCGCCGGATCGAGGAAGAGGTCATCCGCTCGGCACTGCGGACCCACGAGGGTGTGCTGTCGCTGGGCGGCGGCGCGGTGACCACACCCGGCGTGCGCGAGGCACTGGCCGGTCATACGGTCATCTATTTGGAGATCAGCGCCGCCGAAGGAGTTCGCCGGACCGGCGGAAGCACCGTGCGCCCGTTGCTCGAGGGCGGCGACCGCGGCGAGAAGTTCAAAGCCCTGATGTCCGAACGGGTTCCGCTGTATCGGCAGGTGGCGACGCTGCGGGTCAACACCAACCGGCGCAACCCCGGCGCGGTGGTGCGCTATATCGTGGCCCGCCTCGAGAACCCCGAGAACTCCCACTCCTCGCGACGCAAGCGCCGCTCGCCGTGGCGCAGGGGGCCGTCGCAGCTGACCGCCGAACCCAGTACCGAGGCCCCGCCGTCCCCGGCGGCGGTCGCCGCCCGCAATCCGAAGGCCAACCGTGATTGAGCCCGTGACCATAGACGTCCGCGTTGACCCGTCCTACCCGGTGATCGTCGGCACCGGACTGCTCGGCGATCTCGAGCGCGTGCTCGAGGGCAGGCACAAGGTCGCGATCCTGCACCAGCCGACGCTGGCGCAGACCGCCGAGGTCATACGAAGCACCCTGGCAGACAAGGGGATCGACGCACACCGCATCGAGATCCCGGACGCCGAGAAGGGCAAGGACCTGCCCGTCGTCGGGTTCATCTGGGAAGTGCTGGGCCGCATCGGGGTCGGCCGCAAGGATGCGATCGTCAGCCTGGGCGGGGGAGCGGCGACCGACGTCGCCGGGTTCGCCGCGGCCACCTGGCTGCGCGGCATCGACATCGTGCACGTGCCGACCACGCTGCTCGGCATGGTCGACGCCGCGGTCGGCGGGAAGACCGGCATCAACACCGACGCGGGCAAGAACCTGGTCGGCGCGTTCCACCAGCCGGCGGCCGTGCTCGTGGACCTCGCGACCCTGGAGACGTTGCCGCGCAACGAACTCGTGGCCGGTATGGCCGAGATCGTCAAGGCCGGCTTCATCTCCGACCCGACCATCCTCGATCTGATCGAAGCCGACCCAGAGGCGGCGCTCGACCCGACGGGCACCGTGCTTCCCGAACTGATCCGCCGCGCGATCGCGGTCAAGGCCGAGGTGGTGGCCGCCGACGAGAAGGAGTCGCAACTACGCGAGATCCTGAACTACGGCCATACCCTCGCCCACGCGATCGAACGCCGCGAACGCTACCAGTGGCGGCACGGCGCCGCAGTTTCGGTGGGGCTGGTCTTCGCCGCCGAACTCGGCCGGCTCGCGGGCCGGCTGGACGACGAAACCGCCGAGCGGCACCGTTCCGTGCTGACGTCGCTCGGGCTCCCGGTCAGCTATGACCCCGACGCGTTCGGCGACTTGCTGGAAAACATGGCCGGTGACAAGAAGACCCGCGCCGGTGTGCTGCGGTTCGTCGTGCTCGACGGGCTCGGCAAGCCCGGACGCCTGGAAGGGCCTGACCCGTCACTTCTGGCGGCGGCCTACGCAGAAATAGGGCGGTGACGTCATGACCCAGACCGTGCTCGTGCTCAACGGCCCCAACCTCGGTCGGCTGGGCCGCCGCGAACCCGGCGTGTACGGCAGCACCACCCACGACGAGTTGGTGGCGCTCATCGACCGCGAAGCCGATGCCCTCGGACTGAAGGCCGTTGTGCGCCAGAGTGACAACGAGGCCGACCTGCTGGGCTGGATCCACGCGGCCGCCGACGCCGGTGATCCGGTGATCATCAACGCCGGCGCGCTGACCCACACGTCGGTCGCCCTGCGCGACGCCTGCAGCGAACTGCGCGCGCCGCTGATCGAGGTGCACATCTCGAACGTGCACGCGCGCGAGGAGTTTCGGCATCATTCGTACCTCAGCGCCGTGGCCACGGGAGTGATCGTCGGCCTCGGCGTGCAGGGTTACCTGTTGGCCCTGCGGTATCTGGCCAGCCTCGGCGAGGAACCGCGTTCGTCGGTGCTGGCCACCGAATAGCAGATCGCCGTCGAGATCACCGTCGGCATCACGAGCGTGAGCATCAGCACGCAGACGACGATCGCCGGGTTCGGCGCCGTGAGCCAGGCCTCGGGGATGCGGGCCAGGCTTACGGCGAGCCAGGATCCAAAGATCGCGAGCACCACGGTGCCGATCGTGGCGAACTGGATGGACCGAAGCTCGAGGAGCGTCGGTTCGGTGGTGTCGGCCAACGACTTTCGCAACGCCCGGGTGCGCAGGTACACCAACACGAAATCGGCGATGACGAATGCCGCGGCTGCGACGACGATGGTGCCCTCGACCCACACCGCGGGCCGGTGCCCCCACATGAAGCGCAGGTAATCGATCGAGGTCTCGGACACGATCAGCGTCGCCGTCATCGCGGCCGCGAAGGTCAACCAACCGCCGAGTTCGGCAAGGAAGCCATACGCGCGCACATCGGCGGGGTCCTGGTCGCTGATCTTGTTGACGGCGTGGCTGGCCAGCATCCAGCCGAGCCCGCCGAACAGCGCAGCCGCCCCCGCGGCCAGCATCCCGGTCGACACCGCACCCTGAGTCCAGGCGATCGCACAGGTGGCCCGGCGCGCCCCGTCTGGCACCTGGGTTCCGGTGATCAAGCTGAACAGGAAGCTGTCGAGCATCAGGACCAGGACGGCCGAGGAGAACAGCGCCAGCGTGTGCACGCCTTCGCGGCTGTTCTTGTCGAACAGCAGGGCGATCGCGGTGATCAGGAAGCCGCCGAGCACCCCGGCCAGTTGGGAGTTCGCCGACGCGGACGACAACACGCTCCATTGGTCGGACGTGCAGAACTCGTCCGGGTTCACGGAGCGCTGGGCCTAGAGCTAGACCCGGTCGTCGCGGGGTGCGGTCTGGGTGGTGTCGTCCGTGCCCGGTTGACTGACCGCGGCGAAGACGTCGGTGTCGGTGCGGTCGTCGTCACCGGCGCGGTGCAGGTGCGGCGTCTGGTCGGCCTTGCGGTCGACGAGCCAGCGGCCCAGGGCCACCCCGGCGAGCGCCATCAGGAACACCAGCAGCGCGGTGAACGCCGCGAAGGTGGTGAGCTCGTTGACGAGCGCCTCGACGTAGAGCGCCTTGTAGAACAGCGAGATGAACCAGGCCACCGCGCCGCTGACGATCCCGGCGAACAGGCCGGCCAGCAGCCAGACCATTGCCAGGTCTCCGCGGCGGTCCGGGTCCGGGTTGGCGCGGGCGTCGGCGCGGCCGTCGATGAACCCCCAGATGAATACCGCAACTGCGAACAGAACGACCAGCACGACGCTGATCAATCCTGCCTTGGTTTCCCACGCGTTGATCAGCGCGCCCTGCAGCAATCGCACGATCACCATCAGGGTCGCGAACACCAGTCCGCGCAGCAACCACTTACTCATGGGGCCTCACCTTAGCGAGTAGCGTCATCGACCGTGACTATTTCACAGCGCCGGAGCCGGTTGCGCGAGCGGCTGGCCAAATCCGAAATCGATGCCATGTTGGTATCGGACCTGGTCAACGTGCGCTATCTGAGCGGGTTCACCGGCTCCAACGCCGCCCTGCTGATCAAGGCGGACGACGAAACGCCGGTGCTGGCGACCGACGGGCGCTATCGCACGCAGGCAGGGCAGCAGGCGCCCGACGCCGAAATCGTCATCGAGCGGGCGTGCGGACCGCATCTGGCGGGTCGTGCCGCCGCCGACGGCGTGCGCCGGCTCGGCTTCGAGAGCCATGTGGTCACCGTCGATGCTTTTTCAGTTCTGGAGAAGGCCGCTGGAGAACAGATCGACATGGTGCGCGCCGCCGGGACCGTCGAGGCGCTGCGCGAAGTCAAGGACGCCGGCGAGGTCGCACTGCTGCGGCTGGCCTGCGAGGCTGCCGACGCGGCACTGCAAGACCTGGTCGACCGCGGTGGGCTGCGGGCCGGTCGCAGTGAGAAGGAGGTCGCCCGCGAACTGGAGTGGCTGATGCTCGAACACGGCGCCGACGGTCCGTCTTTCGAGACGATCGTGGCGGCCGGACCGAACTCGGCGATTCCGCATCACCGGCCCACCGATGCCGTTCTGACGGCCGGCGATTTCGTCAAGATCGATTTCGGCGCGTTGGTGAGCGGTTACCACTCCGACATGACCAGGACCTTCGTGCTCGCGCCGATCGCGGACTGGCAGCGCGAGATCTACGCGTTGGTGTCCGCCGCTCAGAAGGCGGGCCGGGAGGCGTTGGCGCCGGGAGTCGCGTGCAAGGACGTCGACGCGGCATCGCGGCAGGTCATCGCCGACGCCGGTTACATCGAGAACTTCACCCACGGCCTCGGCCACGGCGTGGGACTGCAGATCCACGAAGCGCCAGGAATCAGCGGGGCCTCCGTCGGTACACTGCTTGCTGGCTCCGCGGTGACCGTGGAGCCCGGTGTCTATCTGCCCGACCGTGGTGGTGTCCGCATCGAGGACACGCTCGTCGTCGGGAACGGCGCTCCAGACTTGCTCACCCGGTTCCCCAAGGAACTGGCCATTCTCTGACAAAGGAGTACTACCAACGTGGCAACGACCGCCGACTTCAAGAACGGGCTCGTCCTGGTGATCGACGGCCAACTTTGGCAGATCATCGAATTCCAGCACGTCAAACCGGGCAAGGGACCGGCCTTCGTGCGCACCAAGCTCAAGAACGTCGTCTCGGGCAAGACCGTGGACAAGACCTACAACGCCGGGGTGAAGGTCGAGACCGCGACGGTCGACCGGCGCGACGCGACCTACCTGTACCGCGACGGTTCGGATTTCGTGTTCATGGATTCCGAGGACTACGAGCAGCATCCGCTGCCCGAGTCCCTCGTCGGCCGCGCCGCTGGGTTCCTGCTGGAGAGCATGCCGGTGCAGATCGCCTTCCACGACGGCAATCCGCTCTACCTCGAGTTGCCTGTGACCGTCGAACTCGAGGTGACCCACACCGAGCCGGGCCTGCAGGGTGACCGCTCCAGCGCGGGCACCAAACCCGCGACCGTCGAGACCGGTGCCGAGATCCAGGTGCCGCTGTTCATCAACACCGGCGACAAGCTGAAGATCGATTCGCGTGACGGCAGCTACCTGGGTCGGGTGAATGCCTGACCGGAAGGGCGATCGGGGCAGGCATCAGGCACGCAAGCGCGCCGTCGACCTGCTCTTCGAAGCCGAAGCGCGCGGGCTCACCTCGGCCGAGGTGGCCGATGCACGAAATGCGTTGGCCGAGAACCAGTCCGACGTATCGCCGCTCAACCCCTACACGGTGACGGTGGCCCGTGGTGTGACGGAGCACGCCGCACACATCGACGATCTGATCGCCTCCCATCTGCAGGGCTGGACGCTCGAGAGGCTGCCTGCCGTCGATCGCGCGATCCTGCGGGTCGCGGTGTGGGAGCTGCTGCACGCCGAGGACGTCCCCGAACCGGTGGCCGTCGACGAGGCGGTCGAACTCGCCAAACAGTTGTCCACCGACGACTCACCGGGTTTCGTCAACGGAGTGCTGGGTCAGGTGATGCTCGTGACGCCACAGATTCGTGCCGCCGCTGCGGCCGTGCGGGGTGAGGGGAGCGGGGGATAGGCGATGCCCACACCGCAGGACTGGGCGCCGTACTCCAGCGTCGACGAAGCGGCCAGGGTGTATCTACGCGATCCCGAACTCGCGCTCGACCAACTGCGGTCGGTGGTGGACCTGCCGATCATCAAGTCGTTCATCATGTCGCGCGGCGACATCGACGAGCCGTGGGGCGAGGAGGACCAATCCCTGTGGCAGGAGGTCGTCCTCACCGACGGGCACCGGCTGATCATGTGGCGCGCCGACGACGAGATGTCCTCGACCGACCGCGACCGTCGCGTGCTCAACGCCTCGGTGCGCACGATCCTGTTGTCGACGATCACCGATCACGTGCTGACTACCGAGTACGAGGTGCTCGACGACGGCGCCCGGCGCCTGTCGGAGGTCAGGTTGCGCATGTACACCCAACTGATCACCCGCGCACGACAGAAGTCCGCCACCGAATCCGACGTCTACTGCGAGTCGTTCCGCTACTACAAGTCCGTCGACAACGGCGGGCTCGCGCAGATGCAGCGGCTGTTGCAGTTCGGGCGGGTCCTGTCGCGCAGCATGCAGTAGCGCGCCGACGATTACCGGGCCACGGAGTCTCGATAGTCCGGCAACTCGATCGAGTCGGCCGTCGTGAACCACAGCCGCGCGGCCACCGGTCGAAACGGCCAGCGCTGCATCCACTTCATCACCGCCGCGTTGACCGCGATGTCGGACTCCTTCATCGGTGCGTACCGGTCGATGGTGTTGTTCAACTTCTGGCAAGTGTCGACGTAGGGGCGCATCCGCGACTCGTACCGCGCCAGCGCCTCGGCGATGCCGTCGGCCTCGAACGAATCCGCCGGGCCCAGTTCGCCCGCGAGAAGATAGGCGCCGACAAGGGCGAGGCTCGTACCCATGCCCGACAGCGGCGATGCGCAGTATCCGGCATCGCCGACGAGGGTGACGCGTCCCGTCGACCATGACGGCATGTGGATCTGGGCGAAGGAATCGAAGTAGAAGTCGTCGGCTTGGTCGGCGGCGGCCAGCAGCGCGTCGCACTCCCACCCGGCGCCTGCGAACCGCTCGGCGAGGATCCGGCGCTGTTGGTCGGGGTCGTGCCGGTCGTACTCAATCGGCTCGGATCGAAAAGCCAGGCCGGCCTTGGCGATTGCGGGATCGTGGGAGGGCCGCATCGAGGCATTCAGGCCGCCGGGAGCCTGGTAGAGCAGGTACCAGCCGTCGAGTCCGATGCTGTCGGGCGCGGAGAACCATGCGTTGTATCCGCCGATCGGCTTGACGAACTGTTCCTCGGGGCCGAAGGCCAAGCGGCGCACCGCCGAATGCGGACCGTCGGCGCCGACGACGAGGTCGGCGGTCAGCACGGTGCCGTCGGCCAGCGTCGCCTCGACTCCCGCGCCGACGTCGCGAAGGTCCGAGATCCGCTGTCCGAAACGGTATTCGACCGAGTCGCGGGTGGCCTGGTACAGCACGTCGACCAGATCGCCGCGCAGGATCTCCAACTTCGACACCAGACCGTTGCCGTCGAATGCGGTCACCGGCATTTCGGCGCGTCTGCTGCCGTCGGAACGCACCCAGGCCGCGCCGCGCTGTTCGAGCGCGCGGGCCCGCATCTGGTCGATCAGCCCCATCCGCTCGACGACGTCGCCGCCCGCGCCGCGCAGATCGACCGTCTGGCCGCCGGGCCGCACGCCCGGTGCGACCTCCACGACGACAACGCGATATCCGTTGCGGGTCAACCAGAACGCCAACGACGGCCCGGCGATCCCGGCGCCACTGATCAGGACGGTCGGCTGGGTCATGCCGCCAGACTAAACGCTCAGATGTCGAGCGTCTGGTAGGTCCGGCGGACGAATTTCGGCTGAGCGCTCTGCAGCTTGGCCAGCGACGTGTTGCCTGCGATCGCGGCCATGTCCACGTTGAGATCGGGCAGGTTCTGGACCAGGTAGATCAGGATCAGATCTGCGGACGGGTCGGCCTGCCACCAAGTGCCGTACGCACCGGGCCAACTGAACGTACCCAGTCCGCCGGGGCCGAACAGCGGCCGGGATTTCACCGGATCGGTCACCACCGACAGGTTCAGCCCGAACCCGCGGCCCACCCAGAACGGGGCGCCGAGGAAGTCCTGGCGCTTCTGCTCGTCGGTCAGGCGGTCGGTGCGCATCAGCCGCACGGACTCCTCTGACAGCACCCGGACACCGTCCAGCGTCCCTCCGGCCAACAGCATCTGCGCAAAGCGCAAGTAGTCATCGACCGTCGACCACAATCCGGCACCGCCGGTGCAGAACGGCGGATCGGTGATCGGTGCGGGTCCCATCACGTCGTGCTGCAGGGTGTTGTTCTGGTCGAGCTTGTACATCGTCGCGGCGCGGTGTCGTCGCGACGTGCCCACCGAGAACCCGGTGTCGGGCATCTGTAAGGGCTCAAAGATCCGTTCGCGCAAGATGTCGGACAACGGTTTGCCCTCGATCCGCGATAACGCGATCCCCAGCACGTCGGTGGCGTGGCTGTAGGTGAGCCGGTCACCGGGCTGGTGCGCCAGCGGCAAGGCGGCCAGCTCGGCCAGCCAGCGGTCCTGATCCTGGCGGAACGACATCCGGCCGTAGGCGCGGCTCAACGGACCCAGCACCGAGAAGGCATAGGCCAGGCCGCTGCGGTGGGTCATCAGGTCGTCGAACGTGATGAGACGCCGGGCAGGCGTGGTCTTGTCGAGCTCACCCCGCGGGTCGACAAGCACATGCATGTCGGCGAGTTCGGGCACCCACCTGGCGATCGGGTCGGTGAGCGCGAAGCGGCCCTCCTCGAGAATGCTCATCGCGGCCGCGACCGTCACCGGCTTGGTCATCGAGGCGATGCGGAAGATCGTGTCGCGCTGCATCGGCAGCCCGGCGTCGACGTCGCGGTGCCCCAACTCGTTGACCTGAACCACCTCGCCGGCGTGCCACACGAGGGTCACCGCCCCGGCGAGGAGCCCGGCGTCGATCGCCTCGCGGATGGACGCGTGGTTGCCGTCGAGTTTCATCGCGGCAAGCCTACTGACACGGTGGTGTGGGCAGTCGCCTTCGTGGCGCGAACGGACCACCGTCGTCCGGGTGCTAAGCTTCCCCGCAGTTTCGACGTCCTTTAAGGAGCCGTCCAGAGAGGCGGAGAAGGAGGTCAGAGTCGCTTGGGCGCGCATGAAGGCTCGTCGGGCACCGACCGGGAGCTGATGTCCGCAGCGGACGTCGGCCGCACCATTTCCCGTATCGCCCACCAGATCATCGAGAAGACCGCACTCGACGGTTCCCCCGACGACGCCACGGCTCCCCGCGTCGTCCTGCTCGGCATCCCGACCCGGGGCGTGACGCTGGCCACCCGGCTCGCCGAGAAAATCAAGGAGTTCTCCGGCGTCGTCGTCCCGCACGGCGCGCTCGACAACACGCTGTACCGCGACGACCTCGACTTCAAGCCGCCCCGCGCTCTGGAGGAGACCTCGATACCCGAGGGCGGTGTCGATCAGTCGCTGGTCATTCTCGTCGACGACGTGCTCTACACCGGCCGCTCGGTGCGCGCGGCCCTGGACGCGCTGCGCGACATCGGCAGACCGAAGGCGGTGCAGCTGGCGGTCCTCGTCGACCGCGGCCACCGGGAGCTGCCGCTACGCGCCGACTACGTGGGCAAGAACGTGCCCACGTCCCGAAGCGAGAACGTCAAGGTCCGGTTGGCCGAAGACGACGGCTACGACCGTGTGTCCATCGCGCCGTACGGAGGTCCGATCAGGTGAAACATCTGCTCTCGGCGGCGGATCTGTCGCGCGACGACGCGCTGGCGATCCTCGACAACGCCGACCGTTTCAGCCAGGCGCTGCTCGGCCGCGAGGTCAAGAAGCTGCCCACCCTGCGCGGGCGCACGATCATCACGATGTTCTACGAGAACTCGACCCGCACCCGGGTCTCCTTCGAGGTCGCCGGCAAGTGGATGAGCGCCGACGTGATCAACGTCAGCGCCTCGGGATCGTCGGTGTCCAAGGGGGAGTCGCTGCGCGACACCGCGTTGACGCTGCGGGCCGCCGGAGCCGACGCGCTGATCCTGCGCCACCCTGCCTCGGGAGCGCCGCAACAACTCGCCGAGTGGACGGCCACCGAGGACGGGCACGGTCCTGCGGTCATCAACGCCGGCGACGGCACCCACGAGCACCCCACCCAGGCGCTGCTCGACGCGTTGACCATCCGCCAGCGCCTCGGCGACATCGAGGGCAAGCGGGTGGTCATCGTCGGCGATGTCCTGCACAGCCGGGTGGCCCGCTCGAATGTGCTTCTGCTGCACACCCTCGGCGCGGAGGTGGTGTTGGTCGCGCCGCCGACGCTGCTGCCGGTCGGTGTCGCCGGCTGGCCGGTCACCGTCTCGCACGACCTCGACGCCGAACTGCCGCTGGCCGATGCGGTGCTGATGTTGAGGGTGCAGGCCGAGCGCATGAACGGCGGCTTCTTCCCGTCGGCCAGGGAGTACTCGGTGCTCTACGGCTTGTCCGAGAAGCGCCAGGCGCTGCTTTCGGGTAACGCGGTGGTGCTGCACCCGGGCCCGATGGTCCGCGGTATGGAGATCGCGTTCTCCGTCGCGGACTCGTCGCAATCGGCTGTGCTGCAGCAGGTTTCCAACGGTGTGCATATCCGGATGGCGGTGCTGTTCCACTTGTTGGTGGGTGCCGAGAAAGAGGCGATCAGCGTATGAGCGTGCTGATACGAGGGGTCCGGCTCTACGGCGAGGGCGACCGCGTCGACGTGTTGGTGGACGAAGGGCAGATCGCCGACATCGGCGCGGACCTGGCGGAGTCCGGCGGCCTCGAGAAGGCCTCCGAGGTCATCGACGCCACCGATCAGGTGCTGCTCCCCGGCTTCGTCGACCTGCACACCCACCTGCGCGAGCCCGGCCGCGAGTACGCCGAGGACATCGAAACCGGCTCGGCCGCAGCCGCTCTGGGCGGGTACACCGCGGTGTTCGCCATGGCCAACACCACCCCAGTCGCCGACAGCCCCGTGGTGACCGACCATGTCTGGCAGCGAGGTCAGCAGGTGGGTCTGGTCGACGTGCACCCCGTCGGCGCGGTGACCGTCGGCCTGGCGGGTGCCCAGCTCACCGAGATGGGGATGATGGCAAGCGGTGCCGCGCAGGTGCGGATGTTCTCCGACGACGGCATCTGTGTGCACGACCCGCTGATCATGCGCCGCGCGCTCGAATACGCCACCGGGCTCGGCGTGCTGATCGCCCAGCACGCCGAGGAGCCCCGGCTCACGGTCGGCGCCGTTGCCCACGAAGGTCCCAACGCCGCGCGGCTGGGCCTCGCCGGGTGGCCGCGCGCGGCCGAGGAGTCGATCGTCGCGCGCGATGCGCTGCTGGCGCGCGACGCCGGTGCGCGGGTGCACATCTGCCATGCGTCCACCTCGGGCACGGTCGAGATCGTGCGATGGGCGAAATCACAGGGGATCTCGATCACAGCGGAGGTGACCCCACACCACCTGCTGCTCGACGACGAACGGCTGGCCACCTACGACGGGCGCTATCGGGTCAACCCGCCGCTGCGTGAGGCCTCGGACGCGCGGTCGCTGCGCCAGGCGCTGGCGGACGGGATCATCGACTGTGTGGCCACCGATCACGCCCCGCACGCCGAGCACGAGAAGTGCTGCGAGTTCTCCGTCGCCCGCCCCGGCATGCTCGGATTGCAGACCGCGCTGTCGGTGGTGGTCGAGACCATGGTGCGCCCGGGGCTGCTGAGCTGGCGGGACGTCGCGCGGGTGATGAGCGAGCGGCCCGCCGAAATCGTCGGGCTGCCCGATCAGGGAAGGCCACTGGAAATCGGCGAGCCGGCCAACCTGACGGTGGTCGACCCGGACGCGACGTGGACGGTTGAGGGTTCCGCGCTGGCCAGCCGCTCGGCCAACACGCCCTATGAGGCGCTCGAACTGCCCGCGGCGGTCACGCTGACGTTGTTGCGCGGCAAGGTGACTGCGCGCGATGGGAAGTGTCCGGCATGAATACAGCCACGCTCGTCGGATCGCTGATCATGGCGGCCGTCGTGGCCGTGCTCATCGCGGTGCTGATCCAGGCGATGATCCGGGGATGGCGCCGCCGCGCCGAACGTCAGGCCGAACTGATCGGGACACTGCCCGCGCTTCCCGACACGGTCGGGCCCGCGATCGTGTCCGCCACCAAGGGCCTGTACGTCGGCACCACGCTGGCCCCCCATTGGAACGACCGAATCGTGGTCGGCGACCTGGGCTTCCGCGCCAAGGCCGTGCTGACGCGCTACCCCGAAGGAATCATGTTGCAGCGCAGCGGGGCCCTGCCGATCTGGATTCCCGACGAGGCGATCACCGAAATCCGCACCGAGCGGGGGATCGCGGGCAAGGCGATGACGCACGAAGGCATTCTCGCGATCCGGTGGCGACTGCCGTCGGGCACCGAAATCGATACCGGGTTCCGCGCCAACGACCGCCGCGAGTACTCGCATTGGGTGGAACAGGAGGCGGTGTGAGAGGAACCGACAAGGCGGCGATGAGCGCTCGTCGCGAAACGCAGAAGGCACTGTTGGTGCTCGAGGACGGCCGCGTCTTCACGGGCACGACGTTCGGCGCGGTCGGGCAGGCGCTCGGCGAGGCGGTGTTCTCCACGGGAATGTCGGGCTATCAGGAGACGCTCACCGATCCGAGTTACCACGGGCAGATCGTGGTCGCGACGGCACCGCAGATCGGCAACACCGGATGGAACCACGAGGACGCCGAGAGCCGCGGCGACAAGATCTGGGTGGCCGGTTATGCGGTGCGCGATCCCTCGCCGAGGGCCTCGAACTGGCGGGCCACCGGCACGCTCGACGAGGAACTCGAACGCCAGGGCATCGTCGGCATCGCGGGCATCGACACTCGCGCGGTCGTGCGCCACTTGCGCAGTCGGGGCTCGATGCGGGCCGGGTTGTTCTCCGGTCCGGCGCTGGCCGACCCCGACGAACTGCTCGAGCGGGTGCGCAGCCAGCCCGGCATGCTCGGCGCGAACCTGGCCGGAGAGGTCAGCACCGACGCCACCTATGTGGTGGAACCTCAAGGACCGCAACGGTTCACGGTGGCCGCGATCGACCTCGGCATCAAGACGAACACCCCCCGCAATTTCGCCAGGCGCGGTATCCGCAGCCACGTGTTGCCGGCGTCGACGACCTATGAGCAGATCGCCGACCTGAAACCCGACGGTGTGTTCCTGTCCAACGGCCCGGGCGACCCCGCCACCGCCGATCACATCGTGGCCGTCACCCGGGAGGTGCTCGGCGCGGGCATTCCGCTGTTCGGCATCTGTTTCGGCAATCAGATCCTGGGCCGTGCGCTGGGACGCTCGACGTACAAGATGGTGTTCGGCCACCGTGGGATCAATGTGCCGGTGATCGACCACCAGACCGGCGCCGTCGCGATCACCGCGCAGAACCATGGTTTCGCGTTAGAAGGAGAGCGCGGCGAGGTTTTCGATACCCCGTTCGGCGAGGCGATCGTCAGCCACACCTGCGCCAACGACGGTGTCGTGGAGGGCATCAAGCTCGTCAGTGGGCTGGCTTTTTCGGTGCAGTACCACCCGGAGGCCGCCGCGGGACCTCACGATGCGAACTATCTGTTCGACCAGTTTGTCGACCTGATGGCAGGGGAGAAGGGTGCCTGATTTGCGCCGAAATTGCATTCCAGCAGGCCATTACTCGCACTTTCGCTGCGGGAATGCAGTTTCGCGGAATGAGGCCAGCTAATGCCCAAGCGGAGCGACCTGAACCACGTCCTGGTGATCGGCTCCGGGCCGATCGTGATCGGTCAGGCCGCTGAGTTCGACTACTCCGGCACCCAGGCGTGCCGGGTGTTGCGCGCCGAGGGGTTGCAGGTCAGCCTGATCAACTCGAACCCGGCGACGATCATGACCGACCCCGAGTACGCCGACCACACTTACGTGGAGCCGATCACGCCGGCGTTCGTCGAGCGGGTGATCGTGCAGCAGGCCGAGCGCGGCAACAAGATCGACGGCCTGCTGGCCACACTGGGCGGCCAGACGGCGCTGAACACCGCGGTCGCGCTGTCGGAGTCGGGGGCGCTGGCCAAGCACGGCGTGGAGCTGATCGGCGCGGACTTCGAGGCCATCCAGCGCGGCGAGGACCGGCAGCGGTTCAAGGACATCGTCGCCAAGGTCGGCGGCGAATCCGCGCGCTCGCGAGTGTGTTTCACGATGGACGAGGTGCGCGAAACGGTCGAGGACCTCGGCTTGCCGGTGGTGGTGCGCCCGTCCTTCACGATGGGCGGGCTGGGCTCGGGGATGGCGTACTCCGCCGAGGACGTCGACCGGATGGCCGGTGACGGGCTCGCCGCCTCGCCGAGCGCCAACGTGCTCATCGAGGAGTCGATCTTCGGCTGGAAGGAATACGAACTCGAGTTGATGCGCGACGGCCGCGACAACGTGGTGGTGGTGTGCTCGATCGAGAACTTCGACCCGATGGGTGTGCACACCGGCGACTCGGTCACCGTCGCGCCGGCCATGACGCTCACCGACCGCGAGTACCAGACGATGCGCGATCTGGGCATCGCGATCCTGCGCGAGGTCGGCGTCGACACCGGCGGCTGCAACATCCAGTTCGCCGTCAACCCCGCCGACGGGCGCCTGATCGTGATCGAGATGAACCCGCGGGTGTCGCGGTCCAGCGCGCTGGCGTCCAAGGCCACCGGGTTCCCGATCGCCAAGATCGCGGCGAAGCTGGCCATCGGCTACACGCTCGACGAAATCGTCAACGACATCACCAAGGAGACCCCGGCCTGTTTCGAGCCGACGCTCGACTACGTCGTCGTCAAGGCCCCGCGCTTCGCATTCGAGAAGTTCCCCGGCGCCGACGGCACGCTGACCACCACCATGAAGTCGGTCGGCGAGGCAATGTCGTTGGGGCGCAACTTCATCGAGGCGCTCGGCAAGGTGATGCGCTCGCTGGAGTCCGGCCGCGCCGGGTTCTGGACCAAAGCCGACCCCGACGAGGACACAGTCACCGTCGACGAGTTGCTGGAGCGGCTGAGTACACCGTCGGACGGGCGCCTGTACGACCTGGAGCTGGTGCTGCGCAAGGGCGCGACCGTCGAGCAGGTGTCTCAGGCCTCCGGAGTCGACCCGTGGTTCGTCGAGCAGATCGCCGGGCTGGTCGCGCTGCGCGCCGAGATCGTCGATGCGCCGGTGCTCGATGCCGACCTGTTGCGGCGCGCCAAGTACCACGGGCTGTCCGACCGCCAGATCGCCGCGCTGCGGCCCGAACTCGCCGGTGAGGTCGGCGTCCGGGCACTGCGCCAGCGACTCGGCATCCACCCGGTGTTCAAGACCGTCGACACGTGTGCCGCCGAGTTCGAGGCCAAGACCCCGTACCACTACAGCAGCTACGAGCTCGACCCCGCCGCCGAGACGGAGGTGGCCCCGCAGACCGAGCGGCCCAAGGTGCTGATCCTCGGATCGGGCCCCAACCGCATCGGGCAGGGCATCGAGTTCGATTACAGCTGCGTGCACGCCGCAACGACCCTGAGCCAGGCCGGCTTCGAGACGGTCATGGTCAACTGCAACCCCGAGACGGTGTCCACCGACTACGACACCGCCGACCGGCTCTACTTCGAACCGCTCACCTTCGAGGACGTGCTCGAGGTGTACTACGCCGAATCCGTCTCCGGCGCAGGCGGTCCCGGTGTCGTCGGCGTCATCGTGCAGCTCGGCGGCCAGACACCGCTCGGACTGGCCGAACGCCTGCAGAACGCGGGCGTGCCGATCGTCGGTACGAGTCCCAAGGCGATCGACCTGGCCGAGGATCGCGGCGCATTCGGCGAGGTGCTGACCAATGCAGGCCTACCCGCCCCGAAGTTCGGCCTGGCCACCAGCTTCGACCAGGCGCGGCGCATCGCCGCCGACATCGGCTACCCCGTGCTGGTGCGGCCCTCCTACGTCCTCGGCGGTCGCGGCATGGAGATCGTCTACGACGACGAGACGCTGCACGGCTACATCACCAGGGCCACCGAACTCTCGCCCGAACATCCGGTGCTGGTGGACAGGTTCCTCGAGGACGCCATCGAGATCGACGTCGATGCGCTGTGCGACGGGACCGAGGTCTACATCGGCGGCATCATGGAGCACATCGAGGAGGCCGGCATCCACTCCGGTGACTCCGCGTGCGCGCTGCCGCCGGTGACGTTGGGCCGCAGCGACATCGAGGCCGTGCGACGTGCCACCGAAGCGATCGCCCACGGCATCGGCGTGGTGGGCCTGCTCAATGTGCAGTACGCGCTCAAGGACGATGTGCTCTACGTGCTGGAGGCCAACCCGCGTGCCAGCCGCACCGTGCCGTTCGTCTCGAAGGCGACCGCGGTGCCCCTGGCCAAGGCGTGTGCGCGGATCATGCTCGGCGCGACCATCGCCGAACTGCGCGAGAAAGGCGTGCTGGCGCGCACCGGGGACGGCGCGAGCACCGCACGCAACGCTCCGGTCGCGGTCAAGGAAGCCGTCCTGCCGTTCAACCGGTTCCGCAAACACGATGGCACGCAGATCGACTCGCTGCTGGGCCCGGAGATGAAGTCGACGGGTGAGGTCATGGGCATCGACCACGACTTCGGAAGCGCCTTCGCCAAGAGCCAGACCGCCGCCTACGGGTCCCTGCCGCTGGAGGGCACCGTGTTCGTGTCGGTGGCCAACCGCGACAAGCGATCGCTGGTGTTCCCCGTCAAACGGCTCGCCGATCTCGGGTTCCGGGTTCTGGCCACCGAAGGCACCGCGGAGATGTTGCGGCGCAACGGGATTCCGTGCGAAGAGGTGCGCAAGCACTTCCAGGAGCCCAGCGAGGACAGGCCCGCATCGTCGGCCGTCGACCTCATCAAGGCCGGGGAGGTGGACATGGTGATCAACACCCCGTACGGCAACTCCGGTCCTCGTGTCGACGGATACGAGATCCGTTCCGCGGCAGTGGCGAACAGCATCCCGTGTGTGACGACGGTGCAGGGCGCGTCCGCGGCGGTACAGGGCATCGAGGCCGGCATCCGCGGCGACATCGGCGTGATGTCGCTGCAGGAACTGCACAGCGTGCTGGGGCCGTGACGGGTTTCGGCCTGCGGTTGGCCGACGCGGTGGCCCGGCGTGGACCGCTGTGCCTGGGCATCGATCCGCACCCGGAGTTGATGCGCGCGTGGGGACTCACCGCTGACGCCGACGGGTTGCGCCGGTTCTGCTCTGTGTGTGTGACGGCGTTCGCCGACTTCGCCGTCGTCAAACCGCAGGTCGCGTTCTTCGAGGCGTACGGCGCCGCCGGGTTCATGGTGCTCGAGCACACCATCGCCGCGCTCCGCGAGGCCGGCGTGCTGGTGCTCGCCGACGCCAAACGTGGCGATATCGGTTCGACGATGGCCGCCTACGCCGCCGCGTGGGCGGGTGATTCGCCGCTGGCCGCCGACGCGGTGACCGCATCGCCCTACCTGGGCTTCGGCTCGCTGCAACCGCTGATCGAGACCGCGTTGGCCAATGACCGCGGCGTGTTCGTGCTCGCGGCCACCTCGAATCCCGAGGGCGCGTCCGTACAGCGCGCCGATGCCGGCGGGCGCACCGTCGCGCAGTCGATCGTCGACGCCGCCGCGGCGGTCAACCACACCGTGCCCGCACAACCCGGCCCGATCGGCGTCGTCGTCGGCGCCACCCTGGCCGAACCGCCCGACGTCAGCGCGCTCGCCGGACCGGTACTGGTCCCCGGTGTCGGCGCCCAGGGCGGGCGCCCGGACGCGCTGAGCGGGCTCGGAGGGGCCCAACGCGGCCAGTTGCTGCCCGCGGTCTCCCGCGAGGTGCTGCGCGCCGGACCGGACGTGGCAGCGGTGCGCTCCGCGGCCGAGAAAATGCGCGATGCGGTCGCCCACCTGGCATGACACACCGGCCGGCAACACAACACATGCACCGCCAGGCTCAGCTGTCACAGAAGTCACAAACCGGCTGCTCGCGACACGCCCGAAAGCTGATGACCAGCGAAAATTTTCTTTTTTCGCGGCGCCGACCAATCGAAGTGTGGCCCAGGTCACGCGCTGAGCGCCCGATCAGCACTCCCGCACGATCCGAAATGCCTTGATATGCAGGCGGTTCCGGCGGGGCAAAATGAGATTTCGCCGGTCCTGGCCGCGAGGCGCCGTTGGCGCGTGCGCGGCGCGACCGCCCGACACGCTGGGCTTTTGACGCCGTAACCAGGGGGTGGGGTTCGCATTCGTCAGCCTGCGTGGGTACGGTCGTCGTCGCTGGCTGTTTCTGGGTTTTCCCTATCAGCCGAGGCAGTGGAAATTGATGGTGATGAGACGGAGGAACCCGTGGCCCTTCCCCAGTTGACCGACGAACAGCGCGCGGCCGCGTTGGAGAAGGCTGCCGCCGCACGTCGAGCCCGAGCCGAATTGAAGGATCGGCTCAAGCGCGGCGGCACCAACCTCAAGCAGGTGCTCAAGGATGCCGAGACCGATGAGGTCTTGGGCAAGATGAAGGTTTCGGCGCTTCTGGAGGCGTTGCCCAAGGTCGGCAAGGTCAAGGCGCAGGAGATCATGACCGAGCTCGAGATCGCCCCGACCCGCCGGTTGCGCGGCCTCGGCGATCGTCAGCGCAAGGCGCTGCTGGAAAAGTTCGACCAGTCCTAGGCGCATAAGTTGAGCGCCGGCCGAGGGGCCGGCCGGGTAGTCGTGCTGTCCGGCCCCTCTGCCGTCGGGAAGTCGACCGTCGTTCGCTGTCTGCGCGAACGCGTTCCCGACCTGCATTTCAGCGTGTCCGTCACCACCAGGGCCCCGCGGCCGGGTGAAGTCGACGGCGTTGATTACTCGTTCGTGACCTCCGACGAATTCGATGAACTGATCGCCGATGGCGCCCTGCTCGAATGGGCGGAGATCCACGGCGGATTGCACCGCTCCGGAACACCAGCGCGGCCCGTTCGCGAGGCGATCTCCGCCGACAGGCCCGTTCTGATCGAGGTGGATCTCGCGGGCGCGCGGGCCGTCAAGGCCGCCATGCCCGAGGCACTGACCGTCTTCCTGGCCCCGCCGAGCTGGGAGGAGCTGAAGAACCGGCTGACCGGACGCGGAACCGAGACACCCGAGGCGATCGAGCGCCGGCTGGCCACCGCCCGAGCCGAACTCGCCGCACAGGACGACTTCGACACCGTGGTCGTGAACAGTCAATTGGAGTCTGCCTGCGCCGAATTGGTATCCTTGCTGGTGGGCCACCGATAAGTATGCGCCGGAGACGGCGCCGCAGGCCCGACAGCTATCTCGCATTCAGCTAAAACCGCCAGGAGAATTTTTCGTGAGCACCCCGCACGCCGACACGCAGCTGGCAGCTGTGGACGACTTCGACACGTCCGCAGCCAGCGCCTACGACACGCCGTTGGGCATCACCAACCCGCCCATCGACGAGCTGCTGGATCGCGCGTCGAGCAAGTATGCGCTGGTGATCTATGCCGCCAAGCGCGCTCGCCAGATCAACGACTACTACAACCAGCTCGGCGACGGCATCCTCGAGTACGTCGGCCCGCTGGTCGAGCCGGGCCTGCAGGAGAAGCCGCTGTCGATCGCGCTGCGCGAGATCCACGCCGACCTGCTCGAGCACACCGAAGGCGAATAGCAACACCGCGAGGCATAGGGGAGCGGCCGCCATGGAGCCCAAGCGGATCATCGTCGGCGTCGCCGGTGGTATCGCCGCCTACAAGGCGGCCACGGTGGTCAGACAGCTCACCGAGGCCGGACACGACGTCCGCGTCGTGCCCACCGAGTCCGCGCTGCGGTTCGTCGGTGCCGCCACCTTCGAGGCCCTCTCGGGTCATTCCGTGCACACCGGCGTCTGGGACGACGTCCACGAGGTGCCGCACGTCCGCTTCGGCCAGGAGGCCGACCTGGTCGTCGTCGCTCCCGCCACCGCGGATCTTCTGGCGCGGGCCGTCGCGGGCCGGGCGGACGACCTGCTGACCGCGACCCTGCTGACCGCGCGATGTCCGGTGCTGTTCGCCCCGGCCATGCACACCGAGATGTGGTTGCACCCCGCGACGGTGGAGAACGTCGCCACGCTACGCCGCCGCGGTGCCGTCGTCCTCGAACCCGCGTCGGGCCGGTTGACCGGAGCCGACAGCGGCGCGGGCCGACTGCCCGAGGCCGAGGAGATCAGCACGCTGGCGCAGCTTTTGCTGACGCGACCCGACGCCCTGCCCTACGACCTGGCGGGCGTCAAGGTGCTGGTCTCCGCGGGCGGGACGCGCGAGCCGATCGATCCCGTGCGGTTCATCGGCAACCGCAGTTCGGGCAAGCAGGGCTATGCGATGGCGCGGGTGATGGCCCAGCGCGGTGCCGACGTCACGCTCATCGCCGGCAACACCGCCGGGCTCGTCGACCCGGCGGGCGTCGAGGTCGTGCACATCGTCTCGGCCGCCCAGCTCAAGGACGCCGTGTCCAAGCATGCACCCGACGCGCATGTGCTGGTGATGGCGGCCGCGGTGGCCGATTTCCGGCCCATGCAGGTGCAGACCAGCAAGATCAAGAAGTCGGCCGATCCGGACGCCGCCGCGCCGGTGATCGAATTGACTCGCACCGAGGATGTGCTCGCCGGTGCCGTGCGGGCCCGCGCCGACGGGCAGCTGCCGAATATGCGGGCCATCGTGGGGTTCGCTGCCGAGACCGGCGATGCCAACGGCGACGTGCTTCACCACGCTCGCGCGAAGCTGCAGCGCAAGGGATGCGATTTGCTCGTGGTCAATGCGGTGGGCGAGAATCGGGCGTTCGAAGTGGACAACAACGACGGTTGGCTGCTCGCGGCCGACGGCGCGGAGTCCGCTCTGGAGCACGGTTCGAAGACGCTGATGGCCAGCCGTATCGTGGACGCGATCGTGGCCTTCCTGCACAGCGGCAGCGGGTAGCGCGGATCACGCATCCGGCTGCGTGAAATGCTTGCGCGCGAGGCAAGCACAGGCTTGGGTGCAACAGGGCACTCCTACAATTTGATGGACTAACTACCTCAAGATGACTTGAGCGGAAGGATCACACCGTGAGTGAAGCTCGGCTGTTCACCAGTGAGTCGGTAACCGAGGGCCACCCCGACAAGATCTGCGACGCGATCAGCGACTCGGTGCTCGACGCTTTGCTCGCGGGCGATCCCAAGTCGCGAGTTGCCGTGGAGACACTGGTCACCACCGGGCAGGTGCACGTCGTCGGCGAGGTGACGACGGCGGCCAAGGAGGCCTTCGCCGACATCGCCACCACGGTGCGCGAGCGCATCCTGGAGATCGGTTACGACTCGTCGGAGAAGGGCTTCGACGGTGAGACCTGCGGCGTCAACATCGGCATCGGTCGTCAGTCGCCCGATATCGCGATGGGCGTCGACACCGCGCACGAGACCCGCGTCGAGGGCGCGGGCGACCCGCTCGATCTGCAGGGCGCGGGCGACCAGGGCCTGATGTTCGGCTACGCGATCAAGGACACGCCCGAGCTGATGCCGCTGCCGATCGCGCTCGCACACCGGCTGTCGCGCCGGCTGACCGAGGTCCGCAAGAGCGGTGTGCTCGACTACCTGCGCCCCGACGGCAAGACCCAGGTCACCGTGCAGTACGACGGCACCACCCCGGTGCGCCTCGACACGGTTGTGCTGTCGACGCAGCACGCGGCGGGCATCGACCTCGAAGGGACGCTGACGCCGGACATCCGCGAGAAGGTCGTCAACACCGTCCTTGCCGACCTGGGCCACGACTCGATGGACATCTCCGACTTCCGCCTGCTGGTGAACCCGACCGGCAAGTTCGTGCTCGGCGGCCCCATGGGTGACGCGGGGCTGACGGGCCGCAAGATCATCGTCGACACCTACGGAGGATGGGCCCGTCACGGCGGCGGCGCGTTCTCGGGCAAGGACCCGTCAAAGGTGGACCGCTCGGCGGCCTACGCGATGCGCTGGGTGGCGAAGAACGTGGTCGCGGCGGGTCTGGCCGAGCGCGTTGAGGTCCAGGTCGCTTACGCGATCGGCAAGGCCGCTCCGGTCGGCCTGTTCGTGGAGACCTTCGGCAGCGAGTCCGTCGACCCGGGCCGCATCGAGAAGGCCATCACCTCGGTATTCGACCTGCGCCCCGGCGCGATCGTGCGCGACCTGGACCTGCTGCGCCCGATCTACGCGCAGACCGCCGCGTACGGCCACTTCGGCCGCACCGACGTCGAGCTGCCGTGGGAGCAGTTGAACAAGGTCGACGAGCTCAAGGCTTCCGTCTGACGACGATCAAGCGGCGAGGTACGAGCCGCGTTGAGGAGTCGGACGAGATAGGTCCGTCTAGTCCTAATCCCAGCGCCGAAACTGACGAAATGGTCGCCGTAGACACCTGATTCCAGCCATTTCGTCGGCCTCGGCGCGATGGTGGCCTACGAACTGAACGCGTAATCCCGAAGCGGGAAGCGGCGGCTGCGCCAGTACGCCTCGAGCGTGGTGGTCGGCCGCAGCGGGGCGTCGCCGTTCTTGTCGAAGTAGTAGCTGTTGGCCCGCTGGCAGCTTTCCTGCCAGAAGATCTGGCGGTGCCGTTTGCGCATCATCTCGGCGAAGTAGCGGTCGTTGGCCTCCTGCGTGACCTCCACGCGGCGGGCGCCCTCGCGTCGGGCGTGCTTGAGGCAGCGGACGATGTGATGCGTCTGCGTCTCGATGAGCGCGAAATATGACGAACCGACGTAGCCGTACGGCCCGAACACCGTGAAGAAGTTCGGGAAACCCGGCACACTCACTCCTTCGTAGGCCTGCAGCCGGTTTTCCTGCCAATGCCGGCTCCAGGACCGGCCGCCGGCCCCGGTCACCGAGAAGGTCGGCATCTCGTCGGTGTCCATCACCTTGAACCCGGTGGCCAGGATCAGCACGTCGGCCTCGCGGGTGGCGCCGTCGACGGTGGCCACACCCGAACCGGTGATCTTGTCGATCGGCTCGGTGACCAACTCAACGTTGTCGCGGTTGTAGGTCGACAGATAGGTGTTGTGGAAGCCGGGCCGCTTGCAGCCGACGGCGTAGTCGGGCGTGAGCTTTTCCCGGACCTCCGGATCGTGCACCTCTTTACGCAGATACGATTCGCCGACCTTCGACATGTTCTTGGCCATCGGGTTGATGGAGAAGTACTGTGCGGGCAGCGTGAAGGTGAGCTCGACGAACGCCTGGCTGAGCATCCGCTGCACCACATGGCCGCCGGGCAGCCGCATCATCCGCCGCACCGTCGGCGACAGCGGCACGTCGAACTTGGGGAAACACCAGATCGGTGTGCGCTGAAAGACGGTGAGCTGCTTGACGATCGGCGCGATCTCGGGGATCACCTGCACCGCTGACGCTCCGGTGCCGATGACCGCGACGCGCTTGCCCGAGAGGTCCTGCGAGTGGTCCCAGCGCGCGGTGTGCATGGTCACGCCGGCGAACGAGTCGACGCCGTCGATGTCGGGCAGGTTCGGCGTGACCAGTGCGCCGCACGCATTGATCAAAAACCGTGATGTCAGGACGTCGCCGGAGTCGAGTTCGATCCGCCACAGGTTCTGCTCGTCGTCGTAGACGGCGCCCAGCACCTTGGTATTGAACCGGATCTTGGGCCGCAGACGGTACTTGTCGACGCAGTGCTCGGCGTAGGCGCGTAACTCGCTCCCCGGTGCGTACGTGCGGGTCCATTCCGGGCTCTGCTCGAACGAGAACTGGTAGGAGAACGACGGAATATCAACGGCGATACCGGGATACGTGTTCCAGTACCACGTCCCACCCGGTCCCTCGCCGGCTTCGATGATCAGATAGTCACCCAGCCCGGCCTTGTCGAGGCTGATCCCCGCCCCGATGCCGGAGAAGCCGGCGCCGACGATGATGGTGTCGTGATCGGGCACTGTCATAGAGCCTCCCCGTGTCGCTCACGTCCCGATCACGGTACCCCCGTTGTTCAGCCGTTGCGACAGCTCCCAAGCGCTGCGTTCGACCCAGTTGGTGAGCAGCTTGCCGTCCTCGCCGACAGCCCAGACCGCGGTACCGGTCATCGCAATTTCGCTGCCGTCGGGCGAGCTTCCGAGGTAGCCGTTGTTCTTCCCCGTCAGTAGCCACCGCGACGCGACGCGCCTGCCGTCGGCGCTCTCGAACGACTCGACGACCTCGAGATGTAAGTCGTCGACCTTGTTCAGGAATCCGGCGATCCAGG
The DNA here is from genome assembly GCF_001499925.1 of Mycobacterium lehmannii. Classification (NCBI taxonomy): domain Bacteria; kingdom Bacillati; phylum Actinomycetota; class Actinomycetes; order Mycobacteriales; family Mycobacteriaceae; genus Mycobacterium; species Mycobacterium lehmannii. Next base: position 233,976 of record NZ_LQIR01000012.1, read on the forward strand.
CCTTGAAATTCTCGCGGCCACGCACCGTCTCGCCGCCGGTGATGATCACGAAGTCGTCGACCACGAAGCGGTCCACCGCCGCCGGATCATGGGCGTTCCAGACCTCATCCCAGAACGCGTGCACGGTGTCTATGGATTTTGTTGTGCTCACACAGCGTGTAACGCGCCGCGCAGCGCCCTCAATCCCCGTTCGGTGGCCTCAGTCGCCGCGGGCACCACCCCGGCATAGCCGAGGTAGCCGTGCACGAGTGTTCCGGCGTTGTGCAGTTCGACGCAAACCCCGGCGGCGGACAACAATTCCGCATATCGGGCCCCGTCATCACGCAACGGGTCATGGCCCGCGACGGCGATGTAGGCCGGCGGCAGCCCGGTCAGGTCCGCGGCGCGCGCCGGCGCCAGCGTCGCCGGCATGTCCGACAGATCCATGTCGCCGACGTACCACCGCGAAAAGCCGCCCACCGCAGCGAAATCGAGGATCGGCGCGTCGGCGTTCTCGGCGAACGACGGCAACGTGGTGTCCCACGTCGTGGCCGGATACCACAGCAGCTGGAAACAGATCTGCGGCCCGCGCGCGTCGCGCGCCAACTGCGCCACCACCGCGGCGAGATTGCCGCCCGCCGAGTCGCCGGCCACCGCGAGCCGACCCGCGTCGACGCCCAGCTCGTCCGCGCTCGCGGCGACCCACCGCGTCACCGCCCACACATCGTCGACAGCGGCGGGGAAGGGGTGCTCGGGAGCCAGCCGGTAGTCGACGGCCACCACCACGGCCTCGGCGTCGGCCGCATGTCGACGCGCGGTGCCGTCGTAGCTGTCGAGGTCACCGACACACCAGCCGCCGCCGTGAAAGAACACCACCGCGGGGGCGGGCGCATCGGACGCGGTCGGCGGCCGGTACACCCGGACGGGGATCGGGCCACCGGGCCCGTCGACCGTGCGGTCCTGTGCCTCCACCTCGGGGAGGATCTCGACTCGCGGCAGCGCGTTGAACCGCTCACGTGCGGCCTGCACGCCCCCGTCGGTTGTCAACTGGAACGGAACTGCCTGCAGTACCTTCAGCAGAATGGCGTCTATGGGTTCCGGGCTGGTTGGCCCCACCTCAGGGACTGACATGGGGACACCGTACGTTCACCGGCGGACCCGACTTCTGTGGGTGGCCGCCACCGTCGTGGCCGCCGGGTACGGGCTGTTCCTGATCGCGACCGCATTGCGACTGCCTGCCGGTGCCGAGCTCACCGGGCAGTTCGTGCTGCAGCCCGCGGTCAAGGCCGCTGCGGCGGTGCTGCTCGCCGCGGCTGCGGTGACACATCCGGTCGCGCGGGAACGACGCTGGTTGGTGGCTGCGCTGCTGTTCTCGGCGGCCGGCGATTTCCTGTTGGCGCTGCCGTGGTGGGAGCCGTCGTTCGTGCTCGGGCTGGCCGCGTTCCTCGTCGCCCACCTGAGCTTCCTGGGCGCGCTGTGGCCGTTGGTCGCCCGCTCCAGTCCGAGGCTGGCCGCCGCCGCGGTCACGGTCGCGGCCTGCCTGGCCCTGCTGGTGTGGTTCTGGCCGCGGCTCATCGCCGAGGGCATGGCCGTACCGGTCACGCTGTACATCGCGGTGCTCGGCGCGATGGTGTGCGCCGCGCTGATGGCCCGGTTGCCCACGCCGTGGACGGCGCTGGGTGCGGTGTGTTTCGCGGTGTCGGACGCGATGATCGGGATCGGCAAGTTCGTGCTGGGGTCCGAGGCCCTGGCGGTGCCGATCTGGTGGGTGTATGCGGCCTCGCTTGTGCTCATCACCGCCGGGTTCTTCTTCGGCAGGACGTCGGTGCCGTCTGCTACCAATCCTGCGTGACGCGGTCCGACAGCCCGGCCCGCCCGGGCGCCACCAGACAGCCTGCCGAGCACGAGCCGGTCGCGCGTGTGCTGCCGATGCTGACCGTCCCGCACCTCGACCGCGAGTTCGACTACCTGGTCTCCGCCGAGCAGTCGGACGACGCGCAGCCCGGAGTCCGCGTCCGGGTGCGGTTCCACGGCAGGCTGGTCGACGCGTTCATCCTGGAGAGGCGGTCCGACACCGACCACGTGGGCAAGCTCGGCTGGCTCGATCGAGTGGTCTCGCCCGAGCCGGTGCTGACGCCCGAGATCCGTCGACTCGCCGACGCCGTGGCGGCCCGTTACGCCGGCACCCGCGCGGACGTTCTGAGGCTGGCCATCCCGCCGCGGCATGCCCGGGTCGAAAAACAGGAGCCGCCGCCGACGGCGCCGATCGACCCGCAGCCCGTCGCAACCGACTCCTGGAACGCCTACGGCAGAGGTGAGCAGTTCCTCGCGGCGTTGGCGGGCGGACGGGCCGCCCGAGCGGTCTGGCAGGCGCTGCCCGGGGAGGCGTGGCCCGACCGGCTGGCCGAGGCCGCGGCGGTGATGGTGAACTCGGGCCGCGGTGTGCTGGTGATCGTGCCGGATCAGCGCGACATCGACGCGGTGCACGCCGCCGCGCTCGGCCTCCTCGACGAGAATCTGGTGGTGGCCTTGTCGGCGGGACTCGGCCCCGCGCAACGCTATCGGCGTTGGTTGTCGGTGCTGCGCGGCAGGGCCCGGCTCGTCATCGGCACCCGCAGCGCGGTGTTCGCACCTGTGGCCGACCTCGGTCTGGTGATGGTGTGGGACGACGGCGACGACACGCTCGCCGAACCCCGTGCGCCGTATCCGCATGCCCGCGAGGTGGCGATGTTGCGGGCACATCAGCTGCGCTGCGCCGCACTGATCGGCGGATTCGCGAGAACCGCGGAAGCCCAGGCCCTGGTGCGCAGCGGCTGGGCGCACGACCTGGTCGCGCTGCGGCCGACGGTGCGGGCGGCCTCGCCGCGCGTCATCGCCCTCGACGACAGCGGATTCGAACAGGAACGCGACCCCGCCGCGCGGTCGGCCAGGCTCCCGTCGATGGCGCTGCAGGCGGCGCGCAAGGCGCTGGAATCCGGCGCCCCGGTGCTGGTGCAGGTGCCCCGCCGCGGATACCTACCCGCCCTCGCGTGCGGGCGCTGCCGGGCCATCGCCCGGTGCCGCAACTGCACGGGGCCCTTGTCGCTGCCCGACCGCGATGCCGCAGGCGCGGTGTGCCGGTGGTGCGGGCGCGCCCACCCGTCGCTGCGCTGCGTGCGGTGCGGCTCGGAGGCGGTGCGCGCGGTCGTCGTCGGGGCCAGGCGCACCGCCGAGGAACTCGGCAGGGCGTTTCCGGGCACGACGGTCATCACCTCCGGCGGTGACGCGATGGTCGCCGAGGTTGCGCCGCAGCCCGCGGTTGTCGTCGCCACGCCCGGCGCCGAACCGGTGGTCGCGGGCGGCTACGGTGCCGCGCTGCTATTGGACAGCTGGGCGCTGCTCGGTCGCCAGGACCTGCGGGCGGCCGAGGACACCTTGCGGCGGTGGATGGCCGCGGGCGCCCTGGTACGCAACCGCGGCGACGGCGGGGTGATCGCGGTGGTGGCCGAGTCCGCGATACCGACCGTGCAGGCGCTGATCCGCTGGGACCCCGTCGGTCACGCCGACGCCGAGTTGAACGCGCGCGCTGAAGTCGGCCTGCCGCCCGACGTGCACATGGCCGCGGTGGACGGACCGCCCGAGGCGGTGCACAGCTTGCTCGACATCGCCGATACGCCCGAGGGCACCGAACAACTCGGCCCGGTCGACCTGCCGGTCGGCGCGCGCCGACCGCCGGGACTGGCGTCCGACACGACGGTGATCCGGATGCTGTTGCGGGTTCCCCGCGACACCGGACTGGCCCTTTCCTCGACCCTGCGCCGGGCCACCGCCGTGCTCAGCGCCCGTCACGACCAACAGCCGGTTCGCGTTCAGATCGACCCGCTGCACATCGGGTGACCCGATGGCCAGTTCGCGCCGAAATCGGCCCGCTGCACTTAGGGTGAACCGGAAACCTGGCGTCGCACGCAACAGGAGGACCGCATGCGCCGGCTGTTCGCGTGGTCGATCACGTTGCTGGTGCTGGCATTTGCGGTGCTCTGGCCAGTGGTGTTCAGCGGTGGTGGTGGTTCGGAGGCCGCACCCGCCGACGACCCCGTCGTCATCACGGACTACGACGTGGACCTCCTCGTCGACGAAGACGGGCGGCTCGACGCCGTGGAGACCATCACCGCGGATTTTCCCAGCGGCAGGCACGGCATCTTCCGGTACTGGGATGTGACCAACCCCAACAGTCCTCACGTGCGCCAGGTGCCGGAGATCGACTCCATCCTTCTCGACGGCGACCCGGCGCCCTACGAGCTGCTGTGGGAAGACGGTGAGCGGTTCCTGGTCGCCAAGATCGGCGATCCCGACAGCTACCTGAGCTACGGCGAGCACGTATACGAGATCCGCTACTCCATCGACGGTGTCCTCGATCCCGGAACCACCGGTGCGGACCGGAGATTCGCGACATCGTCGGGTGAGCCCGCCGCGACCGAATCGGTGTTCTTCTGGAACGTGATCGCGCCGGCCTGGAACAACCGGATCCAGCGCGCCGACATCTCGATCGGGCTGCCCGCAGACGTTCCCCGCGTGCAGTGTTCGGTCGGATACGGCGTCGGCGGGCAGTGCCTGGACCTGACGACCACGGGGAACAGGGTGGAATTCTCGGCCCGAAACCTCCCGCCGCGCACGCCGGTGACAGTGCGGGCAAGTGTGGACGTGCCGACGCCGCCGCGGACCGAGCTGCCCTGGACCTATGAATGGGACCGCGTGCTGGGCCAGTCGCTGGCCGGAGCGCTATGGGTGGCGGCGCTGACTGTGGCGGCCGGCTTGGCCGGTCTGCTGTGGTACCGCACCACCGTCGAACCGTCGCCGGGTTTCCCACTGCAGTACGCGCCACCGGAGGGCCTCGGCCCGGTGCAGACGGAGTACATCCGGACCGAGACAGTTCCCAAACAAGCCCTGACCGCGACGCTGTTCTACCTCGCCGAGCGGGGCTTGATCGAACTGCGCCAGGTCAGCGAGAAGCATTGGCGGATCCGCGGCATCGCCGAGCACGGCGCCTGGGTCGACGTGGACCCGGTCAGTGTGACCGTCGGGTCGGTGTTGAAGGTTCTGCATCCGGGCGGCGAGTTTGAAGCGAAGAAGACCGTCAAGTCGGGCCAGAAGCTCAACAAGGCCAAGACCGATCTGGCCAAGGCCGTCCAGAACTGGGCCTTCGACAACAAGCTTCTCGTCAAACGGCGCAACGAACTCTGGCTCCGCACCGCGAACGCCATCGCGTTCGTGCTCATGCTGTGCGCCGTCTTCCGCTGGCTCTTTCCGACCACGATGTGGGCGTTGCCGTTCGCGGCGTTCTTCCTGCTGTCGATCGGTTCGTGGGCCGCGGGCGTAGGGACCAGGCGCACCGAGGCCGGCCGCGATCTCTGGTCGCGCGCAGGTGGTTTCCACCGCATGTTGACCACCGATTCGGCCGAGGCGCGATTCGACTTCGGGGCGCGCAAAGACCTCTACTCGGCCTACGTTCCGTTCGCGGTCGCTGCGGGCGCCGCGGCACTGTGGGCAAAGAAGTACGAAACGACGATGGGAGCGGCTGCGCCACAGCCGGATTGGTACAACTCGACCACACACGGCGGTACGGGATTTGTCGGCGGCTCCGGCGGAGCGAACTTCGACAGCTTCGAGTCCGCGTTGTCGTCGTCGATCGGCGCGTACACCGCATCACAGTCGTCCAGCGGGGGCGGCGGCTCATGGTGACGCTGCTACTGACGATCGCACTGGTGCTGGCGGTGCTGGCGTTCATCGTCTTCGTCCTCGGCTACAACAAACTGCGCTCGGCCGACGTACGTGTCGCCGAGGCGCTGAGCGGAATCGACGTCGAGCTCACGCGTCGCGCGTCGCTGATCCCGAGCCTCGTGCACACCGTGCAGACCTTCGCCGCGCACGAGAAGGGCATCCTCGACCACGTCACCAACGCGCGCGCCGCCCTGACCTCGGCCACCACCGGCACATCGGTGGCCCAACGAAGCGCCGCCGAGAAGCAACTCGACACCGCGCTGGCCCCGCTGTTGGCGCTCGGCCAGGACTACCCGCAGCTGAACTCGTCGAACAATTTTCTCAACCTGCAGGAAAATCTCACCGACAGCGAGAACAAACTGGCGTTCGCGCGCCAGTACTACAACGACTCGGTCGCCACACTGAACCGATTGATCACCACGATCCCGTGGATGTTCGTCGCACCCATGACCGGCGTGTCCGAACGCGAGTACTACCAGACCCCGCGCTGAGCACCCGGACGTCGTCACCGCCGCCGTCTCTAGACTGGCGCGGTGCGCATCGTCTTCGCCGGCACCCCGGAACCCGCCCTGCCTGCGCTGCGCCGTCTGATCGAATCGCCACGTCACGATGTTGTCGCGGTGCTGACCCGCCCCGATGCGGCATCGGGTCGGCGCGGCAAGCCTTCACCGTCGCCGGTCGCGAGGCTGGCGCTCGAGCACGACATCCCGCTGCTGCGGCCGTCGAAGCCGAACTCCGACGAGTTCATCGCCGAACTGACCGAACTGGCGCCGGAATGCTGCGCGGTGGTCGCCTACGGCGCTTTGCTCAGCGAGCGACTGCTCGCCGTGCCCGAACACGGCTGGGTGAACCTGCACTTCTCGGTGCTGCCGGCGTGGCGCGGAGCCGCGCCGGTGCAAGCGGCGATCGCGGCGGGGGACACCGTGACCGGCGCGACCACGTTCCTCATCGAACCCGCCCTCGACTCCGGTCCCGTCTACGGTGTCGTCACCGAAACCATCCGACCGACGGACACGGCAGGTGATCTCCTTGAGCGACTGTCGATTTCAGGTGCGGAGCTGCTCGATCGCACGCTCGACGGAATTGCCGACGGCACGCTGACGGCGGTACCGCAGCCCTCGGAGGGAGTGACGATCGCTCCCAAGATCACCGTCGACGAGGCGCGCGTGCGGTGGGATCTGCCCGCCCATGTCGTCGAGCGGCGGATCCGCGCCGTCACACCGAATCCCGGTGCCTGGACGATGATCGGCGACCTCCGCGTCAAAGTCGGTCCCGTCACCGTCGACGAGGACTCGCAGGCCATGGCGCCCGGCGCGATCCGCGTCAGCCGCGACGGCGTGCGCGTCGGCACCGCGTCGCAGCCTGCGCTGCTCGGACAGATTCAACCACCGGGCAAGAAGCTCATGGACGCGGCCGACTGGGCCCGCGGCGCCCGCCTCGATGATTCGGCACGAGCCGAATGACCGCCGAATGATCAAGCCGCGCAGCAACCGTCCGCAACGGCGCAAGCCTCTGGACCCGGCCCGCCGGGTCGCGTTTGACGTGTTGCGCGCCGTCTCGGAAAAGGACGCCTACGCCAACCTCGCCCTGCCGGCGTTGTTGCGGGAACGCGGCATCAGCGGCCGTGACGCGGCCTTCGCCACCGAACTCGCGTACGGCGCCTGCCGAACCAAAGGACTGTTGGACGCGGTCATCAGTCACGCCGCGGGCCGCGCCACCGACAGGATCGACCCCGTTCTCCTGGACCTCCTGCGCCTCGGTGCCTATCAGCTGCTGCGCACGCGGGTCGAGCAACACGCCGCGGTGTCCACCACCGTGGAGCAGGCCGGTATCGAGTTCGATTCGGCCCGTGCCGGTTTCGTCAACGGCGTGTTGCGCACCATCGCCTCGCGCGACGAACAGTCCTGGGTCGCGGAACTGGCGCCCGACGCGGCGACCGACCCCATCGGTCATTCGGCGTTCGTGCATGCGCACCCCCGGTGGGTCGCGCAATCGTTCGCCGATGCGCTGGGCGTCGACGCCGGTGAACTCGATGCGCTGCTCGCCGCCGACGACGCTCGGCCCGCCGTGCACCTCGCCGTGCGCCCAGGGGCGTTGACCGCGCAGGAACTGGCCACGCAGGTCGACGGCACGGTCGGCCGGTATTCGCCCTACGCGGTGTACCTCACCGGCGGTGACCCGGGCCGGTTGCAGGCGGTGCGCGACGGCAATGCGCTGGTGCAAGACGAGGGCAGCCAACTCGTCGCGCAGGCGCTGACCCTGGCCGGAATCGACGGCGCCGACGGCGGACGCTGGCTGGATCTGTGCTCGGGCCCCGGCGGGAAGACGGCCATGCTGGCCGCGTTGGCGCCCGACGGCGCACGGGTCACCGCGGTGGAACCCGCGCCCGCGCGCGCCGATCTCGTCGAACAGAACACCCGCGGCCTCCCCGTCGACGTGCTTCGCGTCGACGGTCGCGAGCCCGGCGTGGAACCCGGCTTCGACCGGGTGCTCGTGGACGCCCCCTGCACGGGCCTCGGTGCGCTGCGGCGCAGGCCCGAGGCACGGTGGCGGCGCAGGCCCGGGGATGTGCCGCCGCTCGCGAAACTGCAACGTGAACTCTTGGCGTCGGCGATCCGGCTGACGCGGCCGGGCGGCGTGGTGCTCTACGCCACATGTTCGCCGCACCTGGCCGAGACCGTGGGCGTCGTCGCTGACGCGCTGCGCCGACACCCCGTGACAGCGCTGGACACCCGGCCGCTGTTCGCGCCCGCGGACAATCTCGGAGCTGGGCCCTATGTCCAGTTGTGGCCGCACCGCCACGGCACCGATGCGATGTTCGCCGCCGCGCTCAAAGTAGGGTAGGCCCATGGCAGGACCCCTGATCGCGCCGTCGATCCTGGCGGCCGACTTCGCCAGGCTCGCCGACGAAGCCGAGGCCGTGCGCGGTGCGGACTGGCTGCACGTCGACGTGATGGACAACCACTTCGTGCCGAACCTGACCATCGGTCAGCCCGTCGTCGAATCGCTGCTGAAGGTGACCGACATCCCGATGGACTGCCACCTGATGATCGAGAACCCCGAGCGGTGGGCGCCGCCCTACGCCGAAGCGGGCGCCTACAACGTCACGTTCCACGCCGAGGCCACCGACAACCCGGTCGGCGTCGCCCGCGACATCCGCGCCGCGGGCGCCAAGGCGGGGCTGTCGGTCAAGCCGGGCACCCCGCTGGAGCCGTACCTGGAGATCCTGCCCGAGTTCGACACGCTGCTGATCATGTCGGTGGAGCCGGGATTCGGCGGGCAGAAGTTCATCCCGGAAGTGCTGGTGAAAGTGGGTACGGCCCGGCGCCTCGTGGACGCGGGCGAGTTGACGATCGTCGTCGAGATCGACGGCGGCATCAACGCCGACACCATCGAGCAGGCGGCCGAGGCGGGGGTGGACTGCTTTGTCGCGGGCTCGGCCGTATACAGCGCAGAGGACCCCGCCGCGGCGGTGGAGTCGTTGCGCAGGCAGGCCGCCGCCGCCTCCAAGCATCTGCGGGCATGAATCTCGAAGCCGCGATGCGGCTGGCGGTCCAACAGGCGGAGAAGGTCAAGGGCACGACCTATCCCAATCCGCCGGTCGGAGCGGTCATTCTGGACCGCGACGGCGAGGTGGCCGGTGTGGGGGCCACGGAGCCTCCCGGTGGGTCGCACGCCGAGGTGGTCGCCTTGCGTAGGGCGGGTGAGCGCGCCGCCGGAGGCACCGCCGTCGTGGCGCTCGAACCGTGCAATCACTACGGCCGCACCCCGCCCTGCGTGGATGCGCTTGTCGCCGCCGGAGTTTCGGCGGTCGCGTATGCGGTCGCCGACCCGAACCCGATCGCGGCGGGTGGGGCAGCGCGGCTCGCCGAGGAGGGGGTGGCCGTGACCGCGGGTGTGCTCTCCGACGCGGTGGCGGGCGGCCCGCTGCGCGAGTGGCTGCACAAACAACGCACCGGGTCGCCGCATGTGACATGGAAATTCGCGACCAGCGTTGACGGTCGCAGCGCGGCGGCCGACGGCAGCAGCCAATGGATCACCAGCGAAGCCGCCCGCGCGGATGTGCACCGCAGGCGCGCCGTCGCCGATGCGATCGTGGTCGGAACCGGCACCGTGTTCGTCGACGATCCGGCACTGACGGCGCGACTCCCCGACGGCGCCCTCGCCGATCGTCAACCGCTGCGGGTCGTCGTCGGAGAGCGTGAGATCTCGCAAGAGGCAAGGGTTCTCAACGACGACTCACGCACCATGGTGATCCGCACCCGCGATCCCCACGAAGTGATCAAGGCGCTGTCCGATCGCACCGATGTGCTGCTCGAAGGCGGTCCGACGTTGGCAGGCGCATTCCTACGCGCCGGCGTCATCAACCGGATCCTGGCCTACGTCGCACCGATCCTTCTCGGTGGCCCGATTACCGCGGTCGACGATGTCGGTGTGCTGAGCATCGCGCACGCCCAGCGGTGGCGCTTCGATCAGATCGACCCCATCGGCCCCGACGTGCTGCTGAGCCTCATTCCGGGGTAGCCGCGTCCTCGGCGTCCGGCGCGCTATCGTCCTTCTCGCTCAGCGGGCCCTCGTCGAATTCGCCGCTCAGCGGGCTCCCGTCCAATTCGCCGCTCAGCGGGCTCCCGTCTAATTCGCCGCTCAGCGGTCGGTGCTCGATGAGGTCGCGAACTCCGGTCATCCCCAACCGTTTTCGGAAAGCCTGCACGGTGTAGCCCACCACGGTCGCCTCGGTTCGCGCCTTGGCCGTCGCGGACCGAGGCAGATGGAACAGCGGCCCGATCTCGCCGAAGTAGTCGCCTTCGGTCGCCACCTTCAGCGATTCCTCACCGCCGCCGGCCAGTTCACGCATGATTTCGATCTCGCCGTCATCGACGATATAGATCTGGTCGCCCATGGTGCCCTGCTCGAACAGCACCTGACCGGCTTCCAGCTTTACGGTCTCCGGTGGGCGGTCGGTGGAGGCGAAGTTCGGCACCATCTCGACGACCCGATCGGCCAGCGGCAGGATCCGGCTGTCATGTGTCGCCACGACCACCATCCGATTATCGGACGCCAGCTCGCGGATCAGCTTCAGCACCTCTTCGACCTGGATGAAATCCAGATGCGCCGTGGGCTCGTCGGCCAAAATCAGCGGGGGATCGAGCGCGATCGCCCGGGCCACCGCCACCCGCTGCTGCTGTCCGCCGCTGAGGTCACCTGGCCGGTGGTCGAGACGGTCCTGCAGCCCCACCCGTGCCAGCAGCTGTTCGGCCCGCTTCCGGGAAGCCCGGCGCGACATGCCGTTTGCGCGAAGCGGCACCATCACGTTCTCGACCGCGGTCAGGCTGGGCACCAGGTTGAAGGCCTGGAACACGAATCCCACCGTCTCGCGGCGGTATGTCGCGAGCTCGTTGGCGTCGAGCGAGGTCACCTCGACGTCGCCGAATTTGATCGCACCCGAAGTGGGTTGCAGGATCCCGCCGAGGCACGACAACAGCGTTGTCTTCCCACATCCGCTGGGGCCCATCAGGATCACCAGCGAGCCGGCCGCGACGTCGAGGTTCAAGCCGTCGATCGGGCGTACGGCGTGCCCGCCGCTGCTGTACTCGACGACGAGATTCTGGATCGACAGATCGCCCATGGGCTCACGGCCCCCCGAACGCCAGGGCGGGATCGACTGACACCGCACGACGTAACCCCGCCGCGCTGGCGATGAGGCCGATCACCACCGCGACCACCGGCAGCGCGACGAAGGCCTCTGTGGGCACGATCACCTGCATGGGGAACAGCGGTCCAAGCAACAGCGACAGCCCGGCGCCGACCAACGCGGCCAACAGCGCCACGATCACCGCCTGCAGGGCGAGTCCGGCCATCACCGAACGGGTAGGCACCCCAATCGCTTTGAAGACGGCGAAGTCCCGCAGCCGTTCCAGCGCGGACAGGTAGACGACCGAACCCACGATCAGCGCGGCGACGATCCACAGCAGGACCGCGACGATGGTGATGGAGTTGACGGCCACCTTCAACGGCCGCAGCAGATCCTCGATCGCTCCGGCGCGGTCGACCGCTCGATAGCCGTTGGGCACCTGCTCAAGGGAACCGCGGACGCCGATGGAGGCAACCAGTCGCTCGCCGCCGTACACCAACTGCTGTGCGCCCTCTGTGGTGAGAAACACATTGGGCAGGTTCGCCAATGCGGTCGAGTTCTCCACCAGGCCGACGATACGCAGCGTCTGCGAGGCGATCTCGACCTCATCGCCGACGCCACGACCCAATGTGGTGGACACCGCGACTTCGTCGGGGGTCGTGGCCGCGCGCCCTTCGATGACGGCCGGCATACCCGGTCCGCGTTCGGGCGCGCCGAAGATGTCGACGTTGCGCGTCGCCCCGTCGAGAGTGGCCGTGCCGCCGGCATAGGCCAGGGGAGCGGCGGCATCGACGCCGGGAGCGGCAGCGATACGGCGTAATTCCACGGGGGCGAACGGTGTGGCACCCACGAACGGACCCGACGCGCCGGCCTTCACGATGAACTGGTCGACACCGAGGCTGTCGACGGTTCTTTCGGCCTCGGTCTGGAAACCGTTGGCCAAACCTGTGAGCACCAGCGTCATCCCGAAAATGATCGCGGTGGACAACACCGCGATGGCGAAACGTCGCCTTCGCCACTGCATGTCGCGCAGCGCGGCGATGAGCATGTCGGCGACGTTACCCCGGCTGTGGTCCTCGGCGCGTGGGGTTTCGGCTACTTCGCGAAAGCGCTGACCAACGTGTTGCAGAAGGCCGGCAGGTCATCGGGTTTGCGGCTGGACACCAAAGTGTTTGGCCCACGCGAGCATTCGACGACCTCGTCATCCACCCAGTTGGCCCCGGCATTGACCAGGTCGGTCTTCACGCTGGGCCACGACGTCATGGTGCGTCCGCGCACGACGTCCGCCTCGACGAGGGTCCACGGTCCGTGGCAGATGACCGCGACCGGTTTTCCCTCATCGAAGAAACTCTTTGTGAGCGCGACCGCGTCGGCGTTCATGCGCAGGTTGTCCGGGTTGGCCACGCCGCCGGGCAGCACCAACGCCGCGTAGTCGGACGCCGACACCGAATCGGCGGACTTCTCGGCGTCGAACGTGTCGGCGGGGGTCAGGTGGTTGAACGCCTGGATCTTGCCGACCTCCGTCGACACCAGTTCAGGGGTGCCCCCGGCCTGCTCGACGGCCTTCCACGGCTCGGTCAGCTCGACCTGCTCGACACCTTCGGTCGCAACCAGGAACGCAATCTTCTTGCCATTCAGTGAACTTGCCATGAGCTTTCTCCGTTGACGTTAGGTGTGATGCCCCGCATACCCCGCGCGTCGAGGAGTCAATCAGCACGTTCACGTCGGTACACTCGTACCAGAGTGGGCCGCGTACGGCCCGCCGTAATCGCGCTTTCACCGACGATTTGCGCGCTGGTGAGCACGAACAAAGGACGACGACCCATGACTGCACTGCAGGACTGGCTCAGCTATCGCCCGATGCACCCCCGAACCCTCAAGGCGTTGATCTGCGGCACCTTCCGGGCTCAGCCCGACCAGGCTGTCGCAGAGGAGGCCGCACCGGTCAAGCCGGCCGAGCCGATGCTGCTGCGCCCCGGCCTCGAGCGCTGCTAGGCGCCGTCGCCGCGATCGACGGGCGTTTCCCCGACCAATTCCGCCGGTTCGTCGGCGTGCTCCTGCTTGCCGCCGATGAGCAGGCCCAAAAGGGCGCCGACGACGCAGACCACGACCGTGACGAGGAAGATGTCGCCGTACTGCAGCACGTAGGCCTCGCGGTAGCGGGTCGCTTCGGCGGCCAGTCGTTCGGCGAGGGTGTCGGCCCCGGCCGGGAACGGCAGCGTCTGCAGGTGCTGGTTGAGCCGGTAGAGGCCCCACGCGGTTAGCGCGGCCAGGCCGATCAGCATGCCGATCATCCGGGCCACCACCACGGCCGCCGACGCGATGCCGTGCTGGGCGGCGGGAACCACGCGTAGCGTCGCCGACGTCAACGGCCCGATCACCAAGCCAAGGCCGAGACCGGCGATCGCGAGGTCAGTGTCGAGCACCGGCAGGGTGATGAACCCGAGGTCGTGGTGGGTGCTCAGCACGTCGGTGCCCCACATCGAGATCAGGTAATAACCGCCTCCGGCGATCATCAGGCCGACGAAGGCCACCAGTCGGTCGCCGATGCGGGTCGCGACCCACCCGCCGATCACGGCGCCGATGGGTAGCGCAATCAGGAAGCGCAGCAGCAGAAGGACGGCGTCGGTCTGGTTCTTGCCGAGCACGCCCTGCCCGAACAGTTCCACGTTGACCAGCGTCACCATCAGCGCCGCGCCCGCGCACAGGGACGCGCCCAGCGCAGCGAGGAACGGCCGGAAATGCACGCCGGCGGGTTCGATCAGGCGTGTGCGGGAGTACCTCTCCCAGACGAAGAAGGCCACGACGGCCACCAGTGCGGCCAAAAGCACCGGAAGCCCGTAACTGGGCAGGATCTTGCGGCCGTCCGGTGCCGGGTTGTAGAGCCCGATCACCGCCAGGCCGAGCGCGACGGCCAGCAGGACTCCGCCGACGACGTCCACCCGTTCAGGGTTCTCGGGTTTGAGGCGCGAGGGCAGGCTGAAGTGAATCAGCACCATGGCGACGGCGGCCAGCGGCAGGTTGATCCAGAAGACGTCGCGCCAGGTGTTCAGCACCGCCACCACGGCGATGCCGTACAGCGGCCCCAGCACACTGCCCAACTCCTGCGCGGCGCCGATCCCGCCGAGCACCGTGGCGCGGTTGCGGCTGGCCCACAGGTCGGCGGCCAGCGCCAGCGTGACCGGCAGAAGCGCACCGCTGGCGACACCCTGGATCGTGCGACCGATCACCATGGGAACCAGGTCGTTCGACATAGCGGTGACGACTGATCCGACCGCGAAGCCGGCCAGGCTCACCTGAAGGATGAATTTGCGGCCGAACCGGTCCGAGGCGCGGCCCAGCAGCGGCATCGCGGCGATGTAACCGAGCAGGTAGCAGGTGATGATCGGGGTCACCCGCTGCAGCTGGTTTATCGGGATGCCGAGATCGATGATGATGTCGGTGATGATCGCGACCACGACATAGGTGTCGAGCGCACCGAGCAGTACCGCGAGGCTGCCCGCGCTGATCGCGATCCGGCGGCGGTTCGGCGTCGTCGCCGCCAGAGCCGCTTCGTGGCTGGTGGCCTGCGCTGGAACCGCCATCAGGCCGCCGGCTTGGTGACCGTCACCGGCTTACCCCATTCCGACAGGGTCATCGTGAGGCTGGTGTCGGCGTCGATCTGCAGGCTGACCTGCTGGAGCTTGTGATCGCCGCCCTCCTCGATCCAAGCCGAACCGGGCACCGGGCCGGTGGCCTCGATCTGCGGAGCGATCTTGTTCACCGCGTCGGCGCTGACGTTTCCGTTGACGCGGACCGACTCGACTCCGTTGATCGTCTCGCGGCTCTCGGCCTTGGGGTCGGCGTAATTGCGCAACGCGTTGGCCAGGCCGGTTTCGGGGTTGAGCACGGCCGAGGCGTCGAAGATTTCAGCGGCCGGGCCGAAGTCCTGGAACCCGCTGCCTGCGCTCATCGCGGCATACAGGTTGCCGTCGGCGACCACGAACTCCACACCCTCGAGGCGCTGGCCCATGAACATGAGGTTGGCCTTGCCCTGCGCGGCGACCGCGGGAGCGTTGGTGAGGTCGGCCTCGAGCTGCTCGATCGGCAACTTCTCGATCGTGCCCTGCACCTGCAGCTTCAGGTGCACGCTGGTCTGCTTCTCGGTCGTTTCGCTGGACTGCTGCAGCAGGGTCGCGCCGTCGGGGAGGTCTTTCGTGGACTCCTCCGATGTGGAGGAGCAACCGGCCAGAAGGGCGATGACGGCAACGAGGGCGGCAAAGATCGTCAGGAGGCGCGTGGGCATGAGTGCATCGTAAAGGGTCCGAGCGCACCGACTCGGCGCGCGGGCGCTGCCAGGGCGAACAGGTCCACGCCGGAGGAGGCGGCGATCTCGATAGTCTGGCGAGGTGTTCACCGGAATCGTCGAAGAGGTCGGCGAGGTCGTCGCCAAGGAGGATCTCGGCGATTTCGCGCGGCTCGCCATCCGCGGGCCCCTCGTCACATCGGACGCCCGCCACGGGGACTCGATCGCGGTGAACGGCGTCTGCCTCACCGTGGTCGAGGTGCGCCCGGATGCGACGTTCACCACCGACGTGATCGGGGAGACGCTGAACCGGTCGAGCCTGGGCCGCCTCGCGGTGGGCGGCCGGGTCAACCTCGAGCGTGCGGCGGCGGTGAACAGCCGCCTCGGCGGGCACATCGTGCAGGGCCACGTCGACGGCACCGGCCACGTGATCGCGCGCACCCCGTCGGAACGCTGGGTCGTGGTGCGCATCGCGCTTCCGACCGCGCTGTCGCGGTATGTGGTGGAGAAGGGCTCCATCACCGTCGACGGTGTCTCGCTGACGGTGTCCGGGCTCGGACACGACTGGTTCGAGGTGTCGCTGATTCCCACGACGCTCGATCTCACGACGCTCGGCCGCGCCGAGGTCGGTACGCTGGTCAATCTCGAGGTGGACGTGATCGCCAAGTATGTCGAGCGGCTACTCGCTCCCCAAAGCGATTGAGCCGCCGCCACTTTGGAGCAGCGGTGGTCAACGTCTAGTAGCCGAGTGGCCCACGGAACTGCTGGATGATGGTGAAGAAGTCGCTAACCTGAGTCGCGGTCGGAACGAAATCGTTGAAGAACCGGTCGACCGCGCCCATCTGGTCGGGCGGGGCCACGTTTCGGGGCACGTACTGCTGCCACATTCCTTCGAGCACTCCCACTGCCGGGATGACGTCGGACGCGGTGGGGCCGGGTCCCGGAGGAGCAATGTCGCTCGGCTGGGCGGCCGCCGACGGTGCGACGGCAAGGAACAGACCGGAGGCGGCCACAGCGCACGCGGCGAAGAGCAGCCTTCCAGCGGTGAAACGTGACGCATTCATATGAGTCCCTTTGAGCGTGACCAGGAAACGTAGCGTAGACATCCGGCGACTCGGCCAAGGAGCAATCCCGAAAATACACAGAGGTTCCACAGAGCGCCGCCGACGGCGAAAGCAGGAGTAAATGCCCAGCTCAGCGGCCTGGCAATAAGTTTTGAACCCCGGTGGTTCATACTGATGTGGTGACGAGGCTTGACACTGTTGAGCGCGCGGTGGCAGATATCGCCGCGGGCAAGGCCGTCGTCGTGATCGACGATGAGGATCGCGAGAACGAGGGCGATCTCATCTTCGCCGCCGAAAAGGCGACGCCGGAGCTTGTTGCGTTCATGGTTCGCTACACCTCGGGCTACCTCTGCGTCCCGCTGGACGGCGCGATCTGCGACAAGCTGGGTCTGCTGCCGATGTATGCGGTGAACCAGGACAAGCACGGCACCGCCTACACCGTCACGGTGGATGCGAAGAACGGTGTGGGAACGGGTATCTCGGCTGCCGACCGGGCAACGACGATGCGGTTGCTCGCGGATCCGTCAAGCATCGCAGACGATTTCACGAAGCCGGGCCACGTCGTGCCACTGCGGGCGAAGGACGGAGGCGTGCTGCGCCGCCCCGGCCACACCGAGGCCGCCGTCGACCTGGCCCGCCTCGCCGGGTTGCAGCCGGCCGGCGCGATCTGCGAGATCGTCAGCCAGAAGGACGAAGGCTCGATGGCGCAGACCGACGAGCTGCGCATCTTCGCCGACGAACATGACCTCGCGCTGATCTCGATCGCCGACCTGATCGAGTGGCGGCGCAAGCACGAGAAGCACATCGAGCGCATCGCCGAGGCCCGGATACCAACCCGCCACGGCGAATTCCGCGCCGTCGGTTACACCAGCATCTACGACGACGTCGAGCATGTCGCGCTGGTCAAGGGTGATATCGCAGGCCCGACCAGCGACGGCCACGACGTGTTGGTGCGGGTGCACTCCGAATGCCTCACCGGTGACGTGTTCGGCTCTCGACGCTGCGACTGCGGACCCCAACTCGACGCGGCCATGGCGATGGTCGCCCGCGAAGGCCGCGGCATCGTGCTGTACATGCGCGGCCACGAAGGCCGCGGTATCGGCCTGATGCACAAGTTGCAGGCCTACCAACTGCAAGACGCCGGTGACGACACGGTCGACGCCAATCTCAAGCTCGGCCTGCCCGCCGACGCCCGCGACTACGGCATCGGAGCGCAGATCCTCGTCGACCTGGGCGTGCGATCGATGCGGCTGCTCACCAACAACCCGGCCAAGCGGGTCGGGCTCGACGGTTACGGGCTGCACATCATCGAACGCGTGCCGCTGCCGGTGCGGGCGAACAAGGAGAACATTCGCTACCTGATGACCAAGCGGGACCGGATGGGCCACGACCTGAGCGGTCTGGACGCCTATCACGAGGCCACCACCATGGCCGACTACGACGAGGGCGTATACCTGCTCGGTGACCGCCGGCCGACCGATCTCGGTGGAGCCCTGTGAGTGGTACAGGCGTACCCGATCTTCCAGACATCGACGGATCGGGGCTCAAGCTAGCCGTCGTGGCGAGCACCTGGCACGAGACCATCTGCGACGCACTGCTCGACGGGGCACTCAAAGTGGCTGCCGGCGCGGGGATCGACAATCCCACGGTGGTGCGGGTACTGGGCGCCATTGAGATTCCCGTTGTGGCACAGGCGCTGGCGGCCGACCATGACGCGGTCGTGGCGCTGGGCGTGGTGATCCGCGGGGAGACACCGCATTTCGACTATGTGTGTGACGCGGTGACGCAGGGCCTGACCCGGGTGTCGCTGGATGCGTCGACACCGGTGGCCAACGGCGTGCTGACGACCAACAGCGAGCAGCAGGCCCTCGACCGGGCCGGGCTCCCGTCGTCGTCTGAGGACAAAGGCGCGCAGGCGGCGGCGGCCGCGTTGTCGACCGCGCTGACGTTGCGCGACATTCGTTCGCGCTCATGACCGGCTGGGATGTCGAGATACGCCCGCACCTGGCACCGTATTTCGCTTACGGAGCCGCAGCGCTGATCCTCGCCGCGCATGTGACGGTCGGCGCATTGTTGAAGATCAGCTCGACCGGGGTGATCTTTCGGACCGCCGACCAGGTGGCGATCGCGCTGCTCGGCGTCGTCATTGCCGGGGTGGTCTTGATGTTCGCCCGGCCCCGGCTTCGAGTCGGCGCAGCCGGTGTGAGCGTGCGGAACCTCGTCAACGACAAGACGATTCCGTGGTCCGACGTGGTCGACATCTCTTTCCCGAGGGGCGCGCGGTGGGCGCGCGTGGACCTGCCCGACGACGAGTACATTCCGATCATGGCGATCCAGGCCGTCGACAAGGGACGCGCCATCGACGCGATGGACCGCGTCCGCGACGTCCTCGAGCGTTACAAGGGCCTCAACTCACGCTGAGCGACATCGCGAGTTCGTCGCGCTCGGAGGTGGTTTGGTCCTCGGCGACGGTGAACCCGATGCTCTCGTACACCTGACGCGCCGCCGCGTTGTCGATCGCCACCCGTAAGCGGACCGTGTGCACGTTGCTGGTGCGCGCCCAGTCGAGAGCCGCGGCGACCAGTTGCCGCGCCAGGCCCCGACCCCGTGCCGCGGGTTCCAGCCACAGCGAGTACAGATACACGGTCTCGTTGTTCTCCTGCTGCGCCCCGATCATTCCGACGGGACGGTCACCGTCGAGCGCGACGAACTGCGCATGGTCGCGCAGCCGCCGCCACCACTGCGCTGCGGTGAAGGCCGCCTCGTCCCGGTAGCTTGGATCCTTCTCACCCAGCGAGTCGGCCAGCGCCCTCAACCGGATGGCAGCGAATGTCTGCCAGTCGATTTCGCCGATCCGGGCCACACATTCGGTCATCGGGTGTCGCCCATGACCAACCCTTCCCGGCGCGGATCCGCCCCGCCGATGAGGCCTGTGCTGTCTCGGGTGATCGCCGACAGGCCGCTCGACTGGTCGGCCAGATCCACCTGATGGCCGAGTGCCCGCAACCCCTGCACGAGCGGGTCGTGACCGCCGTTATCGGAGGTGTCGATGATCGGATGCTCACCGCCGACATTGGTCTTCGGGGTGTTCGCCGCGCCGAAGTCGACCATCGACACCGCCTGCTGCGGGTCGAGCCCCCAATCCAACATTCCCACAATGGTTTTCGCCACAAACTGGATGATCACCGCACCGCCGGGCGAACCCAGGACCGCATAGAGGCGTCCGCGCTCGCCGGCCCGGCCCTGTGCCTGGTCGAAGATCAGGGTCGGCGCCATCGTGCTGCGCGGTCGCTTGCCGGGCTGGACCCGGTTCGCCACGGGCGCCCCGTCGGGGCCGGCCGGCTCGGCCGAGAAGTCCGTGAGCTGGTTGTTGAGGAGGAACCCGTCGACCATGTGGAACGAGCCGAACGCCGACTCGACCGTGGTGGTCAACGACGCGGCGTTGCCCTGCGGGTCGACGATGCTGACCTGGCTGGTGCCGTGCTCGGGGACGGGCGGGCCGGGGCTGGTAGGCGGTCCGAACTCGCCGGGTTTCGCGGTGCCCATGCTGTGCTGCTCGGAGATCAGCGCGGCCCGACCGGCGAGGTAGTCACTGCCGAGCAGCGTGTCGGGTGAGCCGCCCGGCAGCGGCACGAAATCGGTGTCGGCGACGTACTTGTCGCGGTCGGCGTACGCCAGTCGTTCCGCCTCGGATATCAGGTGTACGCCCATGACCGACGGTCGGCCGCCGTTGAGGTCGACGTCGCTGGGCTTGTGATCGGCCATCGGGAAGTGTTCGAGAATGCCGAGAGTCGCCAGCACGGCGATGCCGCCTGACGACGGCGGTGGCATCCCGCAGATCTCCCGTCCGCGGTACGGCCTGCACAGCGGTTCGCGTTCCTTGACCGAGTAGTTGGCGAGGTCTTCGACGGTCATCAGGCTCGGCGTCCGGCCCCCGGAGGCGTCGGCCGCTGCGGCGACGATGTCGCGGGCGATGGCGCCGGTGTAGAACGCCTGAGGGTCGGTGGCGATGACGCCCAACGTCTTCGAGTACGCCGGGTTGGTCAGCCGGGTGCCCTCCGTCTTGGGGCTGCCGTCGCCGTTGAGGAAGTATTCGGCCGCTTGGCGGTCGAGCTTGAGCTCGGGGGCCGCGTCATCGATGGCCGCGGCCAGCCTCGGGCTGATGTCGAAGCCGTCGTCGGCCATCCGGACTGCGGGAGCGAACAGGTCGCGCCAGCCCGTCTTGCCGTGATCGGCGTGCACCTCGGTGAGCATCCGCACGATGCCGGGCACACCGATCGAACGCCCCGAGGCCCTGGCGTCCGGTTTGGGCTCCGTCCGGTCGGTTTCGGAAACCCAGCGCAGATAGTTCTCCGTGGCCGCAGCGGGCGCGGTTTCGCGGCCGTCGTAGGCCTGGACCTCACCGGCGGCCGCATCGAAATAGAGCAGGAAGCCGCCGCCGCCGAGGCCCGACGCCTGCGGCTCGACGAGGCCGAGCACGGCCTGCGCGGTGACGAGTGCGTCCGCCGCGGTGCCGCCGTCGCGGAGCACCTCGCACGCGGCCTGCGTGGCCAGCGGATTAGCGGTGACCACCGAGAAGCTGCTGGTTCGCACCGGCGTCATGTCGGTGCGGTAACCCGTGGCCACCTCGGGATTGGTGGAGATGTCGCGGGACGTCGGCGGCCCGGGAGAGGGTCCGGCGGTGGTCTTGACCACCGGGGTGCCGTTCTCGACGATCGCGCACGGTCCGGCGGCCTCAGACTCGGTGCTGCTGTCGTCGCTCGAGCAGCCGGCGAGCACCAGCACCAACCCGGTCAGCGGGGCCATCACCTTGGTCAGCGAGGAGATCCGCATCACCCGACGGTAGTGGATCGGGGCGGTCGGAACGCGGCAGTAACCTGGATTGCGTGCCTGATCCTTCGACGTACCGACCCGCCCCAGGGTCGATTCCCGTCGAACCGGGCGTCTACCGATTCCGCGACCCACACGGCAGGGTGATCTACGTCGGCAAGGCGAAGAGCCTGCGCAGCCGACTGAACTCCTACTTCGCCGACGTCGCGAGCCTGGCGCCACGCACACGTCAGATGGTGATGGCTGCGGGCAGCGTCGAGTGGACGGTGGTCAACACCGAAGTCGAGGCGCTGCAGCTCGAATACAACTGGATCAAGGAGTTCGATCCGCGGTTCAACATCAGGTATCGAGACGACAAGTCGTACCCGGTGCTCGCGGTCACACTCAACGAGGAGTATCCGCGGCTGATGGTGTACCGCGGGGCCCGGCGCAAGGGCGTCCGGTACTTCGGACCCTATTCGCATGCGTGGGCGATCCGCGAAACCCTCGACCTGCTGACGCGGGTGTTTCCGGCGCGCACATGCTCTAACGGAGTGTTCAAGCGCCACAGGCAAATCGATCGGCCCTGCCTGCTCGGCTATATCGACAAGTGTTCGGCCCCCTGCATCGGTCGGGTGAGCGCCGAAGAGCACCGCCAGATCGTTCTCGATTTCTGCGACTTCCTCGCCGGTAAGACCGATCGGTTGGTCCGCGAGCTCGAACACCAGATGAACGAGGCCGCCGAGGAACTGGATTTCGAGAGGGCCGCACGCCTGCGCGACGACATCGGCGCTTTGAAACGGGCGCTGGAGAAACAGGCGGTGGTGTTCGGCGACGGCACCGATGCCGACGTGGTGGCATTCGCCGACGACGAACTCGAAGCGGCCGTGCAGGTTTTCCACGTCCGCGGGGGCCGGGTGCGCGGCCAGCGCGGTTGGATCGTGGAAAAGTCCGGTGAGCCGGGAGAATCGAGCCAGGAACGTTTGGTGGAGCAGTTCCTGACCCAGTTCTACGGCGATCAGGCCGAATTGGGCGGCGCCAGTGACAGCGGCGGGGACGAGGCGACCAATCCCGTGCCGCGTCAGGTGCTGGTTCCGTGCCTGCCGAGCAACTCCGACGAATTGGCCGCTTGGCTCAGCCAGTTGCGGGGCTCTCGGGTGTCGTTGCGCGTGCCGCAGCGGGGCGACAAGCGCGCCCTCGCCGAGACGGTCCGCCGCAATGCGCAGGATGCGCTCGCCCAGCACAAGCTCAGGCGTGCCGGTGACTTCACCGCGAGAACCGCTGCGCTGCAGAGTATTCAGGACGCGTTGGGGCTGGCCGAGGCGCCGTTGCGCATCGAGTGCGTCGACATCAGCCACGTGCAGGGCACCGATGTGGTGGCCTCGCTGGTGGTCTTCGAGGACGGCTTACCGCGCAAGTCCGATTACCGGCACTATGCAATCCGAGAGGCCGCGGGCGACGGCCGTGCCGACGATGTCGCCTCCATCGCCGAGGTGACAAGGCGCCGGTTCTACCGTCACCTGCACGACACCCAGCATCCGACAGAGCTTGCGCCGGAAGGAAAGTCACGCAGGTTCGCCTACCCACCCAACCTGTTCGTCGTCGATGGCGGTGCGCCACAGGTCAACGCCGCACAAGCGGTGCTCGACGAGCTGGGTATCACCGACGTCGCGGTGATCGGCTTGGCCAAGCGTCTGGAGGAGGTGTGGGTTCCGTCGGAGCCCGATCCGCTGATCATGCCGCGCAACAGTGAAGGACTGTACCTGCTGCAGCGTGTACGCGACGAGGCGCACCGGTTCGCGATCGCCTATCACCGCAGCAAGCGTTCCAAGCGGATGACCGCGTCGGCGCTTGACTCGGTTCGAGGACTCGGTGAGCATCGCCGGAAAGCACTGGTCACCCACTTCGGATCGGTGGCCCGACTGAAGGAGGCGTCGATCGAGGAGATCACCGCGGTACCCGGCATCGGCGTCGCCACCGCCCGTGCCGTGCTCGACGCGCTTGGCGTACCGCCCGAAAGCGACGCGCCCGAGTCGGCGGTCGACGATGATCAGAGCAAGGTATCGGGATGACGGACCAGGGAATGCACGAGGATCTTCGCGACGAGGCCAGCGCCGACTCCGGCATCGACGTGGTTCTGGTCACCGGCCTCTCGGGTGCGGGTAGGGGTACCGCGGCCAAGGTGCTCGAGGACCTGGGGTGGTACGTCGCCGACAACCTTCCGCCGGAGCTGATCGCGCAGATGGTCGAGTTGGGGCTGGCGGCCGGCTCACGCATCACCCAGCTGGCGGTGGTGATGGACGTGCGCTCACGCGGGTTCACCGGAGACCTGGACTGGGTGCGCAACGAGCTCGCGACCCGCAACATCGCGCCGCGGGTGTTGTTCCTGGACGCTTCGGACGAGAGCCTGGTGCGCCGCTACGAACAGAACCGCCGAAGTCACCCATTGCAGGGCAATCAGACTCTGGCAGAAGGCATTGCGGCCGAGCGCGCGCTGTTGGCCCCCGTCCGCGCGTCGGCCGATCTGGTGATCGACACCTCGACGCTTTCGGTGCCCGCGCTGCGCGAGAGCATCGAGCGCGCCTTCGGCGGCGAAACCATCGCCCACACGAACGTCACGGTCGAGTCCTTCGGCTACAAGTACGGGTTGCCGATGGATGCCGACACCGTGATGGACGTCCGGTTCCTGCCGAACCCGCACTGGGTGGACGACCTGCGCCCGCACAGCGGCCAGCATCCCGCGGTCCGCGACTATGTTCTCGGGCAACCGGGTGCAGGCGACTTCCTGGAGACCTATCATCGGCTGCTCGACGTAGTCATCGACGGATACCGTCGCGAGGGGAAGCGATATATGACCGTCGCCATCGGATGCACCGGCGGCAAACATCGGAGCGTGGCGATCGCCGAGGCACTGGCGGCGCGGCTGCAGGGCGGTGATGACCTGACGGTGCGGGTGTTGCACCGGGATCTGGGGCGCGAATGACTTCATCTGATTCGCGGCTCGCCGCGGCGCGGATCGTTGCGCTCGGTGGTGGGCACGGGCTCTATGCGACCCTGTCGGCGGCGCGCAGGCTGACGCCGCACGTGACGGCCATCGTCACGGTCGCCGACGACGGCGGCTCGTCGGGGCGACTGCGCAACGAGCTGGATGTCGTGCCGCCGGGTGATCTTCGAATGGCCTTGGCCGCTTTGGCATCTGACAGCCCGCACGGCCGACTGTGGGCGACGATCATTCAGCACCGGTTCGGTGGCAGCGGGGCGCTGGCCGGACATCCGATCGGCAACCTGCTGCTCGCGGGGCTCAGCGAGGTGTTGGCCGACCCGATCGCCGCACTCGACGAACTGGGCCGCATCCTCGGCGTGAAGGGGCGCGTGCTTCCGATGTGCCCGATGGGACTCGGCATCGAGGCCGACGTGGCCGGTCTGGAATCCGACCCGCGGATGAGCCGGGTCATTCGCGGACAGGTGGCGATCGCCACCACTGTCGGCAAAGTCCGTCGCGTACGGCTGCTGCCCGGGGATCCGCCCGCCACCCGACAGGCCGTGGACGCGATCATGGCGGCGGACCTGGTGGTGCTGGGCCCCGGCTCCTGGTTCACCAGCGTCATCCCGCATGTGCTGGTTCCGGAGCTCGCGGCCGCGCTGCAAGCGACCGCGGCTCGCAGGGCGCTGGTACTCAACCTGGTGGCCGAACCGGGGGAGACGGCCGGCTTCTCGGTCGAGCGACATATCCACGTGCTGTCGCAGCATGCGCCCGATTTCACCGTGCACGACATCATCGTCGACGCCAGCAGGGTGCCCAGTGAACGCGAGCGCGAGCAACTGCGTCGGACCGCGAACATTCTTCGTGCTCAAGTTCAGTTTGCTGAGGTGTCCAGACCTGGTACACCTTTACATGACCCGGCGCGCTTGGCCGCGGCATTGGAGAGTGTGCGTCTGCGCGGCGCCGCCGCTCCGGCGCCGGCAGTGCCCACGTCGACAGCGAATGGACCGAGAGGTGACGACCCGTGGCGATGACAGCCGAGGTCAAGGATGAGTTGAGTCGGCTGATCGTCAATTCGGTCAGTGCTCGGCGCGCCGAGGTGGCCTCCCTGCTGCGGTTCGCCGGCGGATTGCACATCGTTTCGGGGCGCGTGGTCGTCGAGGCGGAGGTCGATCTCGGCATCATCGCCCGGCGGCTGCGCAAGGACATT
The DNA here is from genome assembly GCF_001499925.1 of Mycobacterium lehmannii. Classification (NCBI taxonomy): domain Bacteria; kingdom Bacillati; phylum Actinomycetota; class Actinomycetes; order Mycobacteriales; family Mycobacteriaceae; genus Mycobacterium; species Mycobacterium lehmannii. The sequence continues at coordinate 259,695 of NZ_LQIR01000012.1, forward strand.
TACGACCTGTACGGCTACAACGCCACGGTGCACGTCGTATCGGCCAGCGGCATCCGCAAGAGCACCCGGTACGTGGTCCGGGTGGCCAAGGACGGCGAGGCGTTGGCCAGGCAGACCGGTCTGCTCGACCTGCGGGGCCGCCCCGTGCGCGGTCTGCCGGCCCAAGTGGTCGGCGGCAGCGTGGCCGATGCCGAAGCAGCCTGGCGCGGAGCATTTTTGGCACACGGATCGCTCACCGAACCGGGACGCTCGTCGGCGTTGGAAGTCAGCTGCCCGGGTCCTGAGGCGGCGCTGGCACTTGTCGGCGCCGCCCGCAGGTTGGGGGTGAGCGCGAAAGCACGCGAGGTTCGCGGCACCGACCGGGTGGTGGTGCGCGACGGCGAGGCGATCGGCGCGCTGTTGACGCGCATGGGTGCGCAGGACACCCGGCTGACATGGGAAGAGCGCAGGATGCGGCGCGAGGTGCGGGCGACGGCCAACCGGTTGGCCAACTTCGACGACGCCAACCTGCGGCGCTCGGCACGGGCGGCGGTCGCCGCGGCCGCCCGCGTGGAACGGGCGCTGGAGATCCTCGGCGATACGGTGCCCGACCATCTCGCCGCGGCGGGCAAGCTTCGGGTGGAACATCGGCAGGCGTCGCTGGAGGAGTTGGGCCGGCTCGCCGATCCTCCGATGACGAAAGACGCTGTGGCAGGCCGCATTCGGCGGTTGCTGTCCATGGCCGATCGTAAGGCAAAGCAGGACGGTATTCCCGACACCGAGTCGGCCGTCACCCCGGACTTGCTCGAAGACGCTTAGCCAGCCGACGGCTTCGATCTGAAAGCGCCTGTGCGGTAGTTGGATCCTGACTGCCGACTGCGCGCATTCCGTACGCGGTGCAACCGCAACAACTACGGTGAACCCATGGAGACACTGAGGGTCGGCGTGGCGATGCCCGACCCACCCTTCAACGGGATGCCCGACGACGGTGGACTCGACATCGACCTGATGTGCGCGCTCAGCGAGAAGATCGGCGCGACAGTCGAATTCGTACCCTACGACGGCGCTGACTTCGACGGCATCTTCGACGGCCTCGGCCCGAGCTACGACTGCGTCGCTGCCGGAACGACCGTCACGCCCCAGCGCGAGAAGAAGGCGACGTTCCTCCCGCCCTACGTGATCTCCGGTCAGGCGCTGGCCGTCGACACTCGCCGGCTGCCGCGTGTCACGTCCGTCGACGATCTCGAAGGCCTGACCATCGGCGTCCAGCGGGGCAACACCAGCCGGCCGATCGCCGAGCGACTCGTCGCCGATGGCAAGGCCGGTGCCGTCCGCGTCTATGAGTACACCGCGATTCGCGACGCGTTGAGCGACCTCTCGACGGGTGGCTGTGATGCCGTGATGAAGCTTGCGCCGGTGCTGACCGAACTGGTCAAGCCGGTCCCTGGCGTCGAGGTCGTCCAGCGCGGCATCACGGTCGAGGACATTGCGATTGCCGTTCCGCGCAGTGACCAGGTGCTTCTCGGTCGGCTAACAGTCGCGCAAGCCGAGTTGGAGGCCGACGGCACGCTGCAACGGATCCGCCGTAAATGGCTCGGCAACCCCTATGCCGACCAGCGCCTGACCGCGCACTGACCAGGTGACGCGTGGCCGCTATCACACGACTAGGCTGGCGGCCGAGCACTACACGTTGAGGCGATCAAGGGAGAAACAGTGACCATCCGGGTAGGCGTGAACGGCTTCGGCCGCATCGGACGCAACTTCTTCCGCGCGCTGGACGCGCAGAAGCACGAAGGCAGGAACTCCGACATCGAGATCGTCGCTGTCAACGACCTCACCGACAACGAGACCCTCGCGCACCTGCTGAAGTTCGATTCGATCCTGGGCCGGCTGCCCGAAGACGTAGAGGTCGACGGCGAGGACATCATCATCGGCGGGCACAAGCTGAAGGGACTGTCGATCAAGGAGGGCCCGTCGGCCCTCCCGTGGGGCGATCTCGGGGTCGACGTGGTGGTCGAGTCCACCGGTATCTTCACCGACGCTGCAAAGGCCAAGGGCCACCTGGACGCCGGCGCCAAGAAGGTCATCATCTCCGCACCGGCCAAGGGCGAGGACCTGACGGTCGTGCTCGGCGTCAACGACGACAAGTACGACGGCAGCCAGAACATCATCTCCAACGCCTCGTGCACCACGAACTGCCTGGGCCCGCTGGCCAAGGTCCTCAACGACGAATTCGGCATCGTCAAGGGCCTGATGACGACCATTCACGCCTACACCCAGGACCAGAACCTGCAGGACGGTCCGCACAAGGATCTGCGTCGTGCCCGCGCCGCCGCGGTCAACATCGTGCCGACCTCCACCGGCGCCGCCAAGGCCATCGGTCTGGTGCTGCCGGAACTGAAGGGCAAGCTCGACGGGTACGCGCTGCGGGTGCCGATCCCTACCGGTTCGGTCACCGACCTGACCGCGGAGCTGAGCAAGTCGGCCACCGTCGACGAGATCAACGCCGCGTTCAAGGCCGCCGCCGACGGACCGCTCAAGGGCATCCTCAAGTACTACGACGCCCCGATTGTGTCCAGCGACATCGTCACCGACCCGCACAGCTCGCTGTTCGACTCCGGGCTGACCAAGGTGATCGACAACCAGGCCAAGGTGGTGTCCTGGTACGACAACGAGTGGGGCTACGCCAACCGGTGCGTGGACCTCGTCGCACTTGTCGGCAAGTCGCTGTAACGCCGTGGCCTCGTCTTCCATCAAGACTCTGGAAGACCTTCTCGGTGAAGGTGTTTCGGATCGGGGAGTGCTCGTCCGCTCGGACCTCAACGTTCCGCTCGACGATGACGGCAACATCACCGACCCGGGTCGCATCACCGCGTCGGTGCCCACGCTGAAGGCGCTCTCCGATGCCGGCGCCAAGGTGATCGTCACCGCGCATCTCGGTCGACCCAAGGGCGGACCCGACCCGAAGCTGTCACTGGCTCCGGTCGCCAAGGCGTTGGGCGAGCAACTCGGCCGCCACGTGCAACTGGCCGGTGACGTCGTGGGTACCGACGCACTGGCCCGTGCCGAAGGGTTGACCGACGGCGACATCCTGCTGCTGGAGAACATCCGCTTCGACCCCCGCGAGACCAGCAAGGACGATGGCGAACGGATGGCGTTGGCCCGGCAACTCGCCGAACTCGTCAGCGGCGCAGACGGTTCGCCGGGGGCTTTCGTCTCCGACGGTTTCGGGGTGGTGCACCGCAAGCAGGCGTCGGTGTACGACGTCGCGACCCTGCTGCCGCACTATGCGGGCACCCTGGTGGCCGCGGAGGTCAAGGTGCTCGAGCAGCTCACCACCTCCACCGACCGGCCCTACGCCGTCGTGCTCGGCGGGTCCAAGGTGTCGGACAAACTGGCGGTCATCGAGTCGCTCGCGGAGAAGGCCGACAGCCTGATCATCGGCGGCGGTATGTGTTTCACCTTCCTTGCCTCACAAGGTGTTTCGGTAGGCACCTCGCTGCTGGAGGAAGGCATGATCGACACGTGCCGCAAGCTGCTCGACACCTACGCCGACGTGATCCACGTGCCGGTCGACATCGTGGTGGCCGACAAGTTCGCAGCCGATGCGACGGCCGAGATCGTCGCCGCGGACAAGATTCCGGCCGACAAGATGGGCCTGGACATCGGTCCCGGCTCGGTCGAACGGTTCACCACGCTGCTGTCGAACGCCAAGACCGTGTTCTGGAATGGGCCGATGGGCGTATTCGAGTTCCCGGCCTTCGCGGCGGGCACCAAGGGTGTCGCCGAAGCGATCATCGCGGCGACCGGGAAGGGCGGCTTCAGCGTGGTCGGCGGCGGCGATTCGGCTGCCGCGGTCCGTCAGCTCGGCCTGGACGAAGAGGGCTTCTCGCACATTTCCACCGGGGGCGGGGCCTCGCTGGAATACCTTGAAGGCAAGAAACTGCCCGGCATCGCTGTTTTAGAAGAAGAGTGAGAGGTCCTGGAATCGTGAGCCGCAAGCCGCTGATCGCCGGCAACTGGAAGATGAACCTCAACCACTTCGAAGCGATCGCGCTGGTGCAGAAGATCGCGTTCGCATTGCCTGCGAAGTACTTCGACAAGGTCGACGTGACGGTGATCCCACCATTCACCGACCTGCGCAGCGTGCAGACCCTGGTCGACGGCGACAAGCTACTGCTCACCTACGGCGCGCAGGATCTCTCCGAGCACGATTCCGGCGCCTACACCGGCGACATCAGCGGCGCGTTCCTGGCCAAGCTGGGATGCACCTTCGTCGTCGTCGGACACTCCGAGCGGCGCACCTACCACCACGAGGACGACGCCGTGGTGGCGGCCAAGGCGGCGGCCGCCTTCCGGCACGGGCTGGTGCCCATCATCTGCATCGGCGAGCAACTCGAAGTGCGCGAGGTGGGCAACCACGTCGAGCACAACGTCGAGTCGCTGCGCGGGTCGCTGGCGGGCCTTTCGAACGAACAGATCGGCCAGGCCGTGATCGCCTACGAGCCGGTGTGGGCCATCGGCACCGGACGGGTGGCCAGCGCCGCCGATGCCCAGGAGGTCTGCAAGGCGATCCGCGACGAGCTGGGCAAGCTGGCGACGCCGCAGGTGGCCGCCGGTGTTCGCGTGCTCTACGGCGGGTCGGTCAACGCCAAGAACGTCGGCGACATCGTCGCGCAGGAGGACATCGACGGCGCTCTGGTCGGTGGCGCCTCGCTCGACGGCGAGCAGTTCGCGACGCTGTCGGCCATCGCGGCCGGCGGTCCATTGCCCTGACCGTCCGATTGGTGAGCATCGCCGTCGATTAGGTAGTCTTGCGCCCATGGAATTGGCCCTGCAGATCACCCTGGTCGTGACCAGCCTCCTGGTCGTGCTCCTGGTGCTGCTGCATCGCGCCAAGGGCGGCGGTCTGTCCACGCTCTTCGGCGGCGGCGTCCAGTCCAGCCTGTCGGGGTCGACGGTGGTCGAGAAGAACCTGGACCGGCTGACGTTGTTCGTCACCGGCATCTGGCTTGTCTCGATCGTCGGCGTCGGGCTGCTGATCAAGTACAGCTGATTCCCAGCACCTCGCCGTGCGGGCCGACTGCGGCCCGTCGATACTTGAGTCATGTCTGAGATCGCCGGGCTCGAACCGATAGGCGCGGTCAGGCGGACCAAGGTGGGGCGTGACGCCACCGAGCCGATGCGCGAGGACATCCGCCTTCTCGGCGCGATACTCGGCGACACCGTGCGCGAGCAGAACGGCGACGAGGTTTTCGACCTCGTCGAGCGCGCCCGCGTCGAGTCGTTCCGGGTGCGCCGCTCCGAGATCGACCGTGCGGAACTGGCGGGGATGTTCGACGGCATCGACATCCGTCAGGCGATCCCGGTGATACGTGCTTTCACCCACTTCGCCCTATTGGCCAACGTCGCCGAGGACATTCACCGAGAACGTCGTCGGGCGATCCACGTCGAGGCGGGCGAGCCGCCGCAGAACAGCAGCCTTGCCGCCACCTACGCCAAACTCGACGCCGTCGACCTCGATTCTGGCACCGTCGCCGAAGCCCTCGCGGGCGCGATGGTTTCGCCAGTGATCACTGCGCATCCGACCGAGACGAGGCGCCGCACGGTCTTCGACACCCAACATCGCATCACCGAGCTGATGCGCTCACGCCTGCACGGGCGCAGCGATGCCGACGGTCGCGACATCGAGGTCGAACTGCGTCGCCACATCCTGACTTTGTGGCAGACCGCGCTGGTTCGGTTGTCGCGCTTGAAGATTCAGGACGAGATCGAGACAGGTCTGCGGTACTACCCGGCCGCATTCTTCGAAGTCATACCGCAGGTGAACGCCGACGTCCGCACTGAACTGCAGGCCCGTTGGCCCGATACCGGGCTGCTCGACGAGCCGATCGTGCGGCCCGGGTCGTGGATCGGCGGGGACCGGGACGGCAACCCGAACGTCACCGCCGACGTCGTCCGGCGCGCGACCGGCAGAGCCGCCTACACGGCACTGGACCACTACTTCACCGAGATCACCGCGCTGGAAGAGGAGCTGTCGATGTCCGCGCGGCTGGTGCGAATCAGCGACGGGCTCGAAGCGCTGGCCGCCCGATGCGAGGAACCCGCGCGGGCCGACGAGCCTTACCGGCGAGCGTTGCGCGTGATCCACTCCCGGCTGACGTCGACGGCGAAGGAGATTCTCGACGAGCAGCCCGAGCACGAACTCGATCTGGGGCTCGAGCGCTACGAGTCGCCCGCCGAGTTGCTCGCGGACTTGGATGTGGTCGATAACTCGCTGCGGAGCAACGGTAGCGCGGTCTTGGCCGACGACCGACTAGCCAGATTGCGGGAGGCGGTGCGCACGTTCGGGTTTCACCTCTGCGGCCTCGACATGCGGCAGAACTCCGATGTGCACGAGGAGGTCGTCGCCGAGCTGTTGGCGTGGGCGGGTGTGCACCAGGACTACGGCTCGCTGAGCGAGGAGGACCGGGTAGAGCTGCTCGCGGGTGAGCTGTCGACCCGTCGGCCGCTGGTCAAAGCCGGCGCGGAACTGTCCGAACTGGCCCGCAAAGAACTCGACATCGTCGCGGCGGCCGCGCGGGCGGTGCGGGTCTTCGGGTCTCGGGCGATTCCGAACTACATCATCTCGATGTGCGAGTCCGTGTCGGACATGTTGGAGGCGGCGATCCTGCTCAAAGAGGTCGGGCTGCTCGACGTCTCGGGGGAGAGGCCGTATGCCCCCGTCGGCGTGGTGCCGTTGTTCGAGACCATCGACGACCTGCAGCGTGGCTCGTCGATTCTCGAAGCGGCGCTGGATCTTCCGGTGTACCGGTCGATCGTGTCGGCGCGCAACGAGAGCCAGGAGGTGATGCTCGGCTACTCGGACTCCAACAAGGACGGCGGTTATCTCGCGGCCAACTGGGCGCTGTACCGAGCGGAGCTCGACCTGGTGGAGTCGGCGCGCAAGACCGGAATTCGGTTGCGCCTCTTTCACGGTCGCGGTGGCACCGTGGGTCGAGGCGGTGGGCCGAGCTATGACGCCATCTTGGCCCAGCCTCCTGGCGCAGTGAACGGATCGCTGCGCCTCACGGAGCAGGGTGAGGTGATCGCGGCGAAGTATGCCGAACCGCAGGCCGCGTACCGCAATCTCGAGACCCTTCTGGCCGCCACGTTGGAGGCCACGCTGCTCGATGTGGAAGGTCTCGGTGATGAGGCCGGCCCAGCCTACGAAGTGCTCGACGACCTGGCCGCACGCGCTCAGCGCGCTTACGCCGAATTGGTGCACGAGACACCGGGATTCGTGGACTACTTCAAGGCGTCGACGCCGGTGAGCGAGATCGGCGCGCTCAACATCGGTAGCCGGCCGTCGTCGCGCAAGCCGACGACGTCGATAGCGGACTTGCGGGCGATCCCGTGGGTGCTGGCGTGGAGCCAGTCGCGGGTGATGCTGCCCGGCTGGTATGGCACGGGCACGGCTTTCGAGGAGTGGATCGCCGAGGGGCCGCAGTCGGAGGAGGACCGCGTCGAGGTGTTGCGGGACCTGTACCGGCGGTGGCCGTTCTTCCGTACCGTGCTGTCGAACATGGCGCAGGTCATGGCCAAATCGGACCTGGGGTTGGCGGCCCGCTACTCCGAGCTGGTCGACGACGAGGAGTTGCGGCGGCGGGTGTTCGACAAGATCGCCGCCGAGCACGAGCGCACCATCCGGATGCACAAGCTCATCACCGATCAGGACGATCTGTTGGCCGACAATCCGGCGCTGGCCCGTTCGGTGTTCAACCGCTTCCCGTACCTGGAACCGCTGAACCATCTCCAGGTCGAGTTGCTGCGGCGCTACCGGTCCGGGGACGACGACGAACTGGTCCAGCGCGGGATCCTGCTGACGATGAGCGGGTTGGCAAGCGCCCTGCGCAACAGCGGCTGACACGGGTCAAGCGTTGACACTCCTGCCGTGAGGTGTCACAGTCGAAGCGTCTTAAGTGAAAACATGGTTTTCGTTTAAGCATGCGCGACGGTTGGAGAGACTCGTGGGCGACGCGAACCCGATGGCGTGGCTGCCGTTCTCCGTTGCCCAGTCTGGGCTGACCGGCCCGGGTAGCGACGTGGGTGAGCTGGCCCCGGCGTGGGGGCATCTGTTGGATCGCTTGAGGACCGCCGGCTCGATCGTCTCGTCCACCGACGTCAACCGAAACAACGTCGACTACGCATCCGGAATGCGCCACTTGTTGGTGCTGTTGGCCGTCGGCATCGACGAGGCGCTGCGGGCCGATCGTGATCCGGTGTTGGCGGTGACCCGCACAAGCACCGATGACGTGCTGACGTGGGGAATGGAGTGCCCGGACTGTCTCTACCTGCGAGCCACGCTGCGCAACGGCGAGACATACCGACTGTTCGGAAATCGGGGCACGGCACGGTATGTCGGCCTGCAGACCATGGACGGGATCGCGTCCACTTCCAATTGCCTGGTCGATGAGCTCGAACCGGACGCCGACGGAAATTTCGAAGTGGTGCTCTCGGCCGATGAACAACCGGGCAATTGGATCCGACTGGACGGCGACCATCCCACTCTGGTGGTGCGGCACTTCTTCTACGACTGGGAAACGGAGAAGCCCTCATCGCTGCAGATCGAGCGCATCGGCGATGAGGTCGAACCGAGGGACCGGCACGAAGCGACCGGCGTGGCCGTCGCACGCCAGATCCACGCGCTGGGGGACTTCGTCCACGACAACCTCAAATTCTTTCTCGACTTCAACGCGGGCCCGCCGGCCAACGGTTTCATGCCGCCGATCGACCGCTCCGATATCGGTGCGGCAGCGGAGAACCGCCCCGTCATCGGTCGCTACGAACTCGATCCCGACGAGGCATTGATCATGGAGGTCGAACCACCGCGCGGCGTGTACTGGAGTTACTCGCTGGGCAACCCGTGGTGGGAGACCATCCATTACGGTCGGCATCAGTCCAGCCTCAACGCCCACCAGGCGACGATCGACGCCGACGGGATTCTGCGAGTGGTCGTCAGCCCGCGCGATCCCGGCGTCGCCAATTGGCTTGACACGGCGGGGCACAGCAACGGGGCGATGATCTTGCGGTGTGTGCGCACGGAGACCGCACCGACCCCGGATGTACGAGTGGTCAAGTTCGCCGATGTCAGCTCCGAACTGCCTGCCGACACCGCGACCGTCAGTCCCGAGCAGCGTGCGGCCGTCATCGCGGCGCGGCGGCGTGCGGTCCACGAAAGGTTCTCCGCATGACCTTCATCGTGGATGAACTAGAGGAAGGCGCACGGGTGGCCACGGGCCTCGACGACTTCGGTTCGCCCTACTATCGCGAGGGTTTGGAGCGCACCGTCGACGCCCTGAACAATGAAGCGGACCTCAGCGAGATGGGAACCGTCATTCAGCACGCGACCATCAGCAACGCACTCATACAACGGTTGCGGATTGTCGAAACCTATCGGCAGCATCCCGAGATCGACGACGAGGTCGTCGGTGGCCCGGTGTTCGTCATCGGGTTACCGCGAACCGGAACGACGGCGCTGAGCCAACTGGTCGCCAGTGATCCGCAGTTCCGCTCGCTGCGGATGTGGGAGTCCCAGGCGTGCACTCCGCCACCGGAAGCGTCGTCTCAGCACGACGATCCGCGGATCGCCCAGGCGGCCGAGTCGATCGCCATGATGGACAGCATGTTTCCGCGCATGCGGACCATGATGAATTCGGAGCCGGAGGCTCCCACCGAATGCCAGGACCTGATGGGCATGAGCTTTCGCACCTTCCACTTCGACGGGGTGGTGCGGGCGCCCGGGTACCTCGCCTGGCTGATGCAGTGCGATATGCGCGAGACATACGCTTTCCACCGCCAGGTGCTCAAACTCCTGCAGTGGCATTGCCCGCCGACGTTATGGCACCTGAAGACGCCGGTGCACATGTTCTCGCTCGGTGCTCTTGTCGAGGCCTATCCGGAGGCGAAGTTCTTGTGGTGCCACCGCGATCCGGCGAAGGTGCTGGGCTCGGTGTGCAGCTTGATCCGGTACGTCCGCAGTTGGAGCAGCGATCGCGACGACCCGCATGAACTGGGCGCCGAGCAACTCCAGTGCTGGGTGGAAGCCGTAAGGCGCGCAATGAACTTCCGGAAGCGCTTCGGAGATGACCGGTTCACCGACGTGTCGTTCGCCGACTTGAACACCGACCCGATCGGCGCCCTCGAGAACAGTTACGACCGGCTGGATCTGACATTCACCGACGAAGCGCGCAGGCTTGTGCAGGAGTGGGCGGACGGCCACCGTCCCGGTGCGCGCGGCGAGCACACATACGAGCTCACCGACTACGGCTTGACTCCCGAGCAGGTGCACGAAGCCTTCGCCGACTACCTCGCGAGTTACGACGCCACCGCGTGATGGAAACGGTAGCCCGGCGGAGACGCAAGAAGATGGACCCCGATCCGGGCGTGCGCAACGCTCTGGTCCACGCGGCCACCGAGATTCTTCGCGAGGAGGGGATCGCGTCGGTCAACGTGGCCCGGGTACTCGAGCGGGCCGCGTTGAGCACACGTGCCTTCTACCGGCATTTCGGTTCCAAAGACGAACTGGTGTCTGCGGTGTTCCTGCAATTGGCGCGCACCGAGATGCGCAGGCTCACGCGGAAAATGGCCGCGGCGGCCGACCCGGTCGAAGCGGTAGCGGCATGGATCGACGGGCGCCTGGATCTGGCCTTCAATAAGGAGATCCGATCAGACTTGCGGCGAATGTCGCTCGAGGCGCAGACGCAGATGTCCTCGGCGCCAGAGTTGGTCGGCGATGCCTACGGTGAGATCCTCAAGCCCCTCGTCGAGCAGCTCGAGAAGGGAAGGGCCGCCGGGCTTTTCCCGGGTATCGATCCGGTGGCCGACGCATTGTCGATCCACGGCGCGATCTGGGCGAGCGTCGAACGCCAATGGACGACCGGCTTTGGCGATCAACACGCGGTGCGCGAACACGTCATCCGCTTCTGCATGCGCGGACTCGGCGTAGCAGAACCCACGCGAAGGTGAATCTATGGACTTGGGTCTAGCAGGATCGGCTGCCGTCGTGACGGGCGGCAGCAAGGGTATGGGCCTGGCGATAGCGACCACGCTAGCGCAGGAGGGGGCCCGGGTCGCGGTGATGGCCCGGGGCGTCGAAGCCCTCGACGCGGCCACGGTGACGCTCCGCGAGGCGGGTGCGCCCGACGCCGTCGGAATCAGCGTCGACATGGCCGACCCCGAGTCCATTACCGCCGGCTTCGACACCGTCGCCCAGCGATGGGGGGAGATCAACAGCCTGATTCATACGGTCGGGCCGGGAGACGGATACTTCGAAGATCTCGACGATGCACACTGGGAACAGGCTTTCACGCTGGGCACGATGGCGGGTGTCGGGGCGATCCGGGCCGCGTTGCCGATGCTGCGGGCCGCGGAGTGGGGCAGGATCGTGACGCTCTCGGCCCACTCGATCCAGCGCCAGAACCCGCGGATCGTCGCGTACACCGCGTCGAAGGCGGCGCTCAGCAGCGTCACCAAGAATCTGTCGAAAAGCCTTGCCAAGGACGGAATCCTGGTCAACTGCATCTGTCCCGGCACGATCGTGACGGCAAGCTTCACCGAGGTACTCAAGGATATTCTGGCCGCCGACGGGCTCGACGCCACCGATCCCACTGACGTGATGACCTGGATCGACAACAACTTCCATCAGCCATGCGATCTCGGCCGGGCCGGCCTGCCCGAGGAGATCGCGTCGATCACCGTCTATCTGGCGTCGAGGCGCAACGGCTACGTCACCGGAGCCACCGTCAATGTGGACGGCGGCTCCGATTTCGTCTGAGCCTCGCCGCCACTAGAGGCCGGCGGAGCGGCGCACCTTGTTAACGGCGCCCCGCACCACCTGCTCCGTCGCGGCGAGCGGCGAGATCACCGACTCACCGAGGCCGACGATGCGTTCCACCCGCCCGACGATGCCCTCCATGCGGTCCACGACGGCGTTCAGACGCGGCGCGAGCTGATTGATCTGGTTGATCGTCTCGTTGAACCGCTCCAAGGTAGCGTCGAGGTTGGCGGTGGAGCTGTTGAGGTCCTCGAGCGTCTCGCTCAGCCCCTCCAGGATGGTGTCGACCTGCTCGACGGTGACGTCGGCGTTCAGCGCCGCCTGGGCGAGCTTCCTGATGCGTTCGGGTCCGGTGCGCACCGGCTTACCGCCCTTGTCTGCCATGACCGTCATTATGACCGCAGCCGGGGAACCGCTGGCCGTAACCCGGCGTCTGAACAGATGTGAACCAAGACGAAACCGCGTCCCGGCAGTGCCCCGTGGATCCGCGAATGGTCATGGCCGGATCGGATACCAGGACCGCAAGGGCCGACTACGACGCAGGCTTTCGCGACGGACACGACGATGATCTCTCGGCCCTCTCGGGCTGAAGGCTGGTCAGAACGGCGGTGGTTCGTCGTCCCTGGCGAGCCGTTCGGCTAGCAAGAACTGAATGCGGCGCTTGCGCGCGGCGTTGTGCTGACGTTCCAGCGCGATCCGATACGCCTTGTCCTCTGCGCGGGTCCGCCTGCGGGTTGGCATCTTCGCGCCGCGATGAAGGTCGTCTGGTCCGCTCGGGTGCGATGCCACCGTGATGTCGCCCGTGGGCCGACCCAGCTGTTCGAAGAACTCGGCACCGCCGGGGGTGGTGGTGTACGTCTGCCCGTTGGGCGCCGTCCATATGACAGTGCCGTCCGCGAATTGTCGGTCTGACCACCCGTCGGAGCCGCACCAGAAAGTCTTCAGCAGATGGTGAAAGCCGCAGAGCAGCTTCAAGTTCGACGGATGAGTGGGCCCCATTGGGTACGGGACCGTATGGTCGATCTGGCACGCGGATGCGGGCACACCGCAGCCCGGAAAGCGGCAGGCCAGGTCGCGCCATCGGATGAAACGAGCCAACGCCGCAGACGGCCGGTAGCCCTCCTCGGCGCAGGGTTCGGGTAGCGGAACCGGGCGCACCTGCGCGGTCGCGATCATCTCGCGCAACATCGAGGCGGGCACCGCGCCGAAGCCTGGCAGGTACCCCGGATTGTCCGACCGGCCCTCGATCGTGGCCTGCTCGGCGATGACATTGATTACGACCTGACTCGTAGGCCCGCCGGGGGACCTGTTCTGGCAATCCTCGGCCCCGCAGCCGCACTCGAGCCGCATCTGCCCCGCGCTCATCCCCGTCATCGCGTCCGCGCGGCGCTGCGAAACGGTGCGCGGATCGTCGCGGCATACGGTTGCGGCGATCTCATCGAGTCGCGTGTCGAACGCCACGCCGTCGGCGAAGGCGAGTTTGGCCCAGACCCCGACCATGCCAGGACCGATCGGACCGACCTCGACGTAGCGGTCGTCGTTGGGCGGTTTCGGTTCCCGAACCCCGTCCGGGTCGAACTTCTCCACCCACATATCGATGCGTTCGTGCAGTTTCGGCCCGGACAGCTTCATCCATTTCGGCGACCATTTCGCGAAGGCCGCATCGAGCCGGGCGAGGCGATCGTCGTCCTTGACGTTGGAGCTGCGGTTGACCAGAGCGGTCATCATCCGAAAGTCGATCTGCCCACGCGCGAAGACCTCGGCGACCTTGGGCAAGCGCTCGTGCAGGTCGATGGCGTAGTGCAGGCGACTGGCGGCTCGCCCGCGGCTGATGTTGAGCGCCGCCGCGACCTCGGCGACCACATTGGCGTGGCCGTCGATCGCCCAATTCGCTCGTTCGTCGTCGTCCTCGGGGGCGCGGCGGGCGTAGAGCTCACCGATCGCCATGAGTTCACGGCCGCTGGCCGCGCTCTGCTCGCGCGAAGACGCGGTGATGGACTCAACCACCGCCGCGTCGTCGAGTGCTTCGAACATGTGTGCGATACTACTCGCCGCCACCGACAGGTCGCGCGTCCGCTCCTTCGATGACGCACGTCCGTTCCATCGGGGGTAATGCACCTCGTTACCGGAACGAAGGCGGGCCGTGAGAGCTTTCGTCCGACGGCACACCGCCTCGATCAGTTGGTCAACAGGATCAGCGGAGGTAGATACAGCTCTATCGCCTCAATCAGCCAAGCTTGCTCGCCGCGGCCTCGTCGAGCAACCACACGGTCGCCTCACGGCCCACCGCGCCCGCCGCGGGCACGTCGTCGGCGTCAGCGCCGCCGATCGCCGCCGCGACCGCGTCGGCCTTTCCGTCACCGGAGACCACCAGCCACACCTCCCGCGACCGGCGAACCGCGGGCAGCGTCAACGTGATTCGCCGCGGCGGCGGCTTGGGGGAGTCCTCGACACCGACCACCAGGCGCTCGGTCTCACGCACCGCGAGGGTACGGGGGAACAGCGAGTTGATATGGCCCTCGCCGCCCATTCCGAGAAGATGTACGTCGAAGTCCGGGGCGGGCTCGCCGTTCTGGGCGTTGGCGGCCAGCACCTGCTCGTATGCGGCCGCGGCAGCGTCGAGGTCGTCGCCGAACTCCGCACCGCTGGCGGCCATCGGGTGCACGTTGCCGGCCGGGATGCTCACACGATCCAACAGCGCCTCACGGGCCTGCTTGTAGTTGCGCTCGTCATCGTCTACCGGCACGAAGCGATCGTCACCCCAGTAGAGATGCACCTCCGCCCAGTCGATCTCGGTGCCCTTCTCCGCCACGCGCTTGAGCAGCTTGGTACCGGTGCCCCCGCCCGTCAGCACAATGTGCGCTGAGCCCCGCTTGTCGAGGGCCGCGATGATGGCTGCGACAAGCCGATCACCTGCGGCCGCCACCAGTGTCGCGGTGTCGGGATAACGCTCGATGGTCGCGGTCATGCGTATTGCACCTTGTCGATTCCCTGCAGGGCTTCGTGGTAGATCTCATCGGGGTCGAGCCTGCGCAAATCCTCGGCCAGGCACTCTCTGGTTTCCCTGCGCGCTAACGGGATTCGCGCCTCGGGCCGGCTGGTTCGGCTCAGTGTCGCGGTGACGCCGGTCTGCGGCCGACGCAGAGTGATCGTCTCACCGTCGCGCAGCAGCTCTACTTTCAGCTCGCCCACCTCGCGGTGCACCGGACCGTCGATTCGAGCGGCGAGCCAACCCGCGAGCACATCGAGCGACGGCTCGTCCCGTAGACCCGACACCACCGCAGAAGCGATCGGCGCGTGCGGTTCCTGGTCGACGGCCGCGGCCAGCAGGGCCCGCCAGTACGTGATCCGCGCCCAGCAGAGGTCGGTATCCCCGGCGGTATAGCCGGCCAGTCGGCCTTTGATCGCGGACAACGGATCGGAGCACTGCGTCGCGTTGGTGATCCGCCGAATCGCCAATCGCCCCAACGGATCCTTGGCGGGTACCGCAGGCCCGCCAGCCGGCCACCACGCCACCACCGGCGTATCCGGCAACAGGAAGGGCAGCACCACGGCGCTCGCGTGGTCGGCGAGTTCGCCGTGCAGGCGCAACCCGACGATCTCCCCGGCGCCGGCGTCCCCGCCGACGCGTAGTTGCGCGTCCAACCGCGCGTCGCCGGCGTTGCGGTCCCCGGGCACCACGAGGATCACCCGGCAGGGGTGTTCACGGCTGGCGAAGTTGGCGGCTTCGATGGATTCTTCCAGCAGCTCGTCGGAGTCGAGCGAGATCACCAGGGTGAGCACGCGGCTCAGCGTGATCGCGCCGCCCTCCTCGCGCAGCCCGGTGATCTTCTTGTTGATGTCGTTCGTGGTTGTGTTCGGAAGGTCGACAATCATTGCTGTCGGCTCCTCGCGCTAGAGCTCGTCACGGTCGCCTCCATTCCCGGCCCATGCGATGCAACATCTCGTCGGCCGAGGCTGGGCCCCAGGTTCCCGATTCGTAGGCCTCGGGCTTACCGTGCGCGGCCCAGTAGTCCAGCACCGGATCGAGGATCTCCCAGGACAATTCGACCTCCCGGTTCACCGGGAACAGCGACGGTTCACCGAGCAGCACGTCGAGGATCAGCCGCTCATAGGCTTCGGGGGAGTCCTCGGCGAACGCCGACCCGTAGGAGAAGTCCATATTGACGTCGCGGACCTCCATGGCGCTGCCGGGCACCTTGGAGCCGAAGCGGGTCGTGATGCCCTCGTCGGGCTGCACCCTGATCACCAAGGCGTTCTGGCCGAGTTCCTCGGTCATGGTCTTGTCGAAGGGCAGGTGCGGCGCCCGCTTGAAGATCAGCGCGATCTCGGTGACCCTGCGCCCCAATCGTTTTCCGGTGCGCAGGAAGAACGGCACACCGGCCCACCGCCGGGTGTCGACCTCGAGCGCGATGGCCGCGTAGGTCTCGGTTTTCGAATCCTTCGAGAAGCCTTCCTCTTCGAGCAGGCCCACCACTTTCTCGCTACCCTGCCAACCCGACGCGTACTGCCCGCGCGCGGTGGTCTCGTTCAGCGGCTGCATCGGCCGCGTGGCCGAGAACACCTTGATCTTCTCGATCTGCAGTTCCTTCGGACCGAAGCTGACCGGCTCCTCCATCGCGGTCAGGGCCAGCAGTTGCAGAAGGTGGTTCTGGATGACGTCGCGCGCGGCGCCGACTCCGTCGTAGTACCCTCCGCGTCCGCCCAGCCCGATGTCTTCGGCCATCGTGATCTGCACGCTGTCGACGTAGTTGTTGTTCCAGATCGGCTCGTACAGTTCGTTGGCGAACCGCAGTGCGAGGATGTTCTGCACCGTCTCCTTGCCGAGGTAGTGGTCGATGCGGAACACCGACTCCTCGGGGAACACGCTGTTGACGACCTCGTTGAGTTCCTGCGCACTCTGCAGGTCGTGACCGAACGGCTTCTCGATCACCACCCGGCTCCAGCGACCCTCCTGCGGGTTGGCCAGCCCGGACTTCTGCAGCTGCTCACACACCTGCTGGAACGCATTCGGCGGAATGGACAGGTAGAAAACGTGATTGCCACCCGTTCCCCGTTCCGCATCGAGTTTTTCGAGCGTCTCGGCAAGCCGGCCGAATGCCGCATCGTCGTCAAAGGTGCCCTGGACGAACCGGAATCCTTCGGACAGGCGGTCCCACACCTCCTGACGGAACGGCGTGCGGGCGTGCTTTTTGACCGCCTCGTAGACCACTTGACCGAAATCCTCGTCGGCCCAGTCTCTTCGGGCGAATCCGATCAGCGAAAAGGACGGAGGCAGCAGGCCGCGGTTGGCCAAGTCGTAGATCGCCGGCATCAACTTCTTGCGCGACAGGTCACCGGTGACGCCGAAGATGACGATCCCGCAGGGCCCCGCGATCCGGGGCATCCGCTTGTCGCGCTTGTCGCGAAGCGGATTCACCCAGTCCGTCATTTTTTGGCTGGGGGCTTGCTCATGTTGAGCTGTTCCTGCGTCGCCTCGAGCAATTCGAGCCACGACTTCTCGAATTTCTCCACACCCTCGTCCTCGAGGAGTCGGAAGACGTCGGGCAGGTCGATACCGACGGCGGCCAGCTTGTCGAACAGCGCCTGTGATTCGTCGGCCGTGCCAGTCACGGTGTCGCCGGTGATCACGCCGTGCTCGGCGACCGCGTCGATCGTCTTCTCCGGCATCGTGTTGACCGTGTTCGGGGCGACCAACTCCGTGACGTACAAGGTGTCCGAGTACTCGGGGTTCTTCACGCCCGTGGAGGCCCACAGCGGACGCTGCACACGGGCACCATCACCCTTGAGCGCTTCGTATCGTTTGCCGCCGACGAACACTTCTTCGTATGCGGCGTAGGCGAGGCGCGCGTTGGCGACGCCGGCCTTACCCCGCAGATCCAGCGCCTCCTGCGATCCGATCTTCTCAAGGCGCTTGTCGATTTCGGTGTCGACCCGCGACACGAAGAACGAAGCGACCGAATGGATCTTGGACAGGTCGTGGCCGGCCTCCTTGGCCTTCTCCAGGCCTTCGAGGTAGGCGTCCATCACGAGCCGGTGGCGTTCCACGGAGAAGATCAGCGTGACGTTGACCGAGATGCCTTCGGCGATCACGGCGGTGATCGCGGGAAGGCCCGCCATGGTGGCGGGGATCTTGATCAGCAGATTCGGCCGGTCGACGGTCTTCCACAGATCGATCGCCTGCAGGATGGTCTTGTCGGTGTCGTGCGCGACCCGCGGGTCCACCTCGATCGACACCCGGCCGTCGACGCCGTCGGAAAGCTCGTACTGCTTGGCCAATACATCACAGGCGTTGCGGACATCGTCGGTGGTGACGGTGCGAATCGTGGCGTCCACGTCCGCGCCCCGCTCGGCCAGTTCGTTGACCTGATCGTCGTAGGCGTGTCCTTTGGACAGCGCAGCCTGGAAGATCGACGGGTTGGTGGTCACTCCGACAACGCTCTTGGTGTCGATGAGTTCCTGCAGGTTTCCCGTCTGCAGTCGGTCGCGCGACAGATCGTCGAGCCACACCGACACGCCTGCCTCGGATAATGCCGCAAGATTCGGATTCTGAGCCATAGCTGTGCCTTTCCTAGACCTCAGTTGTCTATCGATCGCTCCGCGGCGGCCACCACAGCCTCGGGAGTGAACCCGAACTCGCGGAACAACGTCTTGTAGTCGGCGGACTCGCCGTAGTGCTCGATCGAGATGATCTCCCCGGTGTCGCCGACGAGCTTGTACCAGCTCTGCGCGACGGCCGCCTCGACCGCCACGCGCGCCGAAACACTGGGCGGCAGAACCGAATCGCGGTATTCCCGCGGTTGCGACTCGAACCATTCCACACATGGCATCGACACCACGTAGGCCGTGATGTCCTTTTCCGCCAACTGCTTTTGCGCCTCCACCGCCAGCTGCAATTCCGAGCCCGTCGCGATGATGATCACGTCCGCGTCGTCGGCGGGATTTCCGCCGCCGAGGACGTAGCCGCCGCGGGCCACCCCGTCGGCGTCGGTGCCCTCCAGCACTGGGATGCCCTGACGGGTCAGGATGAAACCGACCGGACCGCTGCCGTTGCCGCGGGCGATGATGCTGCGCCAGGCGTATGCCGTTTCGTTGGGGTCACCCGGTCGGACTACGGACAGGTTCGGGATCGCGCGCAGCGCCGCCAGGTGTTCGATCGGCTGGTGCGTCGGGCCGTCCTCGCCTAGACCGATCGAGTCGTGGGTCCAGATGTAGATGGTATCGATGTCCATCAGCGATGCGAGTCGCACGGCGGGCCGCATGTAGTCGGAGAACTGCAGGAACGTGCCACCGAACGCGCGAGTGGGGCCGTGCAGCACGATGCCGGACAGGATCGCGCCCATAGCGTGTTCGCGGACGCCGAAGTGCAGCACGCGGCCGTACCAGTCCGCCGTGAAGTCGTCGGTCGAGATGGACGGCGGGCCAAACGAGTTCACGCCCTTGATCGTGGTGTTGTTGCTGCCCGCGAGGTCCGCCGAACCGCCCCACAACTCGGGCAGCTTCGGCGCGACGTCATTGAGCACCTGGCCGAACGCGGCGCGGGTGGCCAACGGCTTGGAGCCCGGCTCCCAGTAGGTCAGGTCCGAATCCCAGCCGTCGGGCAGTTTCTGAGCCAGCAGCCGGTCCAGGAGGTCCTTGCGCTCGGGCTCACGCTCGGCCCATGCGTCGAAGTCGGTCTCCCACTTGGCGTGTGCCTCTTTGCCGCGATTCACGAGCTTGCGGGTGTGCTCGATGACCTCGGGCCGCACCTCGAAGGTCTTGTCGGGGTCGAAGCCGAGAATCTTCTTGGTGGCCGCGACCTCGTCCTCGCCGAGCGCCGAACCGTGCGCGTCGCCGGTGTTCATCTTGTTGGGCGCCGGGTAGCCGATGATCGTGCGCAGCGCGATGAACGACGGTTTGTCGGTGACCTTCTTGGCCTCGGCGATGGCCTGTTCGATGCCGACGACGTTCTCGCCGCCCTCCACCTCCTGGACGTGCCAGCCGTAGGCGCGGTAGCGGGCCGCGACGTCTTCGGACAGCGCGATGTTGGTGTCGTGTTCGATCGAGATCTGGTTCTTGTCGTAGAACACGATCAGGTTGCCGAGCTGCTGGGTGCCCGCCAGCGACGACGCCTCGCTGGTGATGCCCTCTTCGATGTCGCCGTCGGAGGCGATCACATAGATGTAGTGGTCGAACGGGCTCTCACCCCACGGCACGTCGGGATCGAACAGCCCGCGCTCGTAGCGCGAAGCCATCGCCATGCCGACCGCTGATGCCAGACCCTGCCCGAGCGGGCCGGTGGTGATCTCCACGCCGTCGGTGTGGCGGAACTCCGGATGGCCGGGGGTCTTGGACTTGAACGTCCGCAAGGCTTCGATGTCGTCCAGCTCGAGCCCGAATCCGCCGAGATAGAGCTGGATGTAGAGGGTCAGGCTGGAATGGCCTGCCGACAGCACGAACCGGTCGCGGCCGAGCCAGTGCACGTCGCTGGGGTCGTGGCGCATCTGGCGCTGGAAGAGCGTGTAGGCCAGCGGCGCCAGGCTCATCGCGGTTCCGGGGTGGCCGTTGCCGACCTTCTGCACCGCGTCGGCCGCCAGCACCCGGACGGTGTCAACCGCCGCCGAGTCCACCTCGGTCCAGTCCTCGGGGTGATTCGGGCGGGTCAGCGCGGAGATTTCTTCGAGTGTGGTCACAGGCGCACTCCTGGTCGGCATAGAGCATTTCTCAGCTGCACGTCCAACCACCCTAGTGCGGGATGGTCGTCCAATGCAGGCTGCTGGGGCGAGACGCCGGGCAGGATTAGGACGGTGTTGTCGTGCGGTCTACCATCGTCTGTAGTAGATGCCCGCGCGCTGGGACCATTTCGACAGGAGTAACTGCGTGAGAGTTCGCGACGTTCACCTCGTCGACGGGGCGCAGATTCGGATTCGCGACAAATTCCTCGGCTACGTCTCGCTGACCAAGCCGCGGGTCATCGAACTGCTTCTGGTCACCACGATCCCGGCCATGCTGCTGGCGAGCCGGGGCACGGTCGATCCGCTGCTGATCCTGAACACCCTGTTCGGCGGGCTGCTGGCCGCGGCGGGCGCCAACGCATTGAACTGCGTTGCCGACGCCGACATCGACAAGGTCATGAAGCGCACCGAGCGCAGGCCGCTGGCGCGTGCCACGGTTCCGCGCAGTCACGCGCTGATCTTCGGGCTGGCCCTGTCCGTCGCGTCCTTCTTCTGGCTGTGGTGGACGACGAACATGCTGTCGGCCCATCTCGCCGGCGCGACAATCGCGTTCTACGTGCTCGTCTACACGCTGTTGCTCAAGCGCCGCACCTCGCAGAACGTGGTGTGGGGCGGCGCGGCCGGCTGCATGCCGGTGATGATCGGCTGGTCTGCGGTCACCGGGACGATCGCCTGGCCCGCGCTGGTCATGTTCGCGATCATCTTCTTCTGGACTCCGCCGCACACCTGGGCGCTGGCGATGCGCTATAAGGAGGACTACCGCGCCGCGGGCGTCCCGATGCTTCCCGCGGTCGCCACCGAACGTCAGGTCACCAAGCAGATCCTGATCTACACGTATTTGACGGTGGCCGCGACGCTCGCGCTGACGCCCGTCACCGGCTGGCTGTACGGGGCGGTGGCGCTGCTGGCGGGCGGGTGGTTCCTGGTGATGGCGCACCAGCTCTACAACGGCGTGCGTCGCGGCGAGGCGGTCAAGCCGCTGCGGCTGTTCCTGCAGTCGAACAACTACCTCGCCGTGGTGTTCCTGGCGCTCGCGGTCGACTCCGTCCTGGCGCTGCCCACCGTGTTCTAGCCCCTACGGCACCAGCACCACCGAACCGACCGTCTTGCGACCCTGCAGGTCGCGGTGCGCTTGCTCGGCATCGGCGAGCCGGTAGCGCTCGCTGACCGTGATCGTCAGCGTGCCCGAGGCGATCGCATCGAGAAGTTCGCCCGCACGCCAGGCGAATTCGTCGGCCGTGCGGGTGTAGTGCACGAGTGTCGGACGGGTCAGGAACAGCGAGCCCGCGGCGTTGAGCAGCTGCGGGTCGAACGGCGGCACCGGCCCGCTCGAAGCGCCGAACAACGCCAACGTGCCCCGCACCCTGAGACTGGCCAGGCTGGCTTCGAACGTGGCCGCCCCCACCCCGTCGTACACGGCCGCGACGCCACCGTCGGTCATGTCCTTGATCTCGGCGCCGAACGCGGCCGGATCGTCGGGATAGTCGAGCACTTGCACCGCACCCGCCTGACGCGACAGCTCCGCCTTCTCCGGCGTCGAGACGGTGGTGATCACGCGTACCGCCATGCTGGTCGCCCATTGGGTGAGAATGAGCCCGACGCCGCCGGCGCCCGCGTGCACCAGAACCGAGTCGCCCTGCTGTACCGGATACAGCGACTTGATCAAGTAGTGCGCCGTCATACCCTTGAGCAGGGATGCGGAGGCCGCGTCGGGAGCCACGCCTTCGGGCACGTAGGCCACGAAATCGGCTGGGGCGACACTGTATTCGGCATAGGCCCCGTTGGCTTGAGCGGTGACGACGCGATCGCCGACCTTCAGCGCGGCGACGTCTTCGCCGATCGCCGCCACGGTGCCGCACACCTCGTTGCCGACGATGAACGGCGTCTCCCGCGGGTACTGGCCGGACCGGAAGTAGGTGTCGAGGAAGTTCACGCCGATGGACTCGGCCTTGATGAGCACCTCCCCGGGGCCCGGCGTGGGCTGTGGCTTCTCGACGTAGGTGAGGACTTCGGGTCCGCCGGTCTGGGCGACTTCGATGGCATGCATGGTTCTATCGTGCCAACTATGAAGCTCGCGCGGCCTGACGTGTTCCATCCGCGGATCGTGTTGGCCGGATGCCCCGCCCTGCCGGAGGGGGACGGCGACGACGCCGGCCTGGTCGCGGCCCTGGGAAAGCACGGACTCCACGCGCGCTGGATGTCCTGGGATGACCCGGCGACCTTGGAGGCGGATTTGGTGATCCTGCGGGCGACGTGGGACTACATCGACCGGCTCGATGAGTTCCTGTCCTGGACGCGACGGGTTCGCCATCTGCTCAACCCGGCCAGGGTGGTGCCCTGGAACAGCGACAAGCGCTACCTGGCCGACCTGGCGGCAGCAGGTGTGCCGACGGTCCCCACCCGATTCGTCGACCCTGGCGACGCAGTACGGCTGCCGAACAGCGACGAAGTCGTGGTCAAGCCTGCGGTCGGCGTGGGATCGGTTGAGGGCCTTCGCTTTTCGGATCGCGACGAGGCGCGACGACACGCCGATCGGCTGCTGGCCGCCGGTCGGACCGTATTGATCCAGCCCTACGATGAGCGCATCGAAGACGGCGAGACCGCTCTGGTGTTCATCGGCGGTGCGCAGTCGCATGCCTTCGCGAAGTGCCCCGCCGATCCCGATTTCGAGGTCTGGGACGTCGGGCACCAGGCACTTGCGGCGGCGGCCGCACACCTGGACCTGTCCCCGGAGGAGTTGCTCTACGCGCGCGTCGACGTCATCGGCGGGCACGCGGACCCGCGCGTGCTCGAAGTCGAACTCATCGAACCGTCGCTGGGCTGGATGCAGCTGGACGAAACGACAAGGGGCCGGCAGCACCGCGAGTTCGTCGTCGCCGTCGAATCAGCGCTCGACCGGTTCGGGCTTGGCCCGCTCTCGCATCGACGCCCATAGCGCGGCGGTCGCCGCGGTGCAGAGCGCGGCACCCGCGACGTGCACCGCCACCAACGCGGCGGGTACGCCGGTGAAGAACTGCACCGTGCCGACCAGACCCTGACACACCACCAGCACGAGAAGGACAACCAGCCGCAGCAGGACCGGACGGGGTGCGCGCACCGCCAACAGGCCGAAGCCGAGGCCGATCAGCAGCGACAGGTAGGCCACCATCAGCGCTGAGTGCGCGTGCACCAGCGTGGTGATCTCGACCTCCAGCCGGGGAATCGTGCGGTCAACACTCTTGTCTCCGGCGTGGGGCCCCGCGCCGGTCACCAGGGTGCCCGTCACCAGCACGGCGGCCAGGGCCGCGGCGCTGAGCAGAGCCAGCTGTCGCAACGCCTTGGGTGCCCGCCGGACGAGGACACCGTCGTCGGGCTCGCCGATCTTGACGAACAGCAGCACCGACAACCAGACCATGGTCATCGACGCCAGCAGGTGAATCGCGACCGTCCACCACAGCAGTCCGGTCAACACCGTGATGCCGCCGATCACCGCCTGGACCACGGTCGACACCGGCATCAGCCACGCGTAGACGAGCACCTCGCGGCGGCGACGGGCCCGCGTCACGGCCAGCACAGCCGCCGCCGCGGTGAGCACGACGAGGAAGGTGACCATCCGATTGCCGAACTCGACCGCCTGATGCACCACCGGCACCTCGGCGACCGGCACCGGTGTGAAACTGCCCGGGAAGCACTGCGGCCAGGTAGGGCAGCCCAGCCCCGACGCGGTGACGCGGACGATGGCACCCGTCACCGAGATCCCGCCCTGGGTCAGGATGACGAGGAAGGCGATGACGCGCTGGGCCCGCAGGCTGGGCAGCGGCAGCAGATCGACCAGCCGCAAAAAGGCGCGTCGCACGATTCGATGGTAGAGCAGCGCAACTACAAGCCGTAGTAGCGGGTGAGCGGCTACCGCGGCGCCACGAACGGCACCAGCACCTCATCGACCAGTTGCACGACCAGGTCGTCGTCGATGCGGTCGCCGGTGATCAGCAGCCGATGCCACAGCACGCTCTGCCCCAATTCGCGGGCGAGCTCGACGGGAACATCGGCGCGAACGTCGCCGCGGGTGATACCGCGCGCCAGCAGTGCGGCCATTTCCTGCTTTCGCCAGCCGATGACGCCGTTGCGGAAGGCCTCGGTGAGGTCCGGGTCGCGGGCGCCGGCCGCAATCGCGGCCCGAATCACCGGTGCCCGAGGACCGGTGAACAACGCGGCCCACCCACGCAACACGGCGAGCATGTCGCCGCGGTAACTGCCCGTGTCCTCGTGCGGAATCGCGTCGGTGGCGATGCCGAGCAGGGTGTCGCGGAGCAGTACGGTGGCGTCCGGCCAGCGCCGGTACAGCACGGTTTTGCTCGTCGCGGCTGCCGCGGCGACGGCCTCCATCGTGACGCCGACCGGACCGTGCCGGGCGAGCAGATCGAGCACGGCGTCACGGATCGCGGCGTCGAGTTCTTGTCCGCGGCGACGCGGCATCCGACACTCCTTAGAAGAAACGCTTGCGTATCTTATCGCGAGAGCTTAGCGTCATGTCTTAAGAAACGCTTCCGTATCTTAGGAGGATCGCATGGCGCGTCCCCTGCTCTATCCATTGCGCTCCGTCGACACCGCGACGGTGCAGTATCTCGACCATCGCCACGGCAGGCGCCGTATCACGATCGACCACCGGCCGCTGGCGGGCGTCACCCCGGCGATGCTGCTGGACTGGTTCACGCAACTGGGCGAAACGATGGTGTACGGGGGACAGGTCATCGACCGCTATCTCGCCTGGCATCCGATCGATCACATCCACTGGGCGCTGGCGCGTCCGGCGCCGGGAGGGGGAGCGGCCGACGGTGCGCGTTTCCGCATGGTCGAGGCGTTCGGCGGACGGCCCGAGTACAGGATCGACGAAATCGCGCGGGTCGAGAAGCTCGACGAGACCGGTATCCGACTGGTCAAACGCCTCGCGGGGATTGCGATCTTCCAGCTCGAGCACACCTGGTCCGCGGGCGCCGACGGTGCCCATTACGTGACGGTGATGGATCTCGGCGCGCGCTCGCCGCTGCTCTCTGTCGTCAACAGGGTCGTACGCCGACGGTTCCCGGCGGACAAGATGCACGCGTGGGTGAAGCACAACATCGAAGAGGTCGGACAGCTCGAATACCTGCTGCCGCTGTTGGCTTCAGGTGAAGCGGAACCAGCGCAGCGCGCACAGCGCGGCGACGGCGCCCCAGACCGCGAGCACCAGAAGGCCGAACCAGTCCACTGACAACGTCATCGCCTGGGTCAGCGCTTCGGTGAGGGCGCCGGACGGCGTCAACCGGGCCACCCACTGCGCGGCGGACGGCACCATGCCGCCCTCGAGCGTCAGCGCGCCGAGCCCAGCGAAGACGAACCACAGCAGGTTCGCCAAGGCCAGCACGATCTCGGCGCGCAGAGTGCCGCCGAGCAACAGGCCCAGCGCTGCGAAAACCGCTGTGCCCAAAGCGATCACCGCTGCGCCGAGCGCAAGCCCCGCCAGGTGCGGTCGCCAGCCGAGCGCCACCCCGATGGTGCCCAACACGATCGCCTGCAGGAACACGACCGCCACCACCGCCAGCGACTTGCCCGCGATGATGCCCCACACCGGAAGCGCCGTGGCGCCAAGGCGTTTGAGGGCCCCGTAGCGGCGATCGAATGCCACGGCGATCGCCTGCCCGGTGAACGCGGTGGAGATCACGGCCAGCGCCATGATCGCGGGCACGAACGTCGCCGCTCGGTTCGGCCCGAACGACCCCAGCGGCAGCAGCGTCAAGCCCACCAACAAGGTGATGGGGATGAACATCGTCAACAGCAGCTGTTCGCCGTTGCGCAGCAGCAGCCGCAGCTCCAGGCCGAACTGCGCGGCGAGCATCTTCTGCACGGTCGCCGGTCCCGGATCGGGTGTGAAGGTGCCCGGCGCAAAGCGATTCGTCATCACGGCCGCAACTCCCGCCCGGTCAGGTCGAGGAACACATCCTCGAGGCTTCGCTGTTCGACGCGCATATCGGTGGCCAGTACGTCAAGACGTGCGCACCACGCCGTCACCGTCGCCAGCACCTGCGGGTTGATCGCGCCCTCCACCAGGTATTCGCCAGGGGCGGTCTCGGTTGCCTTGTAAGTCTCGGGCAGTGCGGAAACCAGCAGGGACAGGTCGAGCATGCGCGGCGCGCGGAATCGCAACTGGTTCTCGGCGCCGCTGCGCATCAGCTCCTCGGGCGAACCGGTGGCCACCGGAACGCCGTGGTCGATGATCATGATGCGATCGGCCAGCTCCTCGGCCTCGGTGAGCTGATGGGTCGTCAGCACCACGGTCACGCCGTCGCGACGCAGCGCATCGATCAAGTCCCACACCACGATTCGGGCATGCGCGTCCATACCTGCGGTCGGCTCGTCGAGGAACACCAGCTCCGGGCGGCCGACCACCGCACAGGCGAGCGCCAACCGCTGCTGCTGACCACCGGACAGCCGCCGGTAGGTCGTGCGTGCCGCCTCGGTCAGACCGAGGGTATTCATCAGCCATGCCGGATCGAGCGGGTTGGCCGCGTAGGACGCCACCAGGTTGAGCATCTCGCCTGCGCGGGCCGCCGGGTAGCCGCCGCCGCCCTGCAGCATCACACCGATGCGCTCGCGCAACCGGGCGTTGTCGCCGAACGGATCCAGGCCGAGGATCTCGATCGTGCCGGAGTCGGGCCTGATGAAGCCCTCGCACATCTCCACGGTCGTGGTCTTGCCTGCGCCGTTCGGCCCGAGCAGCGCGAACACCTCGGCGGCCCCCACCTCCAGGTCGAGTTCGGACACCGCGACCGTCGACCCGTAGCGCTTGGTGACCCCGCGCAGGCGTACGGGGGCGGGGGACGACGCCCCGGATCCAGAGTGGGTCACGGGGACTCAGCGTATGCGTCGGGCCGCGCGGGCTGTGGCTGCGGTGGCGGCGGTCGTTCATGCGGCGGGCTCGCCACGCTGCGCCAGGGCAACCGATTGTAGGTGAGCAGAAACAGCGCGACGACGATCACCGTGCTCGCCGCGGTCGCGAGCAGGATCTGGAACACCGTGAAGCGGTCGCCGTTGGCGGTCGGGCCGAAGATGCCTACGGCCAGCGTCACCACGATCGTCGTGCTGCGGAACGCCGGCCGGGTCGCCCAGGCCGCGAGGGGCAGGACCGCCCACAGCACGTACCAGGGCTGGACGACCGGGAACAGCAGCACCGTCACACCCAACGCGACGCCGAGCCCGCCCACCGGATGCAGGCGTCCCCGCAGCACCAGCAGCAACAGCCAGGTCACCAGGATCGCGATGATGAACACGCCGATCGCACGGGTGAGGCCCAGCACCGCCGTGGTGTGATCGCCGAGGCCCAGCAGGATGCCGACCTGACCGGTGCCCAGGGCCAACAGGGTGGGCAGCGACATCCAACTACGCACGACGTTCGCCGTGCCCAGCGTGTTGAGCCAGCCGAACCCGAGGCCACTCGCCCACCCGATCAGCGCCATCACCACCACCGACACCGCCGTCAACGACCCGCCGGCCAGGAAGAACGCCTTGACCGTCCCGCCCCAGCGGCAGGCCAGCGCCATCGCCACGAAGCCGAGCGCCAGCAGCGACGGCAGTTTGACCTGTGACGACAGCGTGATCAGCACCACGCCGACCAACAGCATCGTCAGCGGCCACCATCGTGCCCACTGCTCGCGGCGGTCCGGCCAGGACCACGGCCTGGGAAGCAGCGGCGCGGCGGCGTCGACCCCGCGCAGCGCGAACTCGGTACCTGCGAGCATCAGGCCGAGCATCAGCGCTTCGTTGTGGATGCCCCCGACCAGATGCATGATCAGCAGCGGATTGGCGGCGCCGAGCCACAGCGCGCTCACCTCGGCGACGCCGCAGCGCCGCGCGAGGCGCGGGGTCGCCCAGACGATCAGGCCCACGCCGAACAGCACGACCAACCGGTGGCACAGCACCGCGGCGACGATGTTCTCGCCGGTCAACGCCGAGATACCCTGACCGATCCACAGGAACAGCGGCCCGTACGGCGCGGGTGTCTCGCGCCACATGTTCGGCACCGAGAGCGTGAACACGTGGTCCAAACCCAGGCCGGTGGCCGGGCCGACCCGGTATGGGTCGAGGCCTTTGACGCCGATCTCGCTCTGCGCCAGATAGGAGTAGACGTCGCGGCTGTACATCGGCGGCGCGATCAGCAGAGGCAGCACCCACAGCCACAACAGCCGGTCGAGCTGGCTGCGCGACATCCGCCGGTCACCCAGGGTGAAACGCCCGAGCATCAGCCAGCCCAGCGCCATCATGACCGCCCCGGTGGTGGTCATGGTCAAGCTCACGGTCTGGAGGCGCGAGGGTAGGTTGAGCAGTCGCACGCCGAACGTCGGGTCCTGCACCACCGGTCTGGCCCCGACGCCCAGCGCGCCGATCGCCATCAGGACGGTGCCGGCCGCTCCGAACAGCCGGGTCCGGCGCAGCGCGATGACCTCGGCGTCGTTGAGGGGCGATCCCACCGGGGGTTCGTCGGCGTGCCAACGGGCGATCGACGAGCTGAACGACGGGAGGCGGGCTGCCACCTCAGCAGCGTAACCGTCGGCGTTACGGCTCAAGTCACGCTAAGGGTGCCCTTGCTTTACAGGGGTTTCCGAATTCCGTCACAATAGTGTTGTGAAATTCGGTCCGGAGGCAGGAGCCGATCGCCACACGCGTGGGGCGATCGTGCAATTGCTGCTTGAATCCGGGCCGATCACCGCCGGTGAGATCGGCGAACAGCTCGGAATCTCGGCCGCAGGTGTGCGTCGCCACCTCGACGCCTTGATCGAGGCCGGCGACGCGCAGGCCAGCGCCGCAGCGACCTGGCAGCACTCCGGACGCGGCAGGCCCGCGAAGCGGTATCGGCTCACTGCGGCGGGTCGCGCCAAGCTCGGCCACGCCTACGACGACCTGGCCGCAGCGGCCATTCGTCAGCTGCGCGAGATCGGCGGCGACGACGCCGTGCGGACCTTCGCGCGGCGCCGTATCGACGGGATCCTCGCGGGAGTAACCGAGGGGCCCGATGACGTTGTATCCAAAGCCGACCGGGTGGCCGACGCGCTGACCAAGGCCGGCTACGCGACCAGTGTGACTTCGGTGACACCGGCGCCTGGATCGATCCACGGAATCCAGCTGTGTCAGCATCACTGTCCGGTCTCACACGTCGCAGAGGAGTTCCCCGAGCTGTGCGAAACCGAGCGCGAGGCGTTCGCGGAGATTCTGGGAACCCACGTGCAGAGGCTCGCCACCATCGTCAACGGCGACTTTGCGTGCACCACGCACGTACCCCTGGTCGAAAAGACCAGTGCTTCAGCCCCAACAGCCCCCACTAACAAGCAAGGAGCGTCGAGATGACGACGACACCTGAGGTCCACAAGGTAGGCGAACCGCTCAGCCAGGACGAGGCGATCGCCTCGCTGAGCCGGTACGGCTACGGCTGGGTGGACTCCGACGTCGCGGGCGCCAGCGCGCAGCGCGGGTTGTCCGAGGCGGTGGTTCGCGACATCTCCGGCAAGAAGGACGAGCCGCAGTGGATGCTCGACATCCGGCTGAAGGCGCTGCGCACCTTCGAGAAGAAGCCGATGCCGACCTGGGGTTCCAATCTCGAGGGCATCGACTTCGACAACATCAAGTACTTCGTGCGGTCCACGGAGAAGCAGGCCGCCACGTGGGATGACCTGCCCGAGGACATCCGCAACACCTACGACAAGCTCGGCATCCCGGAGGCGGAGAAGCAGCGCCTGGTCTCCGGTGTCGCGGCCCAGTACGAGTCCGAGGTGGTCTACCACCAGATCCGCGAGGACCTGGAGGCGCAGGGCGTCATCTTCCTCGACACGGACACCGCGCTGCGTGAACACCCGGAGATCTTCAAGCAGTACTTCGGCACGGTGATCCCGGCCGGCGACAACAAGTTCTCCGCGCTGAACACCGCGGTGTGGTCGGGTGGTTCGTTCATCTACGTCCCGCCCGGTGTGCACGTCGACATCCCGCTGCAGGCCTACTTCCGGATCAACACCGAGAACATGGGCCAGTTCGAGCGCACGCTGATCATCGTCGACGAGGGTGCCTACGTGCATTACGTCGAGGGGTGCACCGCGCCCATCTACAAGAGCGACTCGTTGCATTCCGCGGTCGTCGAGATCATCGTCAAGTCCGGCGGCCGCTGCCGCTACACGACCATCCAGAACTGGTCGAACAACGTCTACAACCTGGTCACCAAGCGGGCCAGGGCGGAGGCGGGCGCGACGATGGAGTGGGTCGACGGCAACATCGGCTCGAAGGTCACCATGAAGTACCCCGCGGTGTGGATGACCGGTGAGCACGCCCGCGGTGAGGTGCTCTCGGTGGCGTTCGCCGGCGAGGGGCAGCACCAGGACACCGGTGCCAAGATGCTGCACCTGGCGCCCAACACGTCGAGCAACATCGTGTCCAAGTCCGTCGCGCGCGCCGGTGGCCGGGCCTCTTACCGCGGCCTGGTCCAAGTCAACAAGGGCGCCCACGGATCGCGGTCGAGCGTGAAATGCGATGCGCTGCTTGTCGACACGATCAGCCGCTCCGACACCTACCCGTACGTCGACATCCGCGAGGACGATGTCACGATGGGCCACGAGGCCACGGTGTCGAAGGTCAGCGAGGATCAGCTGTTCTACCTGATGAGCCGCGGCCTGACCGAGGACGAGGCGATGGCGATGGTGGTGCGCGGCTTCGTCGAGCCGATCGCCAAGGAGCTTCCGATGGAGTACGCGTTGGAGCTCAACCGGCTGATCGAGCTGCAGATGGAAGGCGCGGTCGGATAGTGACGGCACAGAATCTGACTGCGGCGGCGGAGGGGACATCGGCGGGCTCGGCACTCAACAAGGGCGAGATCTTCACGTCGTTCGACGTGAACGCCTTCGAAGTGCCCGGCGGCCGCGACGAGATCTGGCGGTTCACGCCGTTGAAGCGCCTGCGCGGTCTGCACGACGGATCCGCGGTCGCTTCCGGTAGCGCCGGCATCACCGTGAGCGAGCGCCCCGGCATCGCCATCGAGACGGTCGGTCGCGACGACGAGCGGCTCGGCCAGGGCGGCGTGCCCGCCGACCGCGTTGCGGCACAGGCGTACTCGTCGTTCGACAGCGCGACGATCGTCACGGTGGGCCGTGACACCGAGGTCGCCGAACCGATCGAGATCGACATCCACGGGCCCGGCGAGGGTGCGGTCGCCTACGGGCATCTGCAGATCCGCGTCGAAGAACTCTCCCGCGCGATCGTCGTGGTGGACCTGCGCGGCAGCGGGACCTACGCCGACAACGTCGAGATCATCGTCGGCGATTCGGCACGCCTCGGGGTGATCTGGATCGCCGACTGGGCCGACGACACCGTCCACGTCAGCGCACATCACGCGCGCCTCGGCAAGGACGCCGTGCTCGGCCACGTCAACGTGACGCTCGGCGGGGACGTGGTGCGGACGACGGCGAACGTGCGTTTCACCGCGCCCGGCGGCGACGCCAAGATGCTCGGCACGTACTTCGCCGACGACGGCCAGCACTTCGAGTCGCGGCTGCTTGTCGACCATGCCTACCCGAACTGCAAGTCCGATGTGCTGTACAAGGGTGCGCTGCAGGGTGATCCGACATCCAACCTGCCCGATGCGCACACCGTGTGGGTCGGTGACGTGTTGATCCGCGCGGAGGCCACCGGCACCGACACCTTCGAGGTGAACCGCAACCTGCTGCTCACCGACGGCGCTCGCGCCGACTCGGTGCCCAACCTCGAGATCGAGACGGGCGAGATCATCGGCGCCGGCCACGCCAGTGCCACCGGACGTTTCGACGACGAGCAGTTGTTCTATCTGCGGGCCCGCGGCATCCCGGAGGATCAGGCGCGACGTTTGGTGGTGCGCGGCTTCTTCAACGAGATCATCGCGAAGATCGCCGTGCCCGCGGTGCGCGAACGCCTCACCGAAGCAATCGAACGAGAACTAGCGATCACGGAATCGAGAACAGCCCAATGACCACACTCGAAATCAAAGACCTGCACGTCTCGGTGCACACCCCTGAGCAGACCGAGATCCCGATCCTCAAGGGCGTCGACCTGACCGTGAAGTCGGGGGAGACCCACGCCGTGATGGGGCCGAACGGCTCAGGCAAGTCTACGCTCTCCTACGCGATCGCCGGTCATCCCAAGTACACGGTGACGTCCGGTTCGATCACGCTGGACGGCCAGGACGTGTTGGAGATGAGCATCGACGAGCGCGCCCGCGCCGGCCTGTTCCTGGCGATGCAGTACCCGGTCGAGGTGCCGGGGGTGTCGATGTCGAACTTCCTGCGCACGGCCGCCACAGCCGTACGCGGTGAGGCGCCGAAGTTGCGGCACTGGGTCAAAGAGGTCAAGTCGGCGATGAGCGACCTCGACATCGACCAGTCGTTCTCCGAACGCAGTGTCAACGAGGGGTTCTCCGGTGGTGAGAAGAAGCGCCACGAGATCCTGCAGCTGGCCCTGCTCAAGCCGAAGATCGCGATCCTCGACGAGACCGACTCCGGCTTGGACGTCGACGCGCTGCGGGTGGTCAGCGAGGGCGTCAACCGCTACGCCGAGACCGAGAACGGTGGCGTGCTGTTGATCACCCACTACACCCGCATCCTGCGCTACATCCAGCCGCAGTTCGTACACGTGTTCGTCGACGGACGCATCGTGACCTCCGGTGGTCCCGAGCTCGCCGACGAGCTCGAGGAGAAGGGCTACGTCCGCTTCACGCAGACGGCGGCCGCGGAGGCCTAGCCATGACCGCCACCGTTCGCCCGCTGGATCTGACCGCCATCCGCGCGGACTTCCCGATCCTGAAGAAGCAGATGCGCGGCGGAAACACGTTGGCGTATCTGGATTCCGGAGCTACTTCGCAACGGCCGGTGCAGGTCCTCGACGCCGAACGCGAGTTCTTGGTGACCTCCAACGGCGCAGTGCACCGCGGCGCGCACCAGTTGATGGAGGAGGCGACCGACGCCTACGAGGACGGCCGCGCCGACATCGCGGCGTTCGTCGGTGCCGATCCCGACGAGTTGGTGTTCACCAAGAACGCGACCGAGGCGATCAACCTGGTCTCGTATGCGGTGGGGGACTCGCGGTTCGATCACGCCGTCGGGCCCGGCGATGTGATCGTGACGACCGAACTCGAACACCACGCCAACCTGGTTCCGTGGCAGGAGTTGGCGCGCCGGACGGGCGCCACGCTCAAGTGGTACGGAGTCACCGATGACGGACGCATCGACCTGGATTCGCTGCGGCTCGATGAGCGCGTGAAACTCGTTGCATTCAGCCATCATTCGAATGTCACCGGCGCCCTGGCGCCGGTCGGCGAGCTGGTTGCGCGTGCCAAGGCCGTCGGCGCGCTGACCCTGCTCGACGCCTGCCAGTCGGTGCCGCACCAGCCCGTCGACCTGCATGCGCTCGACGTGGACTACGCGGCTTTCTCCGGGCACAAGATGCTGGGACCGACCGGGATCGGCGTGCTGTACGGGCGGTCTGCGCTGATGAACGCGATGCCACCGTTTCTGACGGGCGGTTCGATGATCGAGACCGTGACGATGGAAGAGACGACGTACGCGCCTGCGCCGCAGCGCTTCGAGGCCGGAACGCCGGTGACGTCGCAAGTGGTCGGGTTGGCTGCCGCCGCGCGCTACTTGCGCGAGATCGGGATGGGCGCCGTCGAGGCGCACGAATCCGAGCTCGTGGCGGCCGCGTTGGAGGGACTGACCGCGATCGACGGCGTGCGCATCATCGGGCCGACGTCGCTGGAGAATCGGGGCTCGCCGGTCAGTTTCGTCGTCGACGGAGTGCATGCGCACGACGTGGGGCAGGTGCTCGACGACGAGGGCGTGGCGGTGCGTGTCGGTCATCATTGCGCGTGGCCGCTGCATCGGCGGTTCGGGATCGCCGCGACCGCACGGGCGTCGTTCGCGGTGTACAACACCTTCGACGAGGTCGATCGGTTGGTAGCCGGTGTGCGCCGCGCCGTCGAATTCTTCAGCAGGGACTGACGTGCGGCTGGATCAGATCTATCAGGAAGTGATCCTCGATCACTACAAACACCCGCACAACCGCGGATTGCGCGAGCCCTACGGCGCGCAGGTTCACCACGTCAACCCGACGTGTGGTGACGAGGTGACCCTGCGGGTGGCGTTGTCCGACGACGGTGAGCAGGTGGTCGACATCTCCTATGACGGACAGGGCTGTTCGATCAGCCAGGCCTCGACGTCGGTGCTGACCGATCAGGTGATCGGCCAGAGCGTCGGCGACGCACTCAAGACCGTCGCCGCGTTCAGCGAGATGATCTCCTCGCGCGGGACCGTCGAGGGCGACGAGGACGTTATCGGGGACGGCATCGCGTTCGCCGGTGTCGCGAAGTATCCGGCGCGGGTCAAGTGCGCGTTGCTGGGGTGGATGGCTTTCAAAGATGCACTGTCACAGGCATCGGAAGGATTTCAGGAGGCAGGATGAGTGACACCGCAGTACCCAACGAGGAACTGTTGTTCGACCTCGAGGAGGCGATGCGCGACGTCGTCGACCCCGAGCTCGGTATCAACGTCGTCGATCTGGGCCTGGTCTACGGAATCAACGTCGAGCAGGGGGAGCAGGGCAAGGTCGCGTTGATCGACATGACGCTGACCTCGGCCGCCTGTCCGCTCACCGATGTGATCGAGGACCAGTCGCGCACAGCGCTGGTCGGGGCGGGGCTGGTCAACGAGTTGAAGATCAACTGGGTCTGGAACCCGCCGTGGGGCCCGGACAAGATCACCGAGGACGGCCGCGAGCAGCTGCGCGCGCTCGGTTTCACGGTCTAGCACAGGCGGCGTCGGGTTCGGCGCGCTGCGTCCGTACGCTCGATGCGACATGAGCCAGCCTTACGTCGCCACTCGCC
The DNA here is from genome assembly GCF_001499925.1 of Mycobacterium lehmannii. NCBI lineage: Bacteria > Bacillati > Actinomycetota > Actinomycetes > Mycobacteriales > Mycobacteriaceae > Mycobacterium > Mycobacterium lehmannii. The sequence continues at coordinate 295,102 of NZ_LQIR01000012.1, forward strand.
GTCAACTGCGCGGGGTGGCCGAAAGCCTGATCGCCGGCCCGCAGTACCGGTCCGCGGGCACGATCAGGCTCGCTGTGCGACCCGACGGGTTTGCCGCGGTCGCCCTACCCCTGTCGGTGCACGGCACCGACCTGGTGTTTCCGGACGGCAGTGTTCCGCTGGCCGGCCGCGTCCAAGCCATCGCGGAGGCGGCCGGTGTGATGCCCGGTCCTCCCGACGGCGTCTACCAGATCGTCGACCCGTTGCCCACCGACGCCGATCTCGAGCTCGATCCCGATGCCGCGGCGTGGCTTCAGCGTTCGCACTACGCCGGCGGATATGCGTTGAAACATGTTCTGCCCGAGCAACATCCGACGCTGTGGCCGGAACACTTCGACGTCGCCGCCGTCGAAGACGAGGTGAACTACGGGGTCTCGGCCGGTGACGAAACCCATCCGACGCCGTACGCATACGTCGGCCCGTGGCAACAGCGGACGGGTCCGTTCTGGAACGCGCCGTTCGGGGCCCTCTACCCACTCGACGCCACACATGACGTCGACACGTTGGCCGCCCGGATCACCGAGTTCTTCGAGCGTGGCCGCACTGAACTGGGTATCCGTCCGTAGGCTGGGAACAGACAGCTGACCATCAGCGTTAGGAATCAACGTGGCTACCCAAGACATCACTGCCGAACAATTCAACAACACCATCAACGACAACGAGATCGTGCTGGTGGACTTCTGGGCGTCGTGGTGTGGCCCGTGCAAGGCGTTCGCGCCCACGTTCGCGGCGTCCTCCGAACAACACCCCGACGTGGTGTACGCCAAAGTCGACACCGAGGCCGAGCAGGAGCTGGCCGCCGCGGCCGACATCCGGTCCATCCCCACGCTGATGGCGTTCAAGAAGGGCAAGCTGGTGTTCAACCAGGCAGGCGCGTTGCCGCCGGCCGCGCTCGAGGAACTGGTTCAGCGCGTCAAGGAGTTCGACATCGACGCGGCGATCGCCGCGCAGGACAACGGTCAGCCGGAGTGAACGTCTGCACGCGATAGCGTGCATGCGTGAGCGAGCACGCAGACAACAACACCGACGATCACGACGGCGACTTCGTCCTGGTCGACAGACCGCGCCCCGGCGTCGCGCTGGTCACGCTGAACCGTCCCGAGCGGATGAACTCCATGGCGTTCGACGTCATGGTTCCGCTCAAGAAGGTGCTCGACGAGCTGACCTACGACAACTCCGTGCGGGCGGTCGTGCTCACCGGCGCCGGCCGCGGGTTTTCCTCGGGGGCGGATCACAAGTCGGCCGGTTCCGTGCCACACATCGACGGGCTGACCCGGCCGACGTTCGCGCTGCGCTCGATGGAGGTGCTCGACGACGTCATCCTGTCCTTGCGCAAGATGCACCAACCGGTCATCGCGGCCGTCAACGGCGCCGCGATCGGCGGGGGCTTGTGCCTGGCGCTGGCCTGCGACATCCGCGTGGCGGCCGACGGCGCCTACTTCCGCGCGGCCGGGATCAACAACGGCCTGACCGCCAGCGAGCTTGGGCTGTCCTATCTACTTCCGCGCGCCATCGGTACGTCGCGGGCGTTCGAGCTGATGCTGACCGGACGTGACGTCGACGCCGCGGAGGCCGAACGCATCGGCCTGGTGTCGCGCGCGGTGCCCGGCGAGGACCTGCTCGAGGTTTGCTACCAGATGGGGGAGCGCATCGCGGCGTTCTCCCGGCCCGGAATCGAGTTGACCAAGCGCACACTTTGGAGTGGACTGGACGCCGGTAGCCTGGAAGGGCATATGCAAGCCGAGGGTCTCGGACAACTGTTCGTCCGTTTGCTCACCGCCAACTTCGAAGAAGCGGTGGCGGCGCGCGCCGAAAAGCGGGCCCCCGCATTCACCGACGACAAGTAAGGACGGCACAGCGTGATCACCGCAACGGACCTCGAGGTCCGCGCTGGGGCGCGCACATTGCTGTCCACCGACGGGACCGCGCTTCGCGTACAGCCTGGCGACCGGATCGGACTGGTCGGCCGCAACGGCGCGGGTAAGACCACCACGATGCGCATCCTCGCCGGCGAGGGCGAGCCGTATGCGGGCGACATCATCCGCAACGGCGAGATCGGTTATCTGCCACAGGATCCCAGGGAAGGCGACCTGGACGTGCTCGCCAGGGACCGGGTTCTGTCGGCGCGCGGCCTGGACACCCTGCTTGCCGACCTCGAGAAGCAGCAGCTGCTGATGGCCGAAGTCGCCGACGATGCCGCCCGCGACAAGGCCGTGCGAAAGTACGGCCAGCTCGAGGAACGGTTCGCGGCGCTGGGTGGTTACGCCGCCGAGAGCGAGGCGGGCCGGATCTGCGCGAGCCTCGGGCTACCGGAGCGGGTCCTCACCCAACCGCTGCGCACACTCTCCGGCGGGCAGCGCCGACGCGTCGAGCTGGCCCGGATCCTGTTCGCCGCCTCCGACAGCGGCGCGGGCTCGAGCACGACGCTGCTGCTCGACGAACCGACCAACCACCTCGACGCCGACTCCATCGGCTGGCTGCGCGACTTTCTGCAGAACCATCCCGGTGGCCTGGTGGTCATCAGCCACAACGTCGATCTGCTCGCCGATGTGGTGAACCGGGTGTGGTTCCTCGACGCCGTCCGCAGCGAGGTCGACGTCTACAACATGGGCTGGCAGAAATACCTCGACGCCCGCGCAACCGACGAAGCCCGGCGCCGCCGCGAACGCGCCAACGCCGAACGCAAGGCGTCCGCGCTACGCACCCAGGCGGCCAAGATGGGGGCCAAGGCCACCAAAGCCGTTGCCGCGCAGAATATGCTGCGTCGCGCCGACCGGATGATGGCCGCACTCGACGAGGAACGCGTCGCCGACAAGGTGGCGCGCATCAAGTTCCCGACCCCCGCGCCGTGTGGGCGGACCCCGCTCGTCGCCAAGGGGCTGACCAAGAACTACGGCTCACTCGAGGTCTTCACCGGCGTCGACCTGGCGATCGACCGGGGTTCGCGGGTGGTGGTGCTGGGGCTCAACGGCGCAGGCAAGACCACCCTGTTGCGCCTGCTGGCGGGGGCCGAGACGCCCGACGCCGGTCGACTCGAACCCGGTCACGGCCTCAAGCTCGGCTACTTCGCCCAGGAACACGACACCCTCGACAACAACGCGACGGTGTGGGAGAACATCCGCCACGCGGCACCCGACACCGGCGAGCAGGACCTGCGCGGGCTGTTGGGCGCCTTCATGTTCAGCGGACCGCAGCTGGATCAGCCGGCGGGCACACTGTCCGGCGGCGAGAAAACCAGGCTGGCGTTGGCCGGTCTTGTCGCATCGACCGCGAACGTGCTGCTGCTCGACGAGCCGACGAACAACCTCGATCCCGCGTCGCGCGAGCAGGTGCTCGATGCGCTGCGCAGCTACCTCGGCGCGGTGGTGTTGGTGACCCACGATCCCGGCGCCGCCGAGGCGCTCGAACCGCAACGCGTGGTCCTGCTCCCTGATGGCACCGAGGACTACTGGTCCGAGGATTATCGCGACCTGATCGAGTTGGCTTGAACAGCTCTGGCCATTACGCGAAGCGTTTGGTCATTTTCAAACGCTGTGTGTAACCGCTTCCTACGCTGGGTATCCGTCGGGGCATCGAAGCGGGGAGGTGCTGATGAAAAAGCTGGACAAGTCGAGAGACCAGTTGCTGAACGAGCTACGGAGTGCTTACGAGGGTGGGGCAAGTATCCGTACTCTGGTCGCGTCCACGGGACGCTCGTATGGTTCGATCCACAGCATGCTGCGTGAGTCGGGTACGACGATGCGCAGCCGTGGGGGTCCGAACCACCGCAGCAGGCGCCGCTAGTCGGCCTGCCGCACGGTCTCTTGGTCGCGTCGCTGCCGCAGTGACGCCTCGACCAGGTCCAGTACGGCACTGAGCTTTTCGGGATCGTCCCCAGACGCCAAACGTGCGACCAGGCCGTCGAGGACGAGATCGAGATAGGTCTGCAGCACGGTGCTGGGAACGTCGTCGCGCAGCCGGCCTGCCTGCTTCTGCATGCGTAGCCGCTGGGTCGTGGCCACCGACAGTTCGGCGGACCGTTCTGCCCAACCGCGGTGGAACTCCGGATCGTTGCGCAGCTTTCGCGCGATCTCGAGCCTGGTGGCCAGCCAGTCGAACTGATCGGGCGCGGCCAGCATGTCGCGCATGACCTGGACCAGTCCCTCGCGCGCAGCGACATCGGCCATGCGCTCGGCGTCCTCGCGGGCCAGTTCGAAGAACAGCGTGTCCTTGTCCCGGAAGTGGTGGAAGATGGCGCCGCGCGACAGCCCGATCGTCTGCTCGAGCCGTCGCACGGTCGCCTTGTCGTAGCCGTACTCCGCGAAACACCGGCGGGCGCCGTCGAGAATCTGCCGACGACGCGCCGCCAGGTGGTCGTCGGTGACCCGGGGCAACGCGGTTGTCCCTTCCGCGTTACTGCGACTCGAGCATGTTGCGCAGCACGTACTGCAGGATGCCGCCGTTGCGGTAGTAGTCCGCCTCACCCGGGGTGTCGATACGCACCACCGCATCGAACTCGACGTTGGAGCCGTCCGCTCCATCGTTTTTCGCGGCGGTGACGTGCACCGTCTTCGGCGTCTTGTCCTCGTTGAGCTCCTCGATGCCGGTGATGTCGAATGTCTCTGTGCCGTCGAGGCCCAGCGACTCCGCGGTCTCACCCTCGGGGAACTGCAGTGGAATCACGCCCATGCCGATCAGGTTCGACCGGTGGATCCGCTCAAACGACTCGGTGATCACCGCGCGCACACCAAGCAGCCGCGTGCCCTTGGCCGCCCAGTCACGCGACGAACCCGAGCCGTACTCCTTGCCGCCGAGCACGACGAGCGGGATATCCTGCGCCGCATAGTTTTGCGCGGCATCGTAGATGAACGCCTGCTCGCCGTCCTTGGTGAAGTCGCGGGTGTAGCCACCCGAGACGTCGTCGAGCAACTGGTTGCGCAGCCGGATGTTGGCGAACGTGCCACGGATCATCACCTCGTGGTTGCCTCGCCGGGAACCGAACGAGTTGTAGTCCGCACGCTCGACGCCGTGCTCGTCGAGATACTGCGCAGCGGGCGTGCCCGGCTTGATGGCACCGGCCGGGGAGATGTGGTCGGTGGTCACCGAATCACCCAGCAGCGCCAGCACTCTCGCACCCTTGATGTCGGTCACCGGTTCCGGCTCGGCCGACATCCCGTCGAAGTACGGGGGTTTGCGCACGTAGGTCGAATCCTCGGCCCATTCGAAGGTGTTGCCCTCCGGCGTGGGCAGGTTGCGCCAGCGCTCGTCACCCTTGAAGACGTCGGCGTAGTTCTTGGTGAACATCTCCTGGCTGATCGCCTCGGCGATCGTGTCGTTGATGTCGGACTGCGACGGCCAGATGTCGCGCAGGTAGACGTCGTTACCGTCCTTGTCCTGGCCTAACGGCATCTTGTCGAAGTCGAAGTCCATCGTACCGGCGAGTGCATAGGCGATCACCAGCGGAGGGGACGCCAGGTAGTTCATCTTGGTGTCGGGGTTGATCCGGCCCTCGAAGTTGCGGTTGCCCGACAGCACCGCCGCCACGGCGAGATCGTTGTCGTTGACGGCCTCGCTGATCTCCTCGGGCAGCGGCCCGCTGTTGCCGATGCAGGTCGTGCAGCCGTAGCCGACGAGGAAGAAGCCCAACTTCTCCAGATACGGCCACAGCCCGGCCTTCTCGTAGTAGTCGGTGACCACCTGCGAGCCCGGAGCCATCGTCGTCTTCACCCACGGCTTGGTGGCCAGACCCTTCTCGACCGCGTTCTTGGCCAGCAGCGCCGCGCCGAGCATGACCTCGGGATTGGAGGTGTTGGTGCACGACGTGATCGCTGCGATGACGACCGCGCCGTGGTCGAGCACGAACTCACCCAGTTCGTCCGAACTCACGGTTACCGGCTTACTCGGCCGGCCATTGGGTTCGACCGCCGCGCTCTCGACATGGGCGGGCGGCTTCTTGTTGTTGAGGAACGACGTGTTGCGCACCGGATCGCTGGCCGGGAACGTCTCGTCGATCGCCTCGTCGAGTTGGGAGTACTCGCCGTTGAATTCGCCGTCTTCGACGTAGTCGGTGATGTCCTGACGGAAGGCCCCCTTGGCCTCGTTGAGCGCGATGCGGTCCTGTGGACGCTTCGGTCCGGCGATCGACGGCACCACGTCAGACAGGTCCAACTCGATGTATTCGGAGAACTTGGGCTCCCGCTTGGGGTCGTGCCAGATGCCCTGTTCCTTGGCGTACGCCTCGACGAGCGCCAACTGCTCCTCGCTGCGCCCGGTGAAGCGCAGATAGCTGATGGTCTCCTCGTCGATGGGGAAGATCGCCGCGGTGGAACCGAACTCGGGGCTCATGTTGCCCAGCGTGGCCCGGTTGGCCAGCGGCACCTCGGCCACACCGTCGCCGTAGAACTCGACGAACTTGCCGACCACGCCGTGCTCGCGCAGCATCTCGGTGACCGTGAGCACGACGTCGGTGGCCGTCACGCCCGGCTGCCGCTCACCGGTCAGCTTGAACCCGACGACCCGGGGGATGAGCATCGACACGGGCTGGCCCAACATCGCGGCCTCAGCCTCGATACCGCCGACGCCCCAGCCCAGCACGCCGAGACCGTTGACCATGGTGGTGTGGCTGTCGGTGCCCACACAGGTGTCCGGGTACGCCACCCCGTCGCGGTCCATTACGACGCTGGCCAGGTATTCGATGTTGACCTGGTGGACGATGCCGGTGCCCGGCGGAACCACCTTGAAGTCGTCGAAGGCGCCCTGGCCCCAACGCAGGAACTGATAACGCTCGCCGTTGCGTTCGTACTCGATCTCGACGTTGCGTTCGAACGCGTCTTCGCGGCCGAACAGGTCAGCGATCACCGAGTGGTCGATCACCAGGTCGGCGGGGGCCAGCGGGTTGACCTTCTCGGGGTCACCGCCGAGGTCGGCGATCGCTTCGCGCATGGTGGCCAGGTCGACGATGCACGGCACACCGGTGAAGTCCTGCATCACCACGCGCGCGGGGGTGAACTGGATCTCCACGCTGGGATCGGCGTCGGGATCCCAGTTGGCGATGGCCTCGATGTGGTCCTTGGTGATGTTGGCGCCGTCCTCGTTGCGCAGCAGGTTCTCGGCAAGGACCTTCAGGCTGTAGGGCAGCTTGTCGGTACCCGGCACCGCGTCGAGGCGGTAGATCTCGTAGCTCTTGTCTCCGACCTTCAGGGTGTCGCGGGCGTCAAAAGAATTGGGGGAAGAATTTTCCGTATTACCTTTGCTCACATCAACTCCCGGCTAGTTCTCGCAGCCGACGGGCTGTGACGGCCGCGTTACAACCCTAACAGTACGCTTGTCCTGCAAGACGGTCAGGGTCGGTTCTCAGTCTCGTACCCACAGCGCGTGCTGTCACTCAGCTGAGTACCCATCACGTACGGTTCTTCTGTGTTCGGACCGCATGTGATTCCCTTTCTGCCGGCCTACATCCCGCCCGACGTCTGCGGGCCCGTGGGCATGGACCCCGCGACCACGCCGGTCGACACGTGCTTGAACCTGGTCATCGAGGACGTCCGTGACGACGGGGTGAGCGCGTCGCCCACACCCGAGAACGAGGGCCTGCCCGAGGTGGTCACCGAGGCCCAGCAGAAGGGCGTCGACCTGAAGATCGTCGTCGTGGACCAGAACCCGCCGATCGACACGCCGCTGCGCGATATCGCGACCGAGGTGGGCGAGGCGTTTCCGGGGTCGACGGTGCTCGTGCTCAGCCCGACGGATTCGGGCACCTTCAGTACGACGTTCGACCGCATGACGCTTGAGGCGGGTCAGGACGTGGCCGAAGGGCGCGGTCCGGTGCAGGGTTCGAAGAATTTCCTCAGTGAGCTGACGGCAACACACTTTCCGTGGACTGCATTGACGATTGTGGTGGTTCTGGGAGTGGTTGCCGCCGTTATCGGTACGCGACTTTTGCAGGTTCGCGCCAGGCGTCTCGCGTCGCATAGAAACGCCTGAATCCCCACTGCGCCAACGGTTTTGGAGTGACTGCAGAATGCCCCGGTATTCGCGAAGTCACGACCCGATAACACTTCTTTCAATTACAAACTTGTAATTCGCGACTTAAGTTTCTTTGGCGTCAGATGTGACGTACGGTGCAATCGGTAACTGTGTTGTAGATGTGCATCCTGTGACAAATGAGCACAGTCACCGTGACGAATGTGTCCGCACGTTCGCCTGAAGCCATAGGAGAACTGAGTCGGATGAGACGCACACCTGGCGCATCCGCTACGCGGCCGTGTGGACGGTTCTGCGCGGCCCTGATCGTGGCAGCCATGTTGTCCACCACCCCCGGCCTGGCCCTCGCGCAACCCGACAGCCCCGACAGCCTTGCCGCGCTGGTCGCCGCCGTCGCCGATGCCGATCAGAAGCTGCAGGATCTCGGCGCCGAGATTCAGCAGCAGCAGGAAAGCGTCAACAAGGCGATCCTCGACGTGCAGACCGCCCGGGACAACGCCGACGCCGCGCAGCGTGAGGTCGACGCGAGCCGGCAGCGCGTCGAGCACGCCAACATCGCGATCGAGCAGGCGCAGAAGCGGTTCAACTCCTTCGCCGCCGCGACGTACGTCAACGGCCCCTCGGATTCGTACCTGACCGCGGGCGATCCCGCCGAGGTCATCAAGACGGCCGCGGCGGGCCAGACGCTGGCGATCAGCTCGCAGCAGGTGATCGCCGATCTACAGCGGGCCCGCACCGAGCAGGTCAACCGCGAGTCCGCGGCGCGGCTGGCCAAGCAGAACGCGGACAAGGCGGTCGCCGACGCCGAAGCCAGCCAGCAGTCCGCGGTTTCGGCCCTGACCAACGCGCAGGAGACGTTCAAGTCCCAGCAGGCCCAGCTCGACAAGCTGGCCGCCGAACGCAAGGCCGCGCAGACCAAGCTCGCCGAGGCGCGTACCCAGGCCGCTCCGGCGCAACCGGCGGGCGCCGCCGCGCAACCGGCGGCCGCCGCGACGCCGAAAAGCCCCGACTGGGACCGCGCCCCGGAGGGTGTCGACCCCGGCACCGGTAACTGGGCCACGCCCTGGGACCCGACGTTGCCAGCGATCCCCAGCGCCTTCGTCAGCGGCGATCCGATCGCGATCATCAACGCGGTTCTCGGCATCGCGTCGACCTCGGCGCAGGTGACCCAGGACCTCGGTCGCAAGTTCCTGCAGTCGCTGGGAATCCTTCCGCAACCGGCCGCCGCGCCGGCCTTCAACAACGGCGCGATTCCGCGCGTCTACGGCAGGCAGGCGACCGAGTTCGTGATCAAGCGCGCCATGTCGCAGATGGGCGTGCCGTACTCGTGGGGCGGTGGCAACGCTGCCGGACCGAGCCGCGGCATCGACTCCGGCGCCGGCACAGTCGGTTTCGACTGCTCGGGCCTGATGCTCTACGCGTTCGCAGGCGTCGGCATCAAGCTCGACCACTATTCGGGTTCCCAGTACAACGCCGGGCGCAAGGTCCCGACGTCGCAGATGCGCCGTGGCGACATGTTGTTCTGGGGCCCCAACGCCAGCCAGCACGTGGCGCTGTACCTCGGCGACGGACAAATGATCGAAGCGCCCTATACGGGTTCGGTGGTGAAGATCTCGCCCGTGCGTACCAGCGGCATGACCCCGTACGCGACGCGTCTCATCGAATGGTGAGCGGTCAGAAGCGAAAGACGTTAGGAAGACTTTGCGTTTCAAGCTGATTCGGTTCTTGGGCGGTTGTGCGCTGCTGGTGGCGACCGTCGCGCTCACCGTCGGGCTGGCGACGCCGGCGACGTCCGCACCCGAGGACGGCCAGTGGGATCCGACGCTGCCCAAACTGATCAGCGCCGGTGCCCCTGGCGATCCCCTCGCGATCGCCAACGCGTCGCTCGCGGCGACCGCCCAGGCCACCGAAGTCACGATGAGCCTGGGCCGCAAGTTCCTGTCCACCCTGGGTCTTGCGCCACCGGAGGCCGCGGCGGCCAGCGTCGCGCCGGGCCGGGTGCGCGGACCGCAGGCGATCGAGTACGTCATCCGTCGCGGCGCCTCGCAGATGGGCGTGCCGTACTCGTGGGGCGGCGGCAAGCCGAACGGCCCGAGCCGGGGCATCGACTCGGGGGCCAACACCGTCGGGTTCGACTGCTCGGGTTTCACCCAGTTCTCGTTCGCCGGGGTCGGGGTCCTGATCCCGAAGTACTCCGGCGACCAGTACGACACCGGCCGCAAGGTGCCGACGTCGCAGGCCAAGCGCGGCGACCTGCTGTTCTGGGGTCCCGGCGGCAGCCAGCACGTCGCCATCTACCTGGGCGGCGGACAGATGCTCGAGTCCTCGGGCAGCGCGGGCAAGGTGACGGTGGGCCCGGTGCGTCACTCCGGCCTTCAGCCGTATGTGGCGCGCATCATCGAATCCTGAGCGGAGCCTGAGCCGAAGCTGAACGTTTCGGGCGGCGTCGACGGATTCTGCCGTGCCTGGAATAGTTGACGGCGAGCGTGCGGCCGCGACCGGGCTGTGCGGCACTGACCAGCGAGTTTTGTGGAAGGAACGTTGATGACCTCACCGAGTGGGCCGTCGCAGGGGCCTGGAGGCTACCCCGGCCAGGCACCGGCACAGGGATACCAGGGCTCACACGCCGCACCGTCGAGCCCGGCTTCCCAGAACGGCGGTCTGCAGCAGGAGGTCCACACGCTCGAGCGGGCCGTCTTCGAGGTGAAGCGCATCATCGTCGGCCAGGACCAGCTGGTCGAGCGCATGCTGGTCGGTCTGCTCGCCAAGGGCCACGTACTGCTCGAGGGTGTGCCCGGCGTGGCCAAGACGCTGGCCGTCGAGACCTTCGCCAAGGTGGTGGGCGGCACCTTCGCCCGCATCCAGTTCACCCCTGACCTGGTGCCGACCGACATCGTCGGTACCCGCATCTACCGGGTGGGCAAGGAGGAGTTCGACATCGAGCTCGGGCCCGTCGTGGTCAACTTCCTGCTCGCCGACGAGATCAACCGCGCCCCTGCCAAGGTGCAGTCCGCGCTGCTCGAGGTCATGGCCGAGCGCAAGATCTCCATCGGCGGTAAGACGTTCCCGTTGCCCCAGCCGTTCCTGGTGATGGCCACCCAGAACCCGATCGAGCAGGAGGGCGTGTATGCCCTGCCCGAGGCTCAGCGGGACCGCTTCCTGTTCAAGCTGAACATCGACTACCCGTCGCCCGAGGAAGAGCGGGAGATCATCTACCGGATGGGCGTCAAGCCGCCGGAGCCCAAGCAGATCCTCGCGCCCGGCGACCTGCTGCGTCTGCAGGACGTGGCGGCCAACAACTTCGTGCACCACGCGCTGGTCGACTACGTCGTCCGCGTGGTGACCGCGACGCGTCAGCCCGAGAAGTTCGGGATGCCCGACGCGAAGGCGTGGATCGCCTACGGCGCCTCACCGCGCGCATCGCTGGGCATCATCGCGGCGTCGCGCGCGCTGGCGCTCGTGCGCGGACGCGACTACGTGATCCCGCAGGACGTCGTCGAGGTCATCCCCGATGTGCTGCGGCATCGGTTGGTGTTGACCTACGACGCGTTGGCCGACGAGATCTCGGCCGAGACGGTGATCAACCGCATCTTGCAGACCGTGGCCCTGCCGCAGGTGAACGCCATTCCGCAGCAAGGTCATTCGGTGCCGCCCGTCGTGCCCGCCGCCGCTGGTGCGGCCAGCAATCGGTGACTCAAACACCAGGCCGCCCGACGCGCCAAGTCGATCTGCCGTCGCTGAAGCGCGGCGAGATCCGTGACCCCGCGCTGAGCGCGGCGCTGCGCAAGCTCGAGTTGACGGTGCGGCGCAAGCTCGACGGCGTGCTGCACGGCGACCACCTCGGCCTGCTGCCCGGCCCGGGTTCGGAACCGGGGGAGTCACGGCTCTACCAGCCCGGCGACGACGTGCGCCGGATGGACTGGTCGGTCACGGCGCGCACCACGCATCCGCACGTGCGGCAGATGATCGCCGACCGCGAACTCGAGACCTGGCTCGTGATCGACATGTCGGCCAGCCTCGACTTCGGCACAACCGGTTGCGAGAAGCGCGATCTCGCGGTGGCCGCCGCGGCGGCGATCACATTCCTCAACAGCGGGGGCGGCAACCGGATCGGCGCGATCATCGCCAACGGCGACACCGTGCGGCGGGTGCCCGCGCTGTCGGGCCGGATGCACGAGCAGGAGATGCTGCGCGCGATCGCGACGATGCCCAAGGCGCCTGCCGGCGTCCGCGGGGATCTGGCCGCCGCGATCGACGCGCTGCGCAGGCCCGAGCGGCGCCGCGGCATGGCGGTGATCATCAGCGACTTCCTCGGCCCGATCAACTGGATGCGCCCGCTGCGGGCGATCGCGGGGCGCCACGAGGTGCTCGGAATCGAAGTGCTCGACCCGCGCGACGTCGAACTGCCCGCGGTCGGCGAGGTGGTGCTGCAGGACGCCGAGACCGGAGTGACCCGTGAGTTCACCATCGACGAGCAGTTGCGCGACGACTTCGAGCGGGCGGCCGCGGCACACCGCGCGGACGTGGCCAGGACGTTGCGGCGATGTGATGCGCCGCTGCTGACGCTGCGCACCGATCGCGACTGGATCGCCGACGTCGTCCGGTTCGTCGCCAACCGCAGGCGTGGCGCGCTGGCGGGCCACGCCTGATATCGAGATGATTAGGCGCACATGACATTGCCGTTGCTCGGACCCATGACGCTGTCGGGTTTCGAAAACGCCTGGTTCTTCCTGTTTCTGCTCGCGGTGCTCGGAATCGTCGGGCTCTACATGGCCGTCCAGCTGGCCCGGCATCGGCGGATGCTGCGGTTCGCCAACATGGAGTTGTTGGAAAGCGTTGCACCCCAACGACCTTCGCGCTGGCGGCATCTTCCCGCGATCCTGCTCGTCATCGGTCTGGTGTTTCTGACGGTCGCGATGGCCGCGCCCACGCACGACGTCCGCATTCCGCGCAACCGCGCGGTGGTGATGCTCGTGATGGACGTCTCGCAGTCCATGCGCGCCACCGACGTCGCCCCCAACCGGATGGCCGCCGCCCAGGAGGCGTCCAAACAGTTCGCCGACGAACTCACCCCGGGAATCAACCTGGGCTTGATCTCCTACGCCGGCACGGCGACGGTGCTGGTGTCGCCGACCACGGGACGGGAGGCCACCAAGGCCGCAATCGACAAACTGGAGTTTGCAGACCGCACGGCGACCGGTGAGGGCATCTTCACGGCTCTGCAGGCGATCGCCACCGTGGGGGCGGTGATCGGCGGCGGCGACGAACCCCCGCCTGCGCGCATCGTGTTGTTCTCCGACGGCAAGGAGACGGTGCCGTCTAACCCGGACAACCCCAAGGGCGCCTACACCGCGGCCCGCACCGCAAAGGACCAGGGGGTGCCGATCTCGACGATCTCGTTCGGCACGCCGTACGGCTACGTCGAGATCAACGACCAGCGCCAACCCGTACCGGTCGACGACGAGATGCTCAAGAAGATCGCCGATCTGTCCGGCGGCGAGGCGTTCACCGCGTCGAGCCTTCAACAGCTGCGAGAGGTCTACGCCAACCTGCAGCAGCAGATCGGCTACGAGACGATCCGCGGCGATGCGAGCGTGGGGTGGCTGCGGCTGGGAACGCTGGCCCTGGCGATGGCGACGCTTGCGGCCCTTTTCATCAACCGTCGTCTGCCGAATTGATTTGCAAGGGATGACGATCTGAGATGACAGTTCCACTGCTGGGACCGCTATCGCTCACGGGATTTCAGCACATCTGGTGGTTCCTCCTGTTCGTGGTGGTTCTGGTGGCACTGGCCGGGTTGTACGCCGCGGCCCAGATCGCCCGGCGACGGCGGTTGCAGCGCTTCGCCAACACCGAGCTGCTCGACAGCGTGGCGCCAAAGCGGCCCAGCCCGATGCGTCACGTTCCCGCGGCGCTGCTGGCGATTTCGCTGCTGTTGTGCACCATCGCGCTGGCCGGGCCCACCCATGATCAACGCCTTCCCCGCAACCGCGCGGTGGTGGTGCTGGCCATCGACGTCTCCCAGTCGATGCGCGCCACCGACGTCGACCCGAGCCGCCTGGCCGCGGCCCAGGAGGCCTCGAAGAAGTTCGTCGACGAGCTCACGCCGGGCATCAACCTCGGCGTCATCGCCTATGCCGGGACCGCCAACGTCCTGGTCTCGCCGACCACCAACCGCGACGCGAGCCGGCGCGCGATCGAGAATCTTCAGGTGGCCGACAAGACCGCGACCGGCGAGGCCATCTTCACCGCACTGTCGTCGATCTCCACCGTCGGCGCCGTCATCGGTGGCGGCGATACGCCACCGCCCGCGCACATCGTGCTGTTCTCCGACGGCAAGGAGACGGTGCCGAACAACCCCGACAACCCCAAGGGTGCGTTCACCGCGGCACGGGCCGCCAAGGATCAGGGCGTGCCGATCTCGACGATCTCGTTCGGCACGCCGAACGGGTCGGTCGAGGTGAACAACGAGCGGGTCCCGGTGCCCGTCGACGACGAGGGCATGGAGAAGATCGCAGAGCTCGCCGGCGGCGAGGCCTACACCGCGTCCAACCTCGACGAACTCAACAAGGTCTACGACACCCTGCAGGACCAGATCGGGTACGAGACCGTGCGCGGTGAGGCGACCACCGGCTGGCTCCGGCTCGGCGCCCTGTTCGCGGCCGTGGCGGCGGTGGCCAGCCTGCTGATCAACCGACGGCTACCGCTGTGAGCGCGGCACTTCACTAAGGCGATTTCTTAAGAATGGCGGGCAGGCGATAGGTTGGCGGGCATGACTGCGCACGCGACGAGCAATGACACCGGAGCGACCGCCGAATCCGAATCGGCCGGTGGTCGTCCGCCTTTCGTCTCCCGCTCGGTGCTGGTGACCGGCGGTAACCGTGGCATCGGCCTTGCCATCGCGAAGCGCCTCGCCGCCGACGGTCACAAGGTCGCCGTCACCCACCGCGGTTCGGGGGCCCCCGAGGGGCTGTTCGGCGTGGTCTGCGACGTCACCGACAACGCCGCCGTCGACCGCGCGTTCAAAGAGGTCGAGGAGCATCAGGGACCGGTGGAGGTCCTGGTGTCCAACGCCGGCATCTCCAAGGACGCGTTCCTGATGCGGATGACCGAGGAGCGCTTCGAAGAGGTCATCAACGCCAACCTCACCGGCGCGTTCCGGGTGGCGCAGCGGGCCTCACGCACGATGCAGCGCAAGCGGTTCGGCCGGATCATCTTCATCGGCTCGGTGTCGGGCATGTGGGGCATCGGCAACCAGGCCAACTACGCGGCCGCCAAGGCGGGGCTGATCGGCATGGCCCGCTCGATCTCGCGTGAGCTGTCCAAGGCCAACGTCACCGCCAACGTCGTCGCGCCCGGCTACATCGACACCGAGATGACCCGGGCCCTCGACGAGCGGATCCAGGCCGGCGCACTGGATTTCATACCCGCCAAGCGGGTGGGCACCGCAGAGGAGGTGGCCGGCGCGGTCAGCTTCCTGGCGTCCGAGGATGCCAGCTATATCGCCGGCGCGGTGATCCCCGTCGACGGCGGCATGGGTATGGGCCACTAGATCTTTTCGCAAGAGAGAGGGACTTTCACATGACCGGTTTGCTCGACGGCAAGCGCATCCTCGTCACGGGGATCATCACCGACTCGTCGATCGCGTTCCACATCGCCAAGGTCGCCCAGGAGTCGGGTGCGGAGTTGGTGTTGACCGGGTTCGACCGGCTGAAGCTGATCCAGCGGATCGCCGACCGGCTGCCCAATCCGGCGCCGCTGTTGGAGCTCGACGTGCAGAACGAGAAGCACCTCGACACGCTGTCCGAGCGCATCACCGAGGTGATCGGCGAAGGCAACAAGATCGACGGCGTGGTGCACTCGATCGGGTTCATGCCGCAGTCCGGCATGGGCATCAACCCGTTCTTCGACGCGCCCTACGAGGACGTCTCCAAAGGCATTCACATCTCGGCCTTTTCGTATGCCTCGTTGGCGAAGGCGACGCTGCCGATCATGAACCGCGGCGGCAGCATCGTCGGCATGGACTTCGATCCGACCCGCGCGATGCCCGCCTACAACTGGATGACCGTGGCCAAGAGTGCGCTCGAGTCGGTGAACCGCTTCGTCGCCCGCGAGGCCGGGCCGTACGGTGTGCGTTCCAACCTCGTCGCGGCGGGCCCGATCCGCACGCTCGCGATGAGCGCGATCGTCGGCGGCGCACTGGGCGCCGAGGCCGGTGAGCAGATGCGGTTGCTCGAGGAGGGCTGGGATCAGCGCGCGCCGGTCGGCTGGGACATGAAGGACCCGACCCCGGTGGCCAAGACGGTGTGCGCACTGCTGTCGGACTGGCTGCCTGCCACCACCGGCACCGTGATCTACGCCGACGGCGGCGCAAGTACGCAGTTGCTGTGACGGACCGCAGGTAAATGGACATCGATGAGCGCTTGCGCGAAGAGCATTGACTTCGACGCCGTCCTGCTGCTCTCGTTCGGCGGGCCGGAGCGCCCCGAAGACGTGATGCCGTTCCTGGAGAACGTGACTCGCGGGCGGGGCATTCCGCGGGAGCGGTTGGCGTCGGTCGCCGAGCACTACCTGCATTTCGGCGGCGTCTCGCCGATCAACGGCATCAACCGGGCGGTGATCGAGCGGCTGCGCACCTACGTCGACGTTCCGGTGTATTTCGGCAACCGCAACTGGGAGCCCTACGTCGAGGAGGCCGTGACCGCCATGCGCGACGACGGGGTGCGCCGTGCGGCGGTGTTCACCACGTCCGCGTGGGGCGGCTACTCGAGCTGCACGCAGTACGTCGAGGACATCGCCAGGGGGCGGCAGGCGGCGGGCGACGCGGCCCCGCAACTGATCAAACTGCGCCAGTACTTCGACCATCCGCTGTTCGTGCAGATGTTCGCCGACGCGATCACCGACGCAGCGAGGGCGGTGCCGCACGACGCGCGCCTGGTGTTCACCGCTCACTCGATTCCGCTGGCCGCGCGGTCGCGCTGTGGCGCAGAGCTTTACGAGCGCCAGGTAGCGTATACCTCCGGGCTGGTGGCGGCCGCGGCCGGGTATGACGACTACGACCAGGTGTGGCAGTCCCGATCCGGCCCGCCGCAGGTTCCGTGGCTGGAACCCGATGTGGGCGACCATCTTTCGTCGCTGGTCGAGAACGGCACCACGGCCGTGATCGTGTGTCCGATCGGTTTCGTCGCCGACCACATCGAGGTGGTGTGGGACCTCGACACCGAACTGCGCGAACAGGCCGAAGAAGCCGGAATGGCGTTCACCAGGGCGGCGACGCCGAACGCCGATCTCGCACGTGTCGCCGCCGACCTGCTCGCCGAGTTGCGCGACGGCCGGGACCCTGAACGGGTGCCAGGACCGAATCCGCCGCCGCTGCAGGGGTATTCGGTCGACGGCGTGCTGTGCACGCCGGCCTGCGGCTAGCCTCGCCAGGCTGAGTGCAGGACCGCGTCGACCGCGGCCAGTCGCGCCGAGCGCACCACGGTCGACAGCGGACGCAGCGCGTCGTTGGCGATCTGCACCTCAGCGGAGCTGTGCAGCCCGATCGGTATCAGCCCGGCGCTGACCGAGATGATCGCGTCGACGTGCGCGGCGTTCTCCAGCACGCGCGCCGCCCGGTCTGGCGCGTGGTCGGGAAGGCGATGCATGCGGGTGGATTCCAGCACCTGCTCGACGAGCCCGCGGGGATCCTCCACGTCGATCTCGGCCGCGCCTGCGCGCAGTGCCCCGAGCGCGTCCGCCGCCGAGCGGACCGCCGACCGCAGCGCGTACTCGGCCTCGGCGAGATTTACGTATCCCACGGGCGGGGATCCTTCGGGTATCGAGTACACCGTCCACGACAGCCCGCACGGGTCACGGTCGAACTCGTCGGAATCCTCGAATTCGTCGTACTCGAAATCCGGCACCAGGCCGATCGATCCCGCACCGGAGACGACGAGGGCCTCGCCCGCGGTCACCGCGTCGCGCTGGAACTGGGTGCCTGCTGGCAGCCCCCGGACGTCGCCGGGCACCGGAAGGGCCAGGCCGATCGGCGGTTCCGTCACGCCGGGGCCGGCGGCCGTGCGCAGCGTCTGCAGCAGAGACACCGCACCCGTATCCACCAGATCGGGCCAGGGCAAACCAGTCGCGCCGGCCGCCACGGAATCGTAGGCGGTTACGGAATGCTTTGGCGCCCAATGTGATAGCGCATCGAGGACATCGTCGGGCGCGGCAACGCCCGCTAACCAGGCATTGGCCCACACCGACAGCGAAACACTGGGACACCACATGATGTTCGAAGTGTAGTTGTTACGCCCGCAGGTGTTCGGGCGCGACGATAGGGTGGTGTCATGCCCGCTGCGCTGATCTGGTTAATTGCCGCGCTGGCGCTCGCCGGTGCCGAAGCACTGACCGGCGACCTGTTCCTCCTCATGCTCGGCGGCGGGGCGCTGGCCGCGGCCGGTTCCAGCCTGATCTTCGACGACCTGTGGGTCCACGGCGCGGTGTTCGCCGTCGCGTCGATCCTGTTGCTTGTGCTGGTGCGGCCCGCGCTGCGCAGGCACTTCCAGGCCGGTACCGGTCTGCCCGACCCGGCCAAGGCGCTCGAAGGCAAAAGCGCGCTGGTGCTCGACCGGGTGGCCCAGCATGAGGGACAGGTGAAGCTCGACGGTGAAGTCTGGACGGCGCGGCCGCTCAACGAGAACGACGTGTACGAACCAGGGGACCAGGTGACCGTCGTGCAGATCGACGGTGCCACCGCCGTCGTCCAGAAGCTCGCCTAGAACAGGCTGGGTACGAGGGAAGGAATCGTCATGGATGGAGCCGTCGCCGGCCTGGTGCTCGTCGGCGTGCTGGTGGTGTTCGCCGCCATCATCGTCGCGAAGTCGATCGCGCTGATACCGCAGGCCGAGGCCGCGGTCATCGAACGGCTCGGCCGCTACAGCAAGACCGTGTCCGGTCAGCTGACACTGCTGCTGCCGTTCGTCGACCGGATCCGTGCCCGCGTCGACCTGCGCGAGCGGGTGGTGTCCTTCCCGCCGCAGCCGGTGATCACCGAGGACAACCTGACCGTGCAGATCGACACGGTGGTCTACTTTCAGGTGACCAACCCGCAGGCCGCGGTCTACCAGATCAGCAACTACATCGTCGGTGTCGAGCAGCTGACCACGACCACGCTGCGCAACCTCGTCGGCGGTATGACGCTGGAGCAGACGCTTACCTCACGCGACCAGATCAACACGGCGTTGCGCGGCGTGCTCGACGAGGCCACCAACCGCTGGGGGCTGCGGGTCGCCCGTGTCGAGTTGCGCAGCATCGACCCGCCACCGTCGATCCAGGATTCGATGGAAAAGCAGATGCGCGCCGACCGCGAGAAGCGCGCGATGATCCTGACCGCGGAAGGCAACCGGGAATCGGCCATCAAACAGGCCGAGGGCCAGAAGCAGGCACAGATCCTGGCCGCCGAGGGTGCCAAACAGGCCGCGATCCTGGCCGCGGAGGCAGATCGCCAGTCGCGCATGTTGCGCGCCCAAGGCGAGCGCGCGGCGGCCTACCTGCAGGCCCAGGGCCAGGCGAAGGCCATCGAGAAGACGTTCGCGGCCATCAAGGCGGGCCGGCCAACGCCGGAGATGCTGGCGTATCAGTACCTGCAGACCCTGCCCCAGATGGCCAAGGGCGAGGCGAACAAGGTGTGGCTGGTGCCCAGCGACTTCGGTTCGGCGCTACAGGGTTTCACCAAGCTGCTCGGCGCGCCGGGGGAGGACGGCGTGTTTCGCTACACCCCGTCGCCGGTCGACGACACGCCGGTCAAGACCGACGACGACGATGAGGTCGCCGACTGGTTCAACACCGAGACCGATCCCGAGATCGCCCGCGCCGTGGCCAAGGCCGAAGCCGAGGCGCGCACGTCGGTGGACGGCCCCGCGCCCATCAACGCGCCGCCGTCGTTCCCGGGGATCGGCCAGCAGACCAACCCTGCGGGGCAGGAACGCGAGCCCGGCGGCGGGGCGCACTCCCGTTGAGACGTGGCAGCCGGGCGGTCACTGGCTCGTGTTCAGCGGCGCCGCGTCGGCCATGCGCCTCAACTGCTGACGGCCGGTCTGGGCGCCGTCGTCGATCGTCGGAAGGCTGAAACTGGTGTACATCACCCGTCGGTCGCGATCCACCGGCGGCTGAGCCATGTGCAACGTGCACGAGAGGTGGACGGTGACGTCACCGGTCTCGGTGGCGAGATCGACGACTGGAAGGTCGAGACCGGGTTGCAGGCTTGGTGCGGGCCACACGAGGGCTCGATGCGAACCGGCGACCACTCGCAGCTGACCCGACGTGGCACCGCCGGCGGTTACTGAGATGCCGACCGTGAGGCCACAGCAGTCGTAACTGTGTCGACCGAGGGCACAGTCTTTGTGCCAGGGGACATCTGAGATGCCCCTTGTGACGCCGAGCGGCTTGAAAAGAGCCTCAACGCGTTTCCCATCCCATCCGCTTGGGACGTGTGCGTCGCCCGTCAACCTGCCGATTCTGGCAAGACGTTCGTCAGCGACGAGCTCAGCGGCTGTCCGAGACTCTGCATCGAATTCCTGCATCCGCACCAGCGCGTGGGTCCCGTCTTTCAGGGTGGCCCACCATGAGCGCCCGTCGCCCTCGAAGTAGCGCGGCGCGGCGAGGTCCATTTCCGTCGAGACGGCCGACATCTCCGCTTGGCTGAACACGCCCTTGATGTGCAGGTAGCCGGCTTGTTCGAGGAACCAGGCCATCTCCTCGGCTGGATCGTCTGGGGCGAAAGAGCTTTGCAGGTTCAGTGGCTCGCCGTGGCGATCCAGGAAGACGACAGCCCCGTTGACATGAGGGGTCGTGCCGTCGATCGCGGCTCGCAGGAGGAGCCACCAGTCCAAAACGTCAGACAGTTCCCCGTGCACCTCCAGCGCGCCGGTGGCCAGCCACCCCATCGGGGTGACCTGGTCGGCGATCAGCGCCGCCAGCTGCTCTGCGTCGATTCGCAGTACGGTGCCGGTCGCCGGCCCTCTCCCGCATGTCATGCGGTCGCCGTCGACGCCGAGGGTCCAGCGCTGATCGTCCACCGAAACGGTCAGCGGTCGCGGCGGGCGCTGCTGAAGCGATGGCGTGAGCCGCTCGTTCGAGTCGGCGAACAAGTGCGGGAGCGCGGCCTCGAAGAACTCGGCGGGCTCAACAACTGCGGGGTCGCCGTCGACCCTCGTCCGTACGTCGACACTCATGTGTGCGAACCAGCGTAGAAAGCTCCAACCCTTCCCATCAAGGGCAGACGACGGCCGACTTCATCGCGTCAGGCGCAGCGGTTCATCGATCTCGGCTTCGACCGTGCGCTCGCGATGGTGGCGCCGGTGCACGCGGACCTCGTAGACCAGGCCCGCCACGCCCAGGCTGGCGGTGCAGAACGAGATCAACACGAGCAGGGGGCTGACATTGCCGGTCAGCGCGTCGCCGAGGATCACCACCGCCGCAGTGCCCGGCACCAGTCCCGCCAAGGTGGCCAGCGCGTAGGGGAGCACGCGCACCGACGACACGCCCGCGGCGTAGTTGAGCACCGCGAACGGCACGGCGGGAATGAGCCGCATCGACAACACCGTCGGCCAACCGCGTTCGCGCAACCGCGCGTTGAGGGACTCGATCCGCGGATGGCGCACCGTTCGGTCCAGTCGAAGGCCCACGGCGCGCACGAGCAGCACCGCGATGACCGCGCTGATCGTCGCCGCCGTCACCGCCAGGGGGATCCCCAGCACCGGGCCGAAGAGCAGGCCTGCGCCGAGCGTGAATGCCGTGCGGGGGAACGGGAACACTGTCACCACGATGTGGGCGGCCAGAAACGCCAGCGGAAACCACGGCCCGACCGAGGTGGCCCAATCGCGCAACTGCACCGCGGTCGGCACCGGGACCAGCAACGCAACTGCGACGAGAATCACAATCGCCGCCAGCGACCCGACCAGACGCACCCGCGAGACGCTCGAAAACGTCGCGATCACCGCCCCTCGGACCGCGCGCAGGGTGCTGACGACGGAGTTCACGCCTACCAAGACTACGGAACCGCGGCCGAAGTCACCTGTTCGCGGGCCCGCGAGTCGACCGACCGGCAGACACCGCTGTGACTGCGATCATTTAGCCTGATGATCGTGCAGAAACCCACTGTGGTCGAGGCCGATCGCGAGCGCTGGCGCTCAGCGGTTGCCGCGGTACTGGCAAAGAGCACCCGGCGCGATCCCGCCGATCTGCCCGCCGAGCCCGAGCGACTGCTGGATTCGCCCACCTACGACGGCTTCGCGATCCGCCCGCTGTACACCAGCGCCGATGCGCTTCCCGAACCTCCGCTGCCCGGGCAGTGGCCGTTCGTGCGCGGCGGTGACGCGCTCCGTGACGTGAAGGCCGGCTGGAAAGTCGCCGAGGCGTTCCCGACGAACGGGTCCGGCAACGTGGCCGAATCCAACGGCGCCGTTTTGGTCAGCCTCACCGAGGGGGTCAGCGCGCTCGTCATCCGCGTCGGCGCGCCTGCAGGCGTCGCGGCTTCGGAGTTGGACCGGCTGTTCGACGGCGTTTTCCTCGACCTCGTCCCGGTGCTGTTCGAGATCGCCGGGCCCGATTACGTTTCGGCCGCCGACGCGATGCTCGGACTGCTGAGCGACCTCGACGCCGACCAACGCTCCCGGCTGTCGGTGGACCTCGGCGCGGACCCGTTGACCGCACCGTTGAGCGGGCGCGCGGCTCCCGAGATCGCCGACGTCGTGGCCACCGCGGCCAAGCTCGGCGACTACAGCGGCGGCGTTCGCGCCGTTGCCGTCGACGGACCCGCGTTCCACAACCTCGGCGCCAACGCATCGTGGGAGCTGGCCGGCCTGGTGTCGGCGGGCGTGAGCTACCTGCGGCAGCTGGAAGAGGGCGGTATCGGTGTCCCGGATGGGTTGCGGCAGATCAGTTTCCGCATCGCCGCCGACGACGACCAGTTCATGACGATCGCCAAACTGCGGGCCGCGCGCCTGTTGTGGGCCAGGATCGCCGAGGTCGTCGGAGCGCCGGAGCACGGAGCGGTCACCCTGCACACCATGACGTCGCTGCCGATGATGTCCAAGCGCGATCCGTGGGTGAATATGTTGCGCACCACGGTGGCCGCCTTCTCGGCGGGTGTCGGCGGGGCCGACACCATCCAGGTCCACCCGTTCGACGTCGCGATCCCCGGCGGCTTCCCGGGCACGGCGCCGAGCTTCGCGCGCCGGATGGCCCGCAACACCCAGCTCCTGTTGCTCGAGGAGTCACATCTGGGCCGTGTGCTCGACCCGGCGGCGGGTTCCTGGCATGTGGAGGACCTCACCGAGGAGCTCGCCGAGCAGGCGTGGAAGCACTTCCAGGACATCGAATCCCGCGGCGGCTTCGAACAGGCCCGCGATCACATTTCGGCCCAGATCGCCGAGGTCGCCCAGCAGCGCGCCGAGGACATCGCACACCGGCGAACCGCGCTGACCGGTGTCAATGAGTTTCCCAATATCGTCGATCCGGCTCTGCCGCAAGGTGATTCGCTGCCCGGGGTGGCCCGTTATGCGGCGGGCTTCGAGGAGCTGCGGGACCGCTCCGACGCTTTCCTCGAGAAGACCGGGGCCAGACCGAAGGTGTTGCTGCTGCCGCTCGGTCCGCTCGCCGAACACAACGTGCGCACCACCTTCGCCACGAACCTGCTCGCGTCGGGCGGTATCGAAGCGGTGACCGAGGCGGAGCAGACACCGCCGATCGCCGTGATCTGCGGCACCGACGCCCGCTACGGCGAGGAAGCCTCGGCCGCGGTCGACTCGGCACGCAAGACGGGCGTATCGCATGTGCTGCTCGCCGGGCCGGAAAAGGCCGTCGCCGAAGCCGATTCCAAACCGGACGGCTACCTGACCGCGAAGATCGACGCGGTCGCCACCCTGTCGGACCTGCTCACCAGATTGGGGGCCTGAGGTGACTGCCACAGCCGGGATCGGAAAGACCATCGGGAGTTTCGTCGGCGTCCCGCTGCGCGGCGACAAGCGTGCCGAAGCGCCGACCGAGGCCGCCGTCACCGCCCATGTCGAGGCGGCCGCCACGACGCACGGATACAGCGCCGACCAAGTGGACTGGGTGACGCCGGAGGGTATCGACGTCAAGCCCGTCTACATCGGGGCCGACCGCGACGCCGCCGTCGCCGCCGGATATCCGCTCGACACCTTCCCGGGCCAACCGCCCTTCGTGCGGGGCCCGTACCCCACCATGTACGTCAACCAGCCGTGGACCATCCGGCAGTACGCGGGTTTCTCCACCGCCGCGGAGTCCAACGCGTTCTACCGGCGCAACCTGGCCGCGGGGCAGAAGGGCCTCTCGGTGGCGTTCGACCTGGCCACCCATCGCGGTTACGACTCGGACCATCCGCGGGTGCAGGGTGACGTCGGAATGGCAGGCGTGGCAATCGATTCCATCCTCGACATGCGCCAGCTGTTCGACGGCATCGACCTGTCGACCGTGTCGGTGTCGATGACGATGAACGGCGCGGTGCTGCCGATCCTCGCGCTGTACGTCGTCGCCGCGGAGGAGCAGGGCGTGCCGCCGGAGAAGTTGGCCGGGACCATTCAGAACGACATCCTCAAAGAGTTCATGGTCCGCAACACCTACATCTATCCGCCGAAGGAGTCGATGCGGATCATCTCCGACATCTTCGGCTACACCAGCACGAAGATGCCGAAGTTCAACTCGATCTCGATCTCGGGCTACCACATCCAGGAAGCCGGTGCCACAGCCGATCTCGAGCTGGCCTACACGCTGGCCGACGGTGTCGAGTACATCAAGGCCGGCCTCGATGCCGGCCTCGACGTGGACAAGTTCGCGCCGCGCCTTTCGTTCTTCTGGGGCATCGGGATGAACTTCTTCATGGAGGTCGCCAAGCTGCGGGCCGGCCGGCTGCTCTGGAGCGAGCTGGTCGCGGAATTTGGACCCGAAAGCCCCAAATCCAGGTCATTGCGCACCCATTCGCAGACGTCGGGATGGTCGTTGACCGCTCAGGACCCGTTCAACAACGTTGCGCGCACCTGCATCGAGGCGATGGCCGCGACGCAGGGGCACACCCAGTCGTTGCACACCAACGCGCTCGACGAGGCGCTGGCATTGCCGACTGACTTCTCGGCCCGCATCGCGCGCAACACCCAGTTGGTGCTGCAGCAGGAGTCGGGCACCACGCGGCCGATCGATCCGTGGGGCGGCTCGTACTACGTCGAGTGGCTGACCCACCAGCTGGCCACCGCGGCGCGGATGCACATCGGCGAGGTCGTCGAGCACGGCGGAATGGCGCAGGCGATCTCCGACGGCATCCCGAAACTGCGCATCGAGGAGGCCGCCGCGCGCACCCAGGCGCGCATCGACTCCGGCCAGCAGACGGTGATCGGCGTCAACAAGTACCAGGTCGACGAGGACCACGAGGTCGAGGTCCTCAAGGTCGAGAACAGCCGGGTACGGGCCGAGCAGCTCGCCAAACTCGAGCGGCTGCGCGCCGAACGCGATCAGGCCGAGGTGGACGCCGCGCTGGCCGAGCTGAGCCGGGCGGCCGGTGCCCGCGGACCGGCGGGTGAGGACGGGCTGGGCAACAACCTGCTCGCCCTGGCCATCAACGCCGCGCGGGCCAAGGCCACCGTCGGCGAGATCTCCGATGCGCTCGAGCGGGTCTACGGGCGCCACGTCGCCGAGATCCGTACGATCGCCGGCGTCTACCGCGATGAGATGGGG
The DNA here is from genome assembly GCF_001499925.1 of Mycobacterium lehmannii. NCBI lineage: Bacteria > Bacillati > Actinomycetota > Actinomycetes > Mycobacteriales > Mycobacteriaceae > Mycobacterium > Mycobacterium lehmannii. The sequence goes on from NZ_LQIR01000012.1 coordinate 320,830, forward strand.
GGTGCAGGGGTCAGCAACATCACTAAAGCCACCGACCTCGTGCAGAAGTTCGCCGAGGCCGACGGTCGCCAGCCGCGCATCCTGATCGCGAAGATGGGCCAGGACGGGCACGATCGCGGGCAGAAGGTGATCGCGACCGCGTTCGCCGACATCGGCTTCGACGTCGACGTCGGCTCGCTGTTCTCCACCCCCGAGGAGGTCGCACGGCAGGCCGCCGACAACGACGTGCACGTCGTCGGCGTCTCGTCGCTCGCGGCCGGGCACCTGACCCTGGTGCCCGCGCTGCGCGAAGCGCTGGCCGAGGTGGGTCGGCCCGACATCATGATCGTGGTCGGCGGCGTCATCCCGCCCGGCGACTTCGATGAGCTCTACGCCGCCGGAGCCACCGCGATCTTCCCGCCCGGCACCGTGATCGCAGACGCGGCGGTCGGCCTCCTGCACAAGCTGGCCGATCGGCTGGGCTACCGCCTCGACTAGATGGCCGATCCGACCGACGACCTTGCGGCCGCCGTGGCGGACGGCGACCGTGCCGCCCTGGCAAGAGCCATCACGCTGGTGGAATCGACGCGCGTCGACCACCGCGAGCAAGCTCAGGAACTGCTGCTGAAGCTGACCGAGCACGCGGGCAACTCGCTGCACGTCGGGATCACCGGGGTGCCCGGCGTCGGCAAGTCGACGACGATCGAGGCGCTCGGCATGTACCTGATCAACCAGGGGCACCGCGTCGCTGTGCTGGCCGTCGATCCCTCGTCGACCAGGACCAGGGGCTCGATCCTCGGCGACAAGACCCGCATGGCGCAGTTGGCCGTGCATCCCGACGCCTACATCCGCCCATCGCCCACCTCGGGCACACTCGGCGGCGTCGCCAAGGCGACCCGCGAGACGATCGTGCTGTTGGAGGCGGCCGGTTTCGACGTGGTCCTGGTCGAGACCGTCGGCGTTGGGCAGTCCGAGGTGACCGTCGCCAACATGGTCGACACCTTCGTGTTCCTCACGCTCGCGCGCACCGGCGATCAGCTGCAGGGCATCAAGAAGGGCGTGCTCGAACTCGCCGACATCGTCGTGGTGAACAAGGCCGACGGCGAGCACGCGATCGAGGCCAAACGGGCCGCCCGTGAGCTCACCGGTGCCATTCGGCTCATTTATCCCCGCGAAACACTGTGGCGCCCACCGGTTCTGACGATGAGCGCACTAGAGGGGGCGGGCCTCGAGGAGCTGTGGGCGACGGTGCTCAAGCACCGCGACGTGCTCACCCAGGCGGGGGAGTTCGAAAGCCGCAGGCGCGCTCAGCAAGTCGAGTGGACCTGGTCGATGGTGCGGGATTCGGTCCTTGACCGGGTGCTGTCGAACCCGAACGTGAAGCGGATGCGCGCCGAGATCGAACGTCAGGTCCGCGACGGGGAGCTGACCCCCGCGCTTGCTGCGCAGCACCTGCTCGACGCCTCTGACATGCGCGAACCTAACAAATAGGTAACGGTAGGTTTATTTGCCGGGGCTGCGAGTAAATTAAATAAATTGTGACGGGTGTCAACAAACGGGAGCGCAGCGTCGCGCTTCCGCACGGTGTCCAGGGCGCTGCGGATTCCAACTTCGCCTGCACCCTGCGTGGTTTCTCGCGACTGTTCCCTGGTCGTCGCTACGGCGGCGGCGCCCTGTCGATCTACTTGCACGGTGAGCCCGTCGTCGACGTGTGGACCGGTTACTCGGACCGCAGCGGTACGCAGTACTGGAGCGCTGACACCGGCGCGATGGTCTTCTCGGTCACCAAGGGCATGGCGTCCACGGTCATCCACCGACTCGCCGACCGCGGCCTGATCGATTACGACACCCCGGTGGCCGAGTACTGGCCCGAGTTCGGCGTCAAGGGCAAGGCCGCGATCACGGTACGCGAGCTGATGCAGCACCGGGCCGGGCTGTCGCACCTCAACGGGTGCACCAAGGCCCAGCTGCTCGACCATCAGGTGATGGAAGAGCGGGTGGCGGCCGCGCCGGTCAACAAGCTGCTGTTCGGCCATCAGGCCTATCACGCGCTGACCTACGGCTGGCTGATGTCCGGCCTGGGCCGAGCCGTCACCGGCGAGGGCATGCGCGATCTGATCCGCGATGAGCTGGCCGAGCCGCTGGACACAGACGGGTTGCACCTGGGACGCCCGCCTGCCGGCGCGCCGACCCGCGCCGCGCAGATCCTCGCCCCGCAGGGCGCCCTCGCCAACCCGGTCTTCAACTTCGTCGCCCCGCGCGTCGCGGCGCTCGGGGTGTCGGGGATGTTCGGTTCGATGTACTTCCCCGGCATGAAGTCGGTGGTCCAGGGCGACACGCCGTTCCTGGACGCCGAAATCCCGGCCGCCAACGGTGTGGCCACCGCCAGGAGCCTGGCCAAGATGTACGGCGCGATCGCCAACGGTGGCCGCATCGAGGGCAAACAGTTCCTGTCCGCGGAGCGGGTCGCGGCGCTGACCGGCCGGGCGAGCTACTGGCCTGACCGCAACATCTTCGTGCCGTTGAGCTTCAACCTGGGCTACCACTCGCTTCCGGTGCCCCCGGGTGTGATGCCCGGGTTCGGTCATGCCGGGCTGGCCGGCTCGGTCGGGTGGGCCGATCCGAGCACCGGGCTGGCGTTCGGCTTCGTGCACAACCGGCTGCTCACGCGGATGGTGCTCGACCAGGCGACGTTCGCCGGGCTGGGCGTGTTGATCCGGCGCGACGCGGCGCGGGCGCGCCGGCGTGGCTATCAGACGGTGCCCGATCTGGGTGCGCCGTTCTACAGCGTGTCGCGCGAGGTTGCGGGGTAGCGCGCAGTCATTGAGAAGCGCTGCTGAACCACTTCGTCTTCTGCCGCCAGGACTCAGCCGAGGTCAGCGCGAAGCCGGCACCGCACATACAGGCGAAGACCCACACCAGGGTCGCGCCGCCGTCGTGCTGTTGCAGCGCGGGGATGTAGGCCGTCAGCAGGCGCACGATGCACGCGGCGATGCCCGCGGCGGACGAGATCAGATAGACGTTGGCGATCTTGCGCGACCGCGGATCCCTGCGCAGCACCAGCAGGGCCCGGCTGCCGTACCCCAGCAGGTAGATCAGGATGCCGCACAGGATCAGCCAGTAGGTGTTCAGCCAGAAGTCGGTGGGCACCTGGAAGAAGTCCGGCTTGTAGATGCGCGCACCGTTGCCGAGGGAGAAGGTGACCAGCAGCAGCGGGATGCACAGCGTGGCCGGGATTTCGACGTACTGCTTGAACGACCTCTGCAGCAGGTGGTCGTCCTGCAGGCGACCGAGGGCGTTGTAGACGACGGCCGACGCGGCGACGATGTAGCAGTCGTGGCCGATGAAGTCTTCGAGGTTCCATTTGCCGGTCAGCGCGTGCAGCGCGACCCCCAGCGTTTCCGAGGCCCACGGGGACATCAACAACACCGCCATGCCCTGCAGGGCGATGTTGAGGGTGGCGGCCACCTCCCAACGGGAGGACCAGGTGACCCGGCGAATCCACAGGCTCCACGCGATACAGCAAAGCGTGATCGCGATCAGTGTCGCCAAAGCCATAGGGTTGCCTTCGGAGCTGCCGTAGTACTCAGCAAAGTGTACGGCTAAAGGGGCGGGGCGTCACTCCGCGGTCGCAGCTCGGAGAGTCGAGGAATACGGGTTCGCGACTTCGTTGTCTCCCGCACGGCCGTCTGGCCGGAACCGCCTGTGCGTTCGAGGTATTCGACGTAACTGAGCACTTCTTGCCTGGTCATCAGGCCGAACCTGATCTGCAGGTCGGGATAGTTCAGGCCGAACCGGTCCGCGACCCGCCGCAGCTCCTCGGCGTCTGGATAGTCCGGCTCTTTGATTCGGCGGTAGTACGTGCTGCTGGATGTGCCCAGTGCGTCGTAGATGTCTTTGGCCTCGATGTCACCGTCGAGCAGGTAGTCGAGCAGCGCTTTGAGTTGTCGGCCGTTCTCGTCTGTCCGAGGCACTTGTCCACTCTAAACCAACGTCCCGCGTTTGGGCAGTGCGGTCCGCAAACTGGAGGAGTTTGCCTATATTGACACTGGCGTCACAGTTTTGGGAGGTGTCTCCCATTTTTGGGACACGTGAGCTATCTTTGGTCGCATGGTTGCTCCCTACCTGGCTTCGCCGACAGAGGTTCTGCGCCCGCTCGGCGAGTTTGCTACGGCAACGGTCCGCGCCACGGACTACGACGCTGCGGACGCCGGTGTTTCCGCCAGCATGGTCAAAGTTTCGACCCCCGCAAGCGACGAGCTGACGGCTGAACTCGACGGGGCCACCGAATGGCTCGGTCTGCCGGCCGACGAGATCCTGGTCGCCGCACTGAGCAGAACCATCGCCCGCACACTCGGTGAAGGCCTGGTCCGAGTCGACATCGCCAGCGAGCGCGGTTCTCTGCTCGACGCCGTTCCCCTGGTGTGTGTGGCGGGGCAGCACGCGAGCCCGACCGAGGTGCTGGCCTCCGTGCACCAGACCCTGGCCGCCGCTTCGGAGCGCGAGGTGGCCGCTTCACCGGAGGTGTACTTCAACTACATCGGCGAAACGCCATCGGACACTGTGCCGGTGCAGGAGACTCCGCCTGGCCTCGGCCACGCACTGGAGGTGCGTGTCTATCGCGCCGGTGGCGACGTGCGTGTCGACTGGTGGTACGACACCAGCCGCTTCGAGCAGTACACGGTCGAGGAACTGTCCGAACAGTTCCCGCTCGCGCTCGTCGAGATCACGTCGGACGCGTTGCCCCCGAACTGAGCACACGCGGTTCGGCGGTAAGATCGACGCCATCGGCTTGGATCCGGCCATCACCGGGGAGCCTTCGGAAGAACAGTTCGGCGTCACCACCCTCTGGGGCGTTCGAGCCCAGTAGAACCGAACGGGTGGGCCCGTCAACGCCCTAACTGAGCGGCGCGCACCTCTTAGTGTGCGCAAGCGGGGTGGTACCGCGGCGCTCGCGCACCGGCGCGACGTCGTCCCCGTGCCTTGAACGAACATGTGAGGTTTCCTCCGGAAGCCGAACGAGGCACAGGAGCTATGACCGCCTACCCGAAGCCGGCGGCTGGGGCGCCGAAATTCCCCGCGCTGGAGACCGAGGTCCTCGAGTACTGGGACCGCGACGACACCTTCCGCGCCAGCATCGCTCGCCGCGACGACGCCCCCGAGTACGTCTTCTACGACGGCCCGCCGTTCGCCAACGGGTTGCCGCACTACGGGCACCTGCTCACCGGGTACGTCAAGGACATCGTGCCGCGGTACCGCACCATGCGCGGCTACAAGGTGGAGCGTCGCTTCGGCTGGGACACCCACGGCCTGCCCGCCGAACTCGAGGTGCAGCGCCAACTCGGCATCACCGACAAGACGCAGATCGAAGAGATGGGCATCGAGAAGTTCAACGACGCCTGCCGAGCCTCGGTCCTCAAGTACACCAACGAATGGCGCGCCTACGTCACCCGGCAGGCCCGCTGGGTGGACTTCGACAACGACTACAAGACCCTCGAACCCGAGTTCATGGAGTCGGTGATCTGGGCCTTCAAACAGTTGTGGGACAAGGGCCTTGCCTATGAGGGCAACCGTGTGCTGCCGTATTGCTGGAACGACGAGACACCGTTGTCCAGCCACGAACTGCGCATGGACGACGACGTCTACCAGAGTCGCCAGGACCCCGCGATCACCGTGGGCTTCCGGATCGCCGAGGGGGATCTGGCCGGCGCCTACCTGTTGGTCTGGACCACGACGCCGTGGACGCTGCCGTCCAACCAGGCGGTCGCGGTTCACCCCGACGTCACCTACGTGCAGGTGCAGGGGCCCGACGGGCGGCGTCTCGTGTTGGCCGAGGCGCGGGTCGGCGCCTATGCGCGCGAGTTGGGCGAAGAGCCGGAGATTCTCGGCGCGTACTCGGGTCGCGAGCTGCTCGAGACCCGCTACCTGCCGCCGTTTGCGTACTTCGCCGATGCGCCCCGCTCGTTCCGCGTGCTGCCCGCGGACTTCGTCAGCACCGAGGACGGCACCGGCATCGTGCACATGTCGCCCGCCTATGGCGAAGACGACATGCTCACCGCGCAGGCCGCGGGCATCGAGGCCGTCACACCGGTCGATTCCAAGGGACGGTTCGACGCCACCGTCCCCGACTACGCCGGACAGCACGTCTTCGACGCCAACCCGCAGATCATCCGCGACCTGAAGAACCAGAGCGGGCCCGCGGCTGCGCACGGTGCGGTGCTGTTGCGTCACGAGACCTACGAGCACTCCTATCCACACTGCTGGCGGTGCCGCAATCCGCTGATCTACCGGGCGGTGTCGTCCTGGTTCATCAAGGTCACCGAGTTCCGCGACCGCATGGTGGAGCTCAACCAGGAGATCACCTGGTATCCCGAACATGTCAAGGACGGGCAGTTCGGCAAGTGGCTGGCCGGTGCCCGCGACTGGTCGATTTCGCGAAATCGCTACTGGGGCACCCCGATCCCGGTGTGGAGGTCCGACGATCCGGCGTATCCGCGCATCGACGTCTACGGCAGCCTCGACGAGCTCGAACGTGACTTCGGGGTGCGGCCCACCGATCTGCACCGGCCCTACATCGACGAGCTCACCCGGCCCAATCCCGACGATCCGACGGGCCGCTCGACGATGCGGCGCATCGAGGACGTCTTCGACGTCTGGTTCGACTCGGGCTCCATGCCGTATGCGCAGGTCCATTACCCGTTCGAGAACCAGGACTGGTTCGCTGGGGTTGATTCCGCCGACCCTGACAAGCAGGTCGACGGGCACTTCCCGGGCGACTTCATCGTCGAGTACATCGGGCAGACCCGGGGGTGGTTCTACACGCTGCACATCCTGGCCACCGCGCTCTTCGACAAGCCGGCATTCAAAACCTGTGTGGCGCACGGGATCGTGCTCGGCAACGACGGCCAGAAGATGAGCAAGTCGCTACGCAACTATCCGGATGTGACGGAGGTGTTCGACCGCGACGGCTCCGACGCCATGCGGTGGTTCCTGATGGCCTCGCCGATCCTGCGCGGCGGCAACCTGATCGTCACCGAACAGGGCATCCGCGAAGGCGTCCGGCAGGTTCTGCTGCCGCTGTGGAACGCCTACACCTTCCTCGCGTTGTACGCACCGAAGACGGGCTCTTGGCGCACCGACTCGAAGCACGTGCTTGACCGCTACATCCTGGCCAAGCTCGCGGTGCTGCGCGACGACCTCACCGCGTCGCTGGATGTCTGTGACATCTCCGGAGCATGCGACGAGTTGCGGCAGTTCACCGAGGCGCTGACGAATTGGTATGTACGACGGTCTCGTTCGCGGTTCTGGGAGGAGGATCCCGACGCGATCGACACCCTGCACACCGTGCTGGAGGTGACCGCCCGGCTGGCCGCCCCGTTGCTGCCGTTGATCACCGAGCGCATCTGGCGCGACCTGACCGGCGAGCGGTCGGTGCACCTGACCGACTGGCCCGAGGAGAATCTGCTGCCCGCCGACCCCGAGTTGGTCGAGACCATGGACCTGGTGCGCGAAGTGGCATCGGCGGCGTCGTCGCTGCGCAAGGCCAAGAAGCTGCGGGTGCGCCTACCGCTGCCGAAACTCACTGTCGCCGTGGATAACCCGCAGCGGCTCGAGCCGTTTGCCGACCTGATCGCCGACGAGCTCAACGTCAAGGCCGTCGAGCTCACCGACGACATCGACACCTACGGCCGCTTCGAACTGACGGTCAACGCGCGCGTCGCTGGTCCGCGCCTTGGCAAGGACGTGCAGGCCGCGATCAAGGCCGTTAAGGCGGGCGATGCTGTGGTCAATGCCGACGGCACGCTGACCGCCGGACCGGCGGTGTTGCACCCCGACGAGTACAGCTCGCGGCTGGTGGCCGCCGATCCGGAGTACACCGCGGCGCTCTCCGACGGGGCCGGGTTGGTGGTGCTCGACGGCACGGTCACCGAGGAACTGGAGGCCGAGGGGTGGGCCCGCGACATGGTGCGTGAGTTCCAGGAAGCCCGACGGCGCTTCGGTCTCGACATCGGCGACCGAATCGAACTGGAGTTGACCATCCGAGAGTTCCCCGCCGGTTGGCGCGATGAGCTGGCCGATCTCATCGCCAAGGAGTTGTTGGCGCCCAGCTTCACGATTAGGCCTGACCCGAACCTGAAGCTTTCTGCGCGCGACGATTCGGGACTCGACATGGTGGGCGGTGCCCTGAATCTCGAGGATGGCGAATGGAAGACGGGGACTGTCGGTGGCGGGTACCCGTTCAGGCTCAAGAGAATAAGAATCTAGCGATCGCGCCCGCCCGCGAGTGTGTGGTCGATGAACGCATTTCGCGAGTCAGCGTGACACAACCCCACACTCGGCAACGCCCAACCGCTAGTCGACGACGACGCGGGCGCTGCGCCCGGCGAAGTCGACGACGTCGCCGTTGTGCAGTTGTCTGCCACGCCGGTGTTCGACAGCGCCGTTGACGCTGACCTGCCCGTCGGCGATCACGGTCTTGGCGTCGGCGCCCGAGTCGATGAGCCCGGCGAGCTTGAGGAACTGACCCAACCGGATCGCGCCGTCGCGGATCGCGACGTCGAGCGGCTGCGTCATGCCGTCAGGCTAGCGCCTTAGCATCTGCAGGTGTGGACGGTCGCTGGGTGCTGCACCTCGACATGGACGCGTTCTTCGCGTCCGTCGAGCAGCTGACCCGTCCCACGCTGCGGGGGCGTCCGGTGCTGGTCGGCGGGCTCGGTGGGCGCGGTGTGGTCGCCGGGGCGAGCTACGAGTCCCGGGTGTACGGCGCCAAGTCGGCGATGCCGATGCACCAGGCGCGGCGGCTGGTCGGCGCCGCTGCGGTCGTCCTTCCGCCGCGCGGCGTCGTCTACGGCGTGGCCAGCCGCCGGGTGTTCGAGACCGTTCGCACAACGGTGCCGGTTCTCGAACAGCTGTCGTACGACGAGGCTTTCGGTGAGCCCGTCGAGCTCGCGGGCGCGTCGGCACATGAGGTCGAGGACTTCTGCCGGACCCTGCGCGCGCGGGTGCTCGAGGTCACCGGGCTCGTCGCGTCCATCGGGGCGGGCTCGGGCAAACAACTCGCGAAGATCGCATCCGGGCTGGCCAAACCCGACGGTATGCGGGTGGTCCGCCGCGATGAGGAGCGTGCGCTGCTCGACGGCCTGCCGGTGCGACGGTTGTGGGGGATCGGACCCGTCGCCGGGGAGAAGCTGCACCGGCTCGGCATCGAGACGATCGGCGCGTTCGCCGCGCTCAGCGAGGCCGAGGCCGCAGACATCCTCGGCGGCACCGTGGGCCCGGCGCTGCACCGGCTCGCCCGCGGCATCGACGACCGGCCGGTCGCCGAAAACGCGCCCGCCAAGCAGATCAGCGCGGAGTCCACGTTTCCCGAAGACCTGACCACCCTCGATCAGCTCCGTGAAGCGATGGGCCCGATCGGTGAGCACGCCCACCGCCGCCTGGAAAAGGACGGCCGCGGCGCGCGCACGGTCACCGTGAAGCTGAAGAAGTCCGATATGAGCACGCTCACCCGCTCGGCGACCCTTCCGTACGCCACCACCGACGCGGCCACGTTGATCGCCACCGCGCGCCGGCTGCTGCTCGACCCCGTCGACGTCGGGCCGATTCGCCTTCTGGGCGTTGGCTTTTCGGGTCTTACCGACGTTCGCCAGGAATCGTTGTTCCCGGACTTGGAGCTGATGGCCTCCGACGACGACGTCACGCACACCGGGGTGCCACCCACCGTCTCAGACCTCGCCGCGACCGCACCCGCCTGGCGCATCGGCGACGACGTCACTCATCCCGACTTCGGGCACGGTTGGATCCAGGGGGCCGGGCACGGCGTGATGACGGTCCGGTTCGAGACCAGGACCAGCGGACCGGGCCAGGCCCGCACGTTTCCGATCGACACGCCCGGAATCGAGCGCGCCAACCCCGTCGATTCCCTCGACTGGCCCGATTATCTCGCCGAACTGGCGCGCTACCAGAGCACCCCGTAAACGCTCGAGATCGTGAAGCCGTGATCGCCGTACGTCTTACAGGTCACGGTGCCCTGATATCCGACACCGCAACTGGCGCCCCAGTTTTCGAGTCGGTACCCCGCCGGCAGGACGTCGACACCCTCGCGGGTGAACGTCGGCGTGGGGGAGTGCCGGTACTCCGCGGGGCCGCCGCTGATCAAGAACGTCTGGTTGGTTCCGGGCGGGGCGCCCAGCGGGACCCCGTCACAGCCGATGGGGCCGCCGTTGGGGCCGATGCCACACGACAGGCCGTCGGGTGTCTTGAAGAACACGTGGTAGTTGGGCGGCGGACCGGGTCGGTAGAAGCCTTGCGCGACGGGGTAGTCGTCGATCGCGTCGGCCCCCGGGGGCGCTTCGGCACGCGCCACCGCGCCCGCGGCCAGGGCCAGCGCCAGGACGGCAATCAGCGTGGCGCCTCGGCGAATCATGTTCTCGAAGGGCACGCATCCACGGTGTCATGCGCGTCAACCCCAACGACCGACGGCTTCGTCGACGGGAACACCGCTCGCCAGCGCCGCCATCAGCAGCACCCGCGCCTGCGGGGAGCGCAGCCGACGCGCCGGCACCGCGCCTGCGGCGAGCAGGTCGTGCCCCGGTCCATATGCGGGCCTCACCCGCGCTCCCGGCACACGCGTGGTGACCGCGACCGCGACGCCCCCGTCGCGGAGTCGCCGCACCCCGTCGATCACCGCCGCGCCGGCATTGCCTGCCCCCAGCGTCTCCAGGACGATCCCGCGCGCACCCGCGGCCGCGCAGGCGTCCATCGCCACGGCATCCGCACCCGGATAGGCGGCGACGATGTCCACCCTCGGCGCCCCGGCCGCCGACAGCGCACCGAGATACGGTCGCTCCTTGTTCGTATGCCGCTCGAAGCCGCTCCGCGACACAACGCCTACCACCGCGCCGAGGAAACCACGCAGGTCGCCCGTCGCCGCCTTGTGCAACCCCAACGGCTGCCACACCGAACCGGAGAAGGTGACGACGACACCGAGGTCTCGCGCGTGCGGGCTGCCGGTAATGGTCAGCGCGTCACGAAGATTGGCCGGGCCGTCGGCGTCGGGGGCGTCGGCGCTGCGTTGCGCCCCGGTCAGCACCACCGGCGCGGTGCCGCGATAGGTCAGTTCGAGCCACAGCGCCGTCTCCTCGATGGTGTCGGTGCCATGGGTGACGACGATGCCGTCGGCGTCCGCCGCCGCGGCGACCGCCGTCCCGATGCGATCCCAGTCGGCAGGAGTCAGCTGCGAGCTGTCGACCGCCATCACGTCGACCACCTCGACGTCGAGAACGCCGCCGAGTCCCGACGTCAGTTCGGCCCCGGTTCGAGCCGGACGCTTGACGCCGTCCTCACCCGTGGCGCTGGCGATTGTGCCGCCGGTGGTGATGACGACGACGCGACCCATGGTGCGGGATTCTTCCGCATCGACGTTTTGGGATGATGGTTGTCGTGACTGACGACCCAGAAGTGGCCGACGAGACGTCCCAAGAGGCGGCGCCGCCGAAGCGACGGCTGGGCCTGCTGCTCGGCATCGCCGGCGTGGTGCTGGTCACCGACGTCGTCACCAAGGTGCTCGCGGTCAAGCTCCTCACCCCGGGCCAGCCCGTGTCGATCATCGGCGACACGGTGACCTGGACGCTGGTGCGCAATTCGGGTGCGGCGTTCTCGATGGCCACCGGCTACACGTGGGTGCTCACGCTGATCGCCACCGGCGTGGTGATCGGGATCATCTGGATGGGCCGACGGCTGGTCAATCCGTGGTGGGCGGTCGGGCTGGGCATGATTCTCGGCGGGGCCCTCGGCAACCTCATCGACCGGTTCTTCCGTTCACCCGGCCCGCTGCAGGGACACGTCGTGGACTTCCTGTCCATCGGGTGGTGGCCGGTCTTCAACGTGGCCGACCCGTGCGTGGTCGGCGGGGCGATCCTGCTGGTGGGGCTGTCGCTGTTCGGGTTCGACTTCGATACCGTCGGGCGGCGGAAAGCCGCCGAGGACGAATAGATGGCCGATCGGTCGCTTCCAGTCCCGGAGGGCCTGGCGGGCATGCGGGTCGACGCGGGCCTCGCCCGGCTGCTCGGCCTGTCACGCACGGCCGCCGCGGCGCTGGCCGAAGGCGGCGGTGTCGAGATCGACGGCGCGCCTGCGGGCAAATCGGACAAGCTGACCGCCGGCGCCTGGCTGGACGTGCGGTTGCCCGAAGCACCTGCGCCGGTGGAGAACACGCCGGTCGAGATCGACGGGATGGCGATCCTGTACTCCGACGAGGACATCGTTGCGGTGGACAAGCCGCCGGGGGTCGCCGCGCACGCGACCGTGGGCTGGTCGGGTCCGACCGTGCTGGGCGGCCTGGCCGCGGCGGGCTTCCGGATCAGCACATCGGGGATCCACGAGCGCCAAGGCATCGTGCACCGCCTCGACGTCGGGACCTCGGGGGTCATGGTCGTCGCGCTTTCCGAACGCGCGTACACGGTGCTCAAGCGGGCATTCAAACAGCGCACCGTCGAAAAGCGCTATCACGCGCTGGTGCAGGGGCATCCCGACCCGTCGAGCGGCACGATCGACGCGCCGATCGGCCGTCACCGCGGACACGACTGGAAGTTCGCGGTCACCGAGAACGGCAGGCACAGCGTCACCCACTACGACACCCTCGAGGCGCACCGCGCCGCGAGCCTGCTCGACATCGAACTGGAAACCGGTCGCACACACCAGATCCGGGTGCATTTCGCCGCGCTGCACCATCCATGCGTGGGTGATCTCACCTACGGCGCCGATCCCACCCTGGCCAAGCGGCTCAAGCTGGACCGGCAGTGGCTGCACGCTCGATCGCTGGCTTTCGCGCATCCCGCCGACGGGCGCCGCGTCGAGATCACCAGCCCGTATCCGGCCGACCTGCAGGACGCCCTCGACGCACTGCGCAATCACGAACTGTGAGCGAGACCCGAAGACCCGGCTTGCTGTTCGGCGTCGGCGCCTACGTGTGCTGGGGAACGTTTCCCGCGTTCTTTCCGCTGTTGAAACCCGCCTCAGCCCTCGAGGTGCTCGCGCACCGCATCGTGTGGAACTTCCTGCTGATGGTTGTCGTGGTCGCGGTCGTGCGCAGGCTCGGCGACCTGAAGCGGATCAGCGGCCGCACCTGGCTGCTGCTGGCCGCCGCGTCGGCGTTGATCTCGATCAACTGGGGGATCTACGTCTACGCCGTCAACAACGGGCACGTGGTGGACGCGGCTCTCGGCTACTTCATCAACCCGCTGGTGGTTGTGGCGCTGGGGCTGATCGTCTTCCGGGAGCGGCTCAACCGCGCGCAGTTCGTGGCGTTGGCGGTCGCGGTGGCCGGCGTGCTGGTGTTGACGGTCGAAGTCGGCGCGCCGCCCTACATCGGTCTGGGCCTGGCGCTTTCGTTCGGCCTTTACGGCGCGGTGAAGAAGGTCGTGACGACCGACCCGCGGGTGAGCGTCGGGGTGGAGGCCGGCATCGCCACGCCGTTCGCGGCCGCGTACATCGTCGTGCTGCAGAGCACCGGGCACGCAACGTTCACCGAGTACGGCGGTGACCATATCGCGCTGATGGTGCTGTCCGGCGTCCTGACGGCGGTGCCGCTGCTGCTGTTCGCCGCGGCCGCGCAGCGGTTGCCGCTGGTGACGATGGGCCTGCTGTTCTACCTGACGCCGGTGATGCAGCTGACGTGGGGCGTGTTCGTCGGCCAGGAGCCGATGCCGCCGGCCCGCTGGTTGGGTTTCGCGTTGATCTGGTTGGCGCTGCTGGTCTTCAGTGCCGACGCCATGGGACGGTCGCGGGCCGATCGGGAACTTTGCGAAACTGCCGGTTGACCTAACACTAGCAATGTCATAGCGTTTGCTCGTGGCTGACGAGACCGCGCCGGCTCTCGGCCCGCGGGGGCGGGGGCGTCCCGTGGGCTCCGACTCGGCCGAGACACGGGCCAACATTCTGCGGGCCGCGCGGGCGGTGATCAACGAACGCGGATACGAGGCGGCGACGTTCAAAGCCATCGCGGTGCGCGCGGGGATCAGCCGGCCCACCATGCACTATTACTTCGCCACCAAGGAAGACCTCTACGACTGTCTCCAGCGGGAGGCGTACGCGGCGGTCTCGGCATCCATCGCGGCCGCGAAACAGAAGAATACGCTGTTGGAACAGCTGACCGCATTCATCAGCGCGGCCGGTGAGCGAGATCTCTCGGATGGTTCGATGATGCGGTTCGTGATCGCGTCTCGACTCGAGCAGCACCGCCATCCCGGGCTGCGCGGCAGCGTCACACCAGTTGCCGAGGCGGTGGCGGACTTCTACATCTGGATGGTCGACGAGGCGATCCGCCGCGGCGAGATCCCCGAGGACGTGGACACCGGAGCGGTGGTCAACATGCTCTCGGCGATGTTCTGGGGAATGGGCTTCTTCGGACGGTTCGTCCACGGATCCGAACCGGCGATTGCAGTTGCCAAGCAACTGAACCGGATGTTGCGCCGGGGATTGCTCCCGTCGCCGACGAGCCTCGCGGTTTAGCGAGAAGCCGGAATTCTGCGCGCGGCGCGAAGACACGCATTTCCGACACGCCGAGAACTGTCGGAAGGCGGTCATAGACTGGCCCTCCTATGAGCCCTTCGGATTCGCGGTCGTTCGTGCACCTGCATAACCACACCGAGTACTCGATGCTGGACGGTGCCGCGAAGGTCAAGCCGATGCTCGCCGAGGCTCAGCGCCTGGAGATGCCCGCGATCGGGATGACCGATCACGGAAACATGTTCGGCGCCAGCGAGTTCTACAACGCCGCCACCGACGCCGGGATCAAGCCGATCATCGGTGTCGAGGCCTACATCGCCCCGGGTTCGCGCTTCGAAACCAAGCGCATCCTGTGGGGCGATCCCGGCCAGAAGGGTGACGACGTATCCGGCAGCGGGTCCTACACCCACATGACGATGGTGGCCGAGAACGCCACCGGGTTGCGCAACCTGTTCAAATTGTCCTCGCTCGCCTCGTTCGAGGGTCAACTCGGCAAGTGGTCACGCATGGACGCCGAGCTGATCGCCGAACACGCCGAGGGCATCATCGCCACCACCGGCTGTCCGTCGGGCGAGGTGCAGACCCGGCTGCGGCTCGGCCACTATGACGAGGCCGTGGCAGCGGCGGCCAAGTGGCGGGACATCTTCGGACCCGACAACTTCTTCCTCGAGTTGATGGACCACGGCCTCGACATCGAACGCCGGGTGCGCGAGGGGTTGCTCGACATCGGGCGCAAGCTCGACATCCCGCCGTTGGCCACCAACGACTGCCACTACGTCACCCGCGACGCCGCCCAGAATCACGAGGCGCTGCTCTGCATCCAGACCGGCAAGACGCTGTCGGATCCGAACCGGTTCAAGTTCGACGGTGACGGCTACTTCCTCAAGACGGCCGCCGAGATGCGCGCGCTGTGGGACGACCAGGTGCCCGGGGCGTGCGACTCCACGCTGCTGATCGCCGAGCGGGTGTCCTCCTACGAGGACGTGTGGACCGTGCGGGACCGGATGCCGGTCTTTCCCGTGCCCGAGGGCCACACCCAGGAGTCGTGGCTGCGCCACGAGGTCCGCGCGGGGCTCGAACGTCGCTTCCCCTCCAGTGAGGTACCGCAGGAGTACACCGATCGCGCCGACTACGAGATCAAGGTCATCTGCGACAAGGGTTACCCGTCCTACTTCCTGATCGTGGCCGACCTCATCAACTACGCGCGGTCGGTCGATATCCGGGTCGGGCCCGGCCGCGGGTCGGCCGCCGGGTCGCTGGTCGCCTACGCGCTGGGCATCACCAACATCGACCCGATCCCGTACGGGCTGCTGTTCGAGCGGTTCCTCAACCCCGAGCGGGTGTCGATGCCCGACATCGACATCGACTTCGACGACCGCCGACGCGGCGAGATGCTGCGCTACGCCGCCAACAAGTGGGGCAGCGACCGCGTGGCCCAGGTAATCACCTTCGGCACCATCAAAACCAAAGCTGCGCTGAAGGATTCGGCGCGTGTGCACTACGGCCAGCCCGGCTTCGCGATCGCCGACCGGATCACCAAGGCGCTGCCTCCGCCGATCATGGCCAAAGACATCCCGCTGTCGGGGATCATCGACCCCAACCATGAGCGGTACAAGGAGGCCGCCGAGGTCCGAGGCCTGATCGACACCGACCCCGACGTCCGCACCATCTACGAGACCGCGCGCGGACTCGAGGGTCTGGTGCGCAATGCCGGTGTGCACGCCTGCGCGGTGATCATGAGCTCCGAGCCGCTGATCGATGCGATCCCGCTGTGGAGACGCCCGCAAGACGGTGCTGTGATCACGGGCTGGGACTACCCGTCGTGCGAGGCCATCGGCCTGCTGAAGATGGACTTCCTCGGGCTGCGCAACCTGACGATCATCGGTGACGCGCTGGACAACATCCGGGCCAACCGAGGGATCGAGCTCGACCTCGAAGCCGTCTCGCTCGACGACAAGGCGACCTACGAGCTGTTGGGCCGCGGCGACACGCTCGGCGTGTTCCAGCTCGACGGCGGGCCGATGCGCGACCTGCTGCGGCGCATGCAGCCGACCGGCTTCGAGGACGTTGTCGCGGTGATCGCGCTGTACCGCCCCGGCCCGATGGGCATGAACGCCCACAACGACTACGCCGACCGCAAGAACGGCCGCCAGGCGATCAAGCCGATCCACCCCGAACTCGAAGAGCCGCTGCGCGAGATTCTTGCCGAGACCTACGGCCTGATCGTCTACCAAGAGCAGATCATGCGGATCGCGCAGAAGGTGGCCGGGTACTCGCTGGCCCGAGCCGACATTCTCCGAAAGGCCATGGGCAAGAAGAAGCGCGAGGTCCTGGAAAAGGAGTTCGAGGGCTTCTCCGAGGGTATGAAGTCCAACGGCTTCTCCGCGGCCGCCATCAAGGCGCTGTGGGACACCGTGCTGCCGTTCGCCGACTATGCGTTCAACAAGTCGCACGCCGCCGGGTATGGCCTCGTCTCGTACTGGACGGCCTACCTGAAGGCCAACTATCCGGCCGAATACATGGCCGGGCTGCTCACGTCGGTCGGCGACGACAAGGACAAGGCCGCGGTGTACCTGGCCGACTGCCGGAAACTGGGCATCACGGTGCTCCCGCCCGATGTCAACGAGTCGGGGCTGAACTTCGCCTCGGTGGGCGAGGACATCCGCTACGGCCTGGGGGCGGTGCGCAACGTCGGCGCCAATGTCGTTGCCTCGCTGATCAACACGCGCACCGAGAAGGGGAAGTACATCGACTTCTCCGATTACCTGAACAAGATCGAGATCAATGCCTGCAACAAGAAGGTCACCGAGTCGCTGATCAAGGCCGGCGCGTTCGACTCGCTGGGGCATCCGCGCAAGGGGTTGTTCCTGATCCACACCGACGCCGTCGATTCCGTGCTCGGCACGAAAAAGGCCGAGGCGATGGGTCAGTTCGACCTGTTCGGCGGCGCCGACACGGCCACCGACGCGGTGTTCACCATCAAGGTGCCCGACGAGGAGTGGGAGGACAAGCACAAACTCGCGTTGGAACGCGAGATGCTCGGCCTCTACGTGTCGGGTCATCCGCTCAACGGCATCGCCCACCTGCTGGCCGCCCAGGTTGACACCGCGATTCCGGCCATCCTCGACGGCGACCTCCCCAACGACACCCAGGTGCGCGTCGGCGGCATTCTTGCCTCGGTCAACCGCAGGGTCAACAAGAACGGGTTGCCGTGGGCCTCGGCGCAATTGGAGGATCTGACCGGCGGCATCGAGGTGCTGTTCTTCCCACAGACCTACTCGACGTTCGGTGCCGAGATCGCCGACGACGCCGTCGTGCTGGTCGGCGCGAAGGTGGCCATCCGCGACGATCGGATCTCGTTGATCGCCAATGACCTTGTGGTGCCCGACTTCTCGAATGCGCAGCTGGATCGCCCGCTTGCGGTGAGTCTGCCGACGCGGCAGTGCACCGTCGACAAGGTGACCGCGCTCAAGCAGGTGCTGGCCCGCCACCCCGGTACGTCGCAGGTGCATCTGCGATTGATCAGCGGGGAGCGGATCACCACGCTGGAACTGGACACGTCGCTGCGCGTCACACCGTCGTCGGCCCTGATGGGCGACCTCAAGGCTCTGCTCGGGCCGGGCTGCCTGGGCGGCTGACGGTCAGTTCAGAACATTGACCGCCCGCGCGATGACGAGCCCGGCGGTGCCCAGCGCGACGATCGCCTGCACCGTCATCATCATCTTGGCCCACCGGGCCAGCGGCATGGTGTCGGTCGGAGAGAACGCCATCACGTTGGTCACGCTGACGTAGAGGTAGTCGATGAACGTGGGTCGCCAATCCGGTTCGGCCACATGCGGAGTCGTCATCTGCGGGAACAGGAAATCGGGATAGGGTCGTTCTCCTGCACGCCGCGCGAACGGCCCGCCCCGGTCCAACTCCCAGTACCAGATACCGAACACGATCACATTCGTCACGATGATCGAGGCGCCGCTGCCCAGCAGCACCGCCGCGTCGTTGCTTTCGTCGCCGCTGAGGATGCCGAAGGCCAGCACGACCGCCGAAAGCGTGTTGTCGAGGGTGATCGCCGCCAGCAGAACCCATGTGGTGTACCGGCCGAACCGCGTGCGCCGGGTCATGACACGCGGGTTGATGGCCAGCAGCGCCAGCAGCAGAAGCCCCTCCAACACCACCAGCGGCCAACGGGGGACCAGCGTGTAGTCCTTCGGGATCGCGAGCTGCAACGCCATGACCGCCACCACCGCGATCAGCACGGGCATCGTGCTCTCCGGATCGCCGCGCCGCAACCAGGCCGGCGCGCGGTGCTGTTCCGGCGGTGACTCCATTCCGTCATTGTGATGCGCCAGGATGGTTGGATGGAGTCACGACACGTCAGCACCTGGATCGCCGCGCCGCCCGAGGCCGTCTACGAGTTCGCCGCGGACCCGCAGACGTGGCCTCGGTGGGCGGCGGGTCTCGCACAGGGCGGCCTCCGCCAGACTCCGAGCGGTTGGGTGGCCGATTCACCGATGGGCGAGGTGACCGTCGAGTTCTCGCCGCGCAACGATCTCGGCGTGCTCGACCACGTCGTGCGTCTGCCTACCGGGGAAGCGGTCTACAACCCGATGCGGGTGCAGCCCTGGAGTGTGCCGACCGACGCTGGCGAGCCGCGGTGCGAGGTGGTGTTCAGCGTGCGCCGACGGCCGGCGATGACCGACGAGGAGTTCGATGCCGACACCGAAGCGGTGGCGGCCGACCTGGCGACGCTCAAGAGGCTGATCGAGGACTAAGTGCGCGGCGAGCAGAGCGCGCTGAACGCCAGCCATGTGACGGTTCCGACCGCGGCACCGGTCAGCACCGCGGTGGCCGTCGTCGCGGTGGCGATCCCGACGACCAGCGCCACCAGCGCGCCGAGCACCAGAGCGATCAGCTTGTATGCCGGCCACGGCACCCCCGCCACCGACACGTCGCACGTCACGCGTGCGGCTGCGGTGCGGAAGTTACCTGCGGTGGTCATAACACCCACGATAGCTCGTAACCTATTTTTCGGCCACCCGAACACCGGATCAGGCCGGCGGATCTTCAGTGCGTCTACGCTGATGGGATGCCACTTTCCGGAGAGTATGAGCCCAGCCCGTGGGACTGGGTGAGGGAGCACGCCGACCGAATCACCGAATCCGGCACCACCGCGGGTGTGGAGATGAAGGGCAAGCCGCTCATCCTGCTGACGACCGTCGGCGCGAAGACGGGCAAGATCCGCAAGACCCCGCTGATGCGGGTGGAACACGACGGCCAGTATGCGGTGGTGGCCTCGTTGGGCGGCGCCCCCAAGCATCCGGTCTGGTACCACAACATCAAGGCCCATCCGCGGGTGGAACTGCAGGACGGCGCGGTGACCAGGGAATATGAGGCTCGGGAGGTCACCGGCGAGGAGAAGGCCGTCTGGTGGGAGCGCGCCGTGTCCGCGTGGCCCGACTACGCCGAGTATCAGAGGAAGACCGACCGCCAGATCCCGGTGTTCGTGCTGACCCCGATTTCTTGAAAACCGCTGGTTGGTGGCACCATTGACCGGTGTCCGCTGAACTGAGGCAAAGCCCGAGGACGTCGCCACTTCGTGCGGCGGATATCGATGAGGCCGCTCAGCGCATTGCGGACGTCGTCCTGCGCAGCCCGCTGGAACTCAGCGAGAGGCTCTCGGATGCCACCGGCGCTGCGGTGTATCTGAAGCGCGAGGATCTGCAGCCGGTGCGGTCCTACAAGTTGCGCGGCGCGCACAACCTGCTGATGCAGTTGTCCCCCGACGAGTTGGCCGCAGGCGTGGTGTGCTCGTCGGCGGGCAATCACGCGCAGGGCTTCGCGATGGCATGCCGCTCGATGGGCGTGCGCGGCCGGGTCTACGTGCCGGGCAAGACGCCGAAGCAGAAGCGCGACCGGATCCGATACCACGGCCGCGAGTTCATCGAGTTGATCGTCGGCGGCCGGACCTACGACGACGCCGCGGCCGCCGCGGCCGAAGACATCGCCCGCACGGGTGCGACGTTGGTGCCGCCTTACGACGATCTGCGCACGATGGCCGGACAGGGCACGATCGCCGCCGAGGTCATCGATCAGCTCGACACCGAACCCGACCTGGTCGTCGTCCCGGTCGGGGGCGGCGGATGCATCGCCGGCATCACCACCTATCTGGTCGAACGAACCAGCGGCACCTCCGTGTTGGGCGTCGAGCCGGCGGGGGCGCCCGCGATGATCGCGGCGCTGGCGGCCGGTGAGCCGGTGACGATCGACGACGTGGACCAGTTCGTCGACGGTGCGGCGGTGAAGCGTGCGGGAACGCTGCCGTACGAGGTGCTGGCGGCGGCCGGCGACATGGTATCGATGACGACCGTCGACGAGGGCGCCGTATGCACCGCGATGCTCGACCTATACCAGAACGAGGGCATCATCGCCGAGCCGGCGGGAGCGCTGTCGGTGGCCGCGTTGATGGAGGCCGACATTGAGCCGGGATCGACTGTGGTGTGCGTGATCTCGGGCGGCAACAACGACGTGTCGCGCTACGGCGAGGTGCTGGAGCGTTCGCTGGTGCATCTCGGCCTCAAGCACTACTTCCTGGTCGACTTCCCGCAGGAACCGGGCGCGCTGCGCCGGTTCCTCGACCAGATCCTCGGCCCCAACGACGACATCACCTTGTTCGAGTACGTCAAGCGCAACAACCGCGAGACCGGTGAGGCGCTGGTCGGGATCGAGTTGGGTTCGGCGACCGACTTCGAGGGCCTGCTCGAGCGCATGCGCGCCTCGGACATCCACGTCGAGGCGCTCGAACCGGACTCACCGGCGTACCGCTACCTGCTCTGAGGCAATCGGCGCACGACTTCACGTTCGGCGGATGACGGTAAAGGAATGCCCCTCGATGCGGGTGGTGTCCTCGGCGACCTCGGGCTCGCCCCAAGCCAGCACCACCTCGCCGGTGACCGGGACGTCGACCGCGTCGGTGCCCAGATTGCATGCGATCGACAGCGACCCGCGGTGCATCACGATCCAGCGCCGGTCTTCGTCGTAGTCGATCCCGAGGTTGTCCAGCCACGGGTCGGCCATATCGGGCTCGTTGTGCCGCAACGCGATCAGCTCGCGGTATACCCGCCGCAGTCGGCCGTGGTCGCCCTCGTCGATCTCATCCCAGTTCAGCTTCGAGCGCTCGAATGTCTCGGGGTCTTGCGGATCGGGGATCTCGTCGGCGTCCCAGCCATGTTCGGCGAACTCGCGCTTGCGGCCCTCCGCCGTGGCCCGCGCCAGTTCGGGCTCCGGATGCGAGCTGAAAAACTGGAACGGCGACGACGACCCCCATTCCTCGCCCATGAAAAGCATGGCCGTATAAGGGCTTCCGAGCGCTAAGGCGGCTTTGACGGCGAGTTGACCGAACGTCAGGTTCTGCGACGGCCGGTCTCCGACGGCGCGGTTGCCCACCTGATCGTGGGTCAATGTATACGCCAGTAGGCGGGTGCCCGGAATCGTGGCGGTGTCCAACGGTCGCCCGTGCCTGCGGTGCCGAAACGACGAGTACGTGCCGGCGTGGTAGTAACCGTTCTTCAACGTGGTGGCCAGCGCCTCGACGGTTCCGAAATCGTTGTAGTAGCCCTGCTGTTCGCCGGACACTGCGGAGTGGATCGCGTGGTGGATGTCGTCGTCCCACTGCGCGGTCATCCCCAAGCCGCCCTGGTCGCGGGGGGTGATGAGCCGCGGATCGTTGAGGTCGCTCTCGGCGATCAACGACAGTGGCCGGCCCAACTCTGCTGCCAGCGCATCGGTTTCGGCTGATAGCTCTTCGAGGATGTGGATCGCCGTCGTGTCGACGAGGGCGTGCACCGCATCCAGACGCAGCCCGTCGGCGTGGAAGTCGCGCATCCAACGCAGGGCGCAGTCGATGATGTAGCGCCGCACCTCGTCGGCGTCGGCGTCGGCGATGTTGATCGACTCGCCCCACGGATTGCTGCCCGTCGACAGGTACGGACCGAACATGGGCAGGTAGTTACCCGAGGGGCCCAGGTGGTTGAACACGGCGTCGATCAGCACCCCGAGTCCACGTTCGTGGCAGGCGTTGATCAGGCGCACGAGCGCGTCGGGCCCGCCGTAGGGTTCGTGGACGGCGTACCACAGCACACCGTCGTAACCCCACCCGTGGGTGCCACCGAAGGCGTTGACCGGCATCAGCTCAATGAGGTCGACGCCGAGGTCGACGAGGTAGTCCAGCTTCTCGATCACCGCGTCGAAAGTGCCTTCGAAAGTGAAGGTTCCGACGTGCAATTCGTAGATCACCGCACCCTCGATCGAGCGCCCGGACCAGTCGCCGTCCGTCCATGCCGACGGATCCGGTTGCCACAGCTGCGACCTCTCGTGCACACCGTCGGGCTGACGGGGGGAGCGGGGGTCGGGGAGCACCTTGGGGTCGTCGTCGAGGACGAAACCGTAGCGCGCGTCGGGACGGGCCTCGACGTCGGCGCGCCACCACCCGTCGTCGGAGCGGGTCATGTCGTACAGTTCACCGTCGACGTCGAGCTTGACCCGGTGCGGTCGCGGCGCCCACACGCTGAATTCAGCCATCGACCCGCTCCAACAGTACGACCGGCAGTTCGGTGAAGAGTTCGGCGGCCAGCACCCGCCCGGTGTGCCGGCGCCCGCCGATGCGGTCCGCCCAGGTGCCTGCGGGCAGAGTGAGACCTGTTTCTCCCCAGCCGGTTTCGGAGAGCCGTACGGAGTGCCGGGTGACGGCGGTCAGCACGTCGTCACCGCGCTGGAACGCCACGAGGTGTTGCGCCGCCGGCCCGTCGGCCAGCACGGGGGTGTAACCGCCCGTCGAAAACGTCGTGGGCCGCTCCCGCCGGACCGCCAGCGCGGAGGTGACCACCCGCAGCTTCGGATGGCGCATCGCCTCCAACGCCTTGCGGCGAGCCGCGTAGTCGACGGGTCTGCGGTTGTCCGGGTCGACCAGGCTGTCCTCCCACAGTTCGGTGCCCTGGTAGACGTCGGGGACCCCGGGCACGGTGAGCGCCAACAGTTTCTGGCCCAGCGCGTCGCTGCGGGCATGCAGGTCGAGCCGTGCGACCAAACCGGTCAACTCGGTGGCCACCGGGCCGTCGATCACGGCGTCGATCCAGGTGTGAAGCCGGGTTTCGAAACCTTCGTCCGGATCGTTCCAGGTGGTGTGCACCGCGGCTTCGCGGATGGCCTTCTCCGCGTAGGCGTGCAGTCGCTCGCGCAGCTCCTCGGTGACCGTTCCGTCCGCAGGCCAGACCCCGAACACGTTCTGCAACAGAAAGAATACGGTGGCGCGGTCGGGAGATGGAGTGCGTTCCTCCCACGCGGTGACGTACTGCGCCCACAGCGACGGAACCTGCGACAGCACCCCGATGCGCGCGCGCACGTCCTCACCGCGTTTGGTGTCGTGGGTGGTCGTCGCGACCATCGCATCAGGCCACATCCGCGCGCGCACCGCAGCCCGCTGGTGGAATTCGGCGACGCTGACCCCGAAATGGTGCGGTTCGGAACCGACCTCGTTGAGGGAGACCAGCCGCGCGTCGCGATAGAACAGGCAGTCCTCCATTGACTTCGCCGTCGCCGCACCGCACAGTTGCTGCAACCGGACCTCGGCCTCGTTGTTGACCGCCAGCGCGGTCGTGATCAAGGCCAGGGGCTCGGCCAATTCAGGCTCTGCACTGGCTGTTTCGGCCAGCGCGCTGGGCAGGACACCCGACAGCGAGCGGTAGTCGCAGCGGTAGACGTCGATGTGGCTGAGCAGAGCCGCGATCGCCGCGGGCAGGTCGTCATGGTCGGTACCGATGGCGCCGACGATGGTGCGGCGCAACCGGGCCAGCTCGCTGCCCAGGGTGACCGTGACGGCATTCGCCTTGAGCGTGCGCGCCAGATCCGGCATCGAGCTGTAGGCCAACCCGGTGGAGTCGAACAGGTCGGTCAGCGGTTCCTCGCCCGACGGGTCGATGAATACGCCGCCGATTTCTCGCATCGCGTCATAACCGGTGGTGCCGGCGACCGGCAGCGTCGGTTCCAGCGGCTCGTCGGCGGCCAGGATCTTCTCGATCACGATCCAGGCATCGGGTCCGGTGAGTTCGCGCAGCCAGGTCAGATAGCCAGCCGGATCCGACAGCCCGTCCGGGTGGTCGATGCGGATGCCGTCGACCAATTCCTCGTCGAACCACCGTTTCACCTCGGCGTGGGTGGCATCGAAAACGGCGCGGTCCTCTTGGCGCAATCCGGCCAGCGAGGTGATCGAGAAGAACCGGCGATAGCCGCAGATACCGGACATTTCGCCCGTCGCTTCGCTCGCCCCGGCCTTCCAGCCGATCAGGTGATAGTGCTGCCGATCGTGCACCTGCGGACCGGTCCCGTCCTCGGTGCCGGGTGCGATCGGGTACACGAGGTCGCCGAGGCGTAGCACGGGCTCAGCGCCGCTGGCGTCGACCTCGAGATTGTCGGCGTCGTCGTTGGATCCGAGCACCGGCACTACGACGCGCCCGCCGTCGAGGTCCCAGTCGATGTCGAAATAGGACGCGTAGGCCGACTCGCGCCCGTGCTTGAGCACGTCCCACCACCACGCGTTATGCCGCGGTTTCTCCACACCGACGTGATTGGGCACGATATCAACGATCAAGCCGATGCCCTTGTCGCGGGCCGCGCGCGACAGGCGCGCGAACCCCTCGGGTCCACCGAGTTCGGCGGACACCGTCGTGGGATCGGTGACGTCGTAACCGTGGGTGGAGCCTTCGGCCGCGGTCAGGATCGGCGACAGGTACAGGTGGGAAACGCCGAGCGCCGCGTAATAGTCGAGCAGGTTCTCGGCGTCGGCGAAAGTGAAAGCGTCGCCGCGCATTTGGAGACGGTACGTGGATCGGACGGGCATGTGTCGCGCCATCAGGCCGTCTTACGCATCACCAGCAGGGAGCGCGCAGGCAGCAAGATCTTCTCCCCGGCCTTGGCCACCAGCTCGGTGGACCCGGTGGCGTCTGCGGTGTCGAGCGCCGCGGTCCACTCCTTCGCGTAGTAACCCGAGGGGGTGACGAAGTGCTGTGGACGGTCATGGGCGTTGAAACACAACAGGAACGAGTCGTCGACGACCCGCTCTCCGCGTTCGTTCGGCGCCGAGATGGCGTCACCGTTGAGGAACACCGCAACACATTTGCCCAACCCGGTGCCCCAGTCCTCGAGGGTCATCTCCTCACCGGCGGGGGTCAACCACGCGATGTCGCGCACCTGATCGCCGCTGCGGATCGGCTTGCCCTCAAAGAACCTGCGCCTGCGGAACACCGGGTGGTCCTTGCGCAGCTGGGTGACCTTACGGGTGAACTCGAGCAGGTCGGCGTTCTTCTCGCACAACGACCAGTCCATCCAGGAGAGCTCGGAGTCCTGGCAGTAGACGTTGTTGTTGCCCCGCTGGGTGCGGCCGATCTCGTCGCCGTGCGAGATCATCGGCGTGCCCTGCGAAACCATCAACGTGCCCATGATGTTGCGCATCTGCTTACCGCGTAGCGCCAGAATGTCCGGATCGTCGGTCAGACCCTCGACACCGCAGTTCCACGACCGGTTGTGGCTCTCGCCGTCGCGGTTGTCCTCGCCGTTGGCCTCGTTGTGTTTCTCGTTGTAGGACACCAGGTCGTTCAACGTGAAGCCGTCGTGGCAGGTGACGAAGTTGATGCTCGCACTAGGGCGCCGGCCGGTCGCCTCGTAGAGGTCGGACGAACCGGTCAGCCGCGATGCGAACTCGCCGAGGGTTGCGGGCTCGCCCCGCCAGTAATCACGCACAGTGTCGCGATACTTCCCGTTCCACTCGGTCCACAAACCTGGGAAGTTGCCGACCTGATAGCCGCCTTCGCCGACGTCCCACGGTTCGGCGATCAGCTTGACCTGACTGACCACCGGATCCTGTTGCACCAGGTCGAAAAACGCGCTCAACCGGTCGACGTCGTAGAACTCCCGGGCCAGGGTGGCGGCCAGGTCGAAGCGGAACCCGTCGACGTGCATCTCCATCACCCAGTAGCGCAGCGAGTCCATGATCAGCTGGAGGGTGTGGGGATGGCGGGCGTTGAGGCTGTTGCCGGTGCCGGTGAAGTCCTTGTACAGGCGCAGATCGCCGTCGAGTAGCCGGTAGTAGGCGGCGTTGTCGATGCCCCGGAAGTTCAGTGTCGGACCGAGGTGGTTGCCCTCGGCGGTGTGGTTGTAGACCACGTCGAGGATGACCTCGATCCCGGCCTCGTGGAACGCGCGCACCATGGTCTTGAACTCGGCGACCGCGCCGCCGGCGTGTTTGTTGGCCGCGTACTCGTGATGTGGTGCGAAGAACCCGAAAGTGTTGTAGCCCCAGTAGTTTCGCAGCCCGAGGTCGATGAGCCGGTGGTCGTGGAGGAACTGGTGCACCGGCATCAACTCGATGGCGGTCACGTTCAGCGACTTCAGGTGGTCGATGATCACCGGATGGTGCAGGCCGGCGTAGGTGCCCCGGAGCCCGTCGGGGATGCCAGGATGTCGCTGCGTCATGCCCTTGACGTGGGCCTCGTAGATCACCGTCTCGTGGTAGGGCGTGCGCGGTGCGCGGTCGGAAACCCAGTCGAAGTACGGGTTGATCACGACGCTGGTCATGGTGTGCCCGAGGGAGTCGATGCGGGGTGGGGTACCGCCGGAGGCGAGATCCTCGGCGTTCAAGTCGTAGGAGAACAGCGCCTGGGAGAACTCGAAGTCACCGTGGAACGACTTGCCGTACGGGTCGAGCAGCAGCTTGCTCGGGTCGCACCGGTGGCCGGCCGCGGGGTCCCACGGGCCGTGCACGCGAAAGCCGTAGCGCTGTCCCGGGGTGACCGTCGGCAGGTAGCAGTGCCAGACGTAGCCGTCGACCTCCTCGAGGTTGATGCGCTCCTCGCCGCCGTCCTTGCCGATCAGGCAGAGTTCGACTCGATCGGCCACCTCGGAGAACACCGAGAAGTTGGTGCCCGCGCCGTCGTAGGTTGCCCCGAGGGGATAGGCCACCCCCGGCCAGACGGTGGGTACCGCCGCCGGTTCGCCGGAAGGCATCAGCCAACCCACCAACCGGTGGCGGCGGCGATCTGACGCCCGAGTTCGGGCGCCATCGTGCGCATATACGTCTTCGAGATGTGATGAGCGTCGTGGTAGAGCAACACGTTCCCCTCCACAGCTCGGCAAATGTCCTTGCGGCACACCGCATCACTCATGTCGAGCGGCTTCATCAGCGGGAACCGCTTGACGAAATCGAGTGTCGGGTTGCGCTCCGAGAGTACGTCGGATCGCCGTGTTCCACAGGAGATAGCGTCACCGCCGTCGGCGAGGCAGTCAGCGGCGAAGAACGGTTCACCGTTCCGGACCAACCACGGCGTGTCCCGCATGGCCAAGATCGGGATCTTGTTGGCGGACAGTTCCTGCCAGATGCCGACATACGTCGAGGGCATCACATCGCCGGCCCTGATGTTCCATGGCCGCGTGGAGGTGGTGAAGACGTAGTCGGGCCGGTCGGCCACGATCTGGGCCATCACCCGCTTGTTCCACTCGTGGCACTTCGGGTACGGGCGGTTGTCGCCCATCACCAGCGGCACCTCCTCGGTGGTCAACGGGCAGCCCATCTTCAGGTAGGTGACCACCTTGAAGTGGTGCCGTTTGCCGAGCAGGTCGAGCGCGGTGATCCAGTGTTCGGCATGGGATCCGCCGGCAAGCGCGATGGTGCGTTTGGCGTTCTTGTCACCGTACGCGCAATTGATCACGTCGACGGTCTCGAAGTCGCTGATGCACCCGTCCTCAGTGGTCTCCGGCAAGTCGTTCTTGGCCTCCAGCACGCTCGGGCGCATCGGCAGCTTGGGCACCCTGGCATTGCTCAGCAGAGCAGCGGCGCCGGGGTAGTCCTGTGTCGAAAGCGACACGAGCTCCGCGCCGTTGGTGCGTTGGACGAGCACATGCTCACGCCACGTGAACGAGGTGACGGTCAACGCCACACCGAGCAGGGCGACCACGGACCCCAGCACCACCGGCGGCCTGCGCCGGCGGGCCTTCTTCGGCGCGGCGGTGCGCTGGGCCGAGGAACTTCGGTAGCGCAGCGGGTTCTCGACGTACTTGGTGGTCAGCCACGCCAGCACCCCGGACAACAGCAGGACCACCGCCCCTTCGAGGAAGGTGGCGCGACTGTGCCCGGTGTAGGACAGCCAGAAGATCAGCAGCGGCCAGTGCCAGAGATACAGCGAGTAGGCCATCGCGCCCAGCGATACGAAGGGCGCCGTGGCCAGCAGCCGGTTGGGCAGCGGCATCCGTCCTGCGGTGTGCGGGTCGGCCACCCGGTTCGCCGCGGACAGGATGAACAGGACGGTGGCGCCGACGGGGACCAGCGCCCACGGCCCGGGGAACTCCTTGACGCCGTCGATCAGTGCGCCGCACGACAGGATCGCCGCCAGCGCCACCACCGCGGCCGTCGTCCGCAGCCACATCGGCATCCGCAGATGCGTTACGAGCGCACCGACCAGCGCACCGAGCAGCAGCTCCCACGCCCTGGCGAAGCTGTTGTAGTACGCGGTGGCTTGGTCGGCGTTGTGGGCGTGGACGGCGTAGATGAACGACGCGATGGTCAGCGCGCTGAGCAGCACGACGAACGCCACCCGGGTGTATCGGCCGAAGACCCGGCGAAACAGCAAGGCGGACAGGAAGATTATGGCCAGGAACGCGATGTAGAACTGGCCCTGCACCGACATCGACCAGATGTGCTGCAGCGGGCTGACCGCCTCGCCCGCGCGCAGGTAGTTCGACGCGGAGTTGGCCAGTTCCCAGTTCTGGAAGTAGCCGAGGCTCGCCAGGCTCTGGTCGGCGAAGGTCTCCCATCGCGTCTGCGGCTGGATCAGGACGGTCAGCACGGCCGACGCCGCGAGCACGACGACCAGGGCGGGCAGCAGCCGCCGGATCAGCCGTGTCACCTCCGGACGCGGCCGCAGCGACACGCCCGGCGTCATCGCCGAACGCAGCAACCGGCCGCCGAAGAAGAAGCCGGACAGCGCCAGAAACACGTCCACACCGCCGGACACCCGGCCGAACCACACGTGGAACACCGCGACGAGCGCGATCGCGATACCGCGCAAACCGTCGAGGTCATGCCGGTAGGCCGCTGAGGAGCGGCTGCCGGTCGAGGCTTTCGCGGCGCGCAACGGACGTCCCGGATAGCTGACGGGCGCCGACCGGGGAGGGGCGAGGGTCATCATGGTCGACCGATAATCTACCGAAGGTGCCAGCCATGACGCCCGCCGAGATCGGTGCGATCGACGCCGCCCACGTCTGGCATCCCTACAGCACGATCGGCGCGGAAGCCTTGGCTCCCGTCGTCGCGGTCGGTGCGCGCGGCGCTTGGCTCAGCCTCCATCACGACGGGCGCGAGGTGCGGGTTCTCGACGCGATGGCGTCGTGGTGGACCGCGATCCACGGCCATGGTCATCCGGTGCTCGACGCGGCGATCACCGAGCAACTCGCCACCATGAATCACGTCATGTTCGGCGGGCTCACGCACGAACCGGCCGCACGGCTCGCGCAGTTACTGGTGGAAATCACTCCCGACGGCCTGGACACCGTGTTCTTCAGCGACTCGGGGTCGGTGTCGGTCGAGGTGGCCGTGAAGATGGCGCTGCAGTACTGGCGCAGCCGGGGTAGAGGTGCCAAGCATCGCCTGATGACGTGGCGCGGCGGGTACCACGGCGACACCTTCACCCCGATGAGCGTGTGCGACCCGGACGGCGGGATGCACCAGCTGTGGACGGACGTGTTGGTCGCCCAGGAGTTCGCACCGGCGGTGCCGCGCGATTACGACGCCGGCTACGTCCAGGCGTTCGAGAAGCAGTTGGTCGAACACGCCGACGAATTGGCCGCGGTGATCGTCGAACCCGTCGTGCAGGGCGCGGGCGGGATGCGATTCCACGACCCCCGCTACCTCGCCGAGCTGCGCGACATCTGCTCCCGGCACGAGGTGCTGCTGATCTTCGACGAGATCGCGACCGGCTTCGGCCGCACCGGTGAACTGTTCGCGGCCGACCATGCGGGCGTGAGCCCCGACATCATGTGCGTCGGCAAGGCCCTCACCGGCGGCTACATCACACTGGCGGCGACGCTCTGCACACGGGAGGTCGCCCACACGATCAGCTCCAACGAGCCGGGCGCCCTGATGCACGGGCCCACGTTCATGGCCAACGCGCTGGCATGCGCGGTCGCGGTCGCCGCGGTCGAGCTGCTACTCGACCAGGACTGGCGCACACGGGTCAGCGACATCGAGGCGGGACTGCGCTCGGGGCTGGCGCCCGCGTCATCGCTGCCCGCTGTGGCCGATGTGCGGGTGCTCGGCGCGATCGGCGTCATCGAGATGGACCGTCCCGTCGACCTGACGGTGGCGACGCCCGCGGCGCTGGAGCACGGCCTGTGGCTGCGCCCGTTCCGCAACCTCATCTATGCGATGCCGCCCTACATCTGCACGTCCGAGGAGATCGGGCAGATCACCGCGGGGATGGCTGCGGTTGCCCGGGCGCTAAGCGGTTGATCGCACGCACCCGGTGAGTGCAGGTAACCCGTTAAAGGCATCAGCGCAGGACCCGCATTTGTGGAGCCACACGCGGGTGCCCTAACCTGAACGCTGTTCAAGTCCTATGCGAGGAGCACGGTGACGCGCGCAGGTCTCTCACCGCTGGCGTGGCTCGACGATGTCGAAAGGCAGCGGCGCGCCGCGGGGCTGCGGCGATCCCTGCGTGCGCGACCACCCGTCAGCACCGAGCTCGACCTCGCCTCCAACGACTATCTGGGCCTGTCGCAGCATCCCGCGGTGATCGACGGCGGGGTGGCCGCATTGCGGACCTGGGGCGCGGGTTCCACCGGATCGCGCCTTGTCACCGGAAACACCGAACTGCACGAAGGTTTCGAAAAGGCGCTGGCCGGATTCGTCGGTGCCGAGGCTGCGCTGGTGTTCTCGTCGGGCTACACCGCCAACCTCGGCGCGGTCGTCGCATTGTCGGGTGCGGGGTCGCTGCTGGTGTCCGACGCGTTGACACACGCCTCGTTGGTCGACGCGTGCCGGTTGTCGCGGGCGCGGGTCGTCGTCACGCCACACCGCGACGTCGCCGCGGTGGAGGCGGCGGTGGCGGCGCGCCGCGAGGAGCGCGCGGTGGTACTGACGGATTCCGTCTTCTCCGCCGACGGGGACCTCGCACCGTTGCGCGCCCTGCACGACGTCTGCCGTCGCCACGGCGCACTGCTGATCGTTGACGAGGCGCACGGTCTCGGCGTCCGCGGCACGGGCGGACGCGGCCTGTTGCACGAAGTCGGCCTGGCCGGTGCGCCCGACATCGTGATGACGACGACGCTGTCCAAGGCGCTGGGCAGCCAAGGCGGTGTGGTGCTGGGTCCGACGGCTGTGCGTGACCACCTGATCGACGCGGCGCGGCCCTTCATCTTCGACACCGGGCTGGCGCCGGCCGCCGTCGGTACGGCCTGGGCTGCGCTCGACATCCTGGTCGCCGAGCCGTGGCGCGCACGGGCCGTGATCGACCGCGCCGCGGAGCTCGCGTCGATCTGCTCGGTGTCGGACCTTCCCGAATCGGCTGTCGTATCAGTGGTTCTCGGCGACGCAGACGTAGCCTTCGGCGCCGCGGTGGCATGCCTGGACCACGGTGTGCGCGTGGGGTGCTTCCGGCCGCCGACGGTGCCGGCAGGCACGTCGCGGCTGCGACTGACCGCGCGGGCGTCGCTGACCGACGACGAGATGCGGTTGGCGGCCGAGGTGCTCGCCGACGTGCTGGGGACCGCGCGCCGGTGAGCACGCTCCTCGTCACGGGCACCGACACCGGCGTCGGAAAGACGATCGCCACCGCAGCTCTGGCATGCCACGCCCGGTTCGCGGGCATCGACGTCGCGGTGTGCAAACCCGTACAGACCGGCAGCCCCCACGACGACGACCTCGCCGACGTCGGGCGGCTCTCGGGTGTGACCCGGCTGCATGGCGGATGGCGATACCCGGAACCGCTCGCGCCCGCCGCTGCCGCGCGCCGAGCGGGTATGACGCTGCCGACCCGCCCCGAACTGGTCGAGTCGGTGCGGGCCGCGGCCGCGTCGCTGACGCTGGTGGAGGGGGCCGGCGGGCTGCTTGTCGAGATCGGAGCGGGGACCACGCTGCGCGACCTCGCGGCCGACCTGGGTGCACCGGTATTGGTGGTCGTCGGGGCCGGGCTCGGCACGCTCAACCACACCGCGCTGACACTGGAAGCGCTTGCACACGAGGGTGTTCCGTGTGCCGGCCTGGTGATCGGCGCGTGGCCGTCGTCGCCGGGAGTCGCCGAGCAGGGCAACCGCGCCGCGCTGGCAGAACTGGCTCCCGTGCGGGGGATCCTGCCTGCGGGTTCCGGCGCGCTGACCGCGTCGCAGTTCGAGCGCATGAGCGCCGATACCTTCGACTCCGCGTGGGTCAAGAGTTTGGTCTAGACATGGTGCATTCGGTCGAGCTGGTCTTCGACCCGGACACGGACGCGAAGATCCGCGGTGTCTGGGATGACCTGACACGCGCCGGGATCCGCAGTCAGGCGAACAACATGTCGCCGAGCAATCGGCCACATGTCACGGTGACCGTCGCCGAGAGCCTCGACGAGGTGGCCAACACCGCGCTCCGTCCGGTGCTGGAGCGACTGCCGCTGGACTGCACCATCGGGGCGCCGATGCTGTTCGGCGGTCGTGTCTTCACGCTGGTGCGGCTGGTGGTGCCCTCCGAAGAACTGCTGGCGTTGCATCGCCGAGTGCATGCGCTGTGCCTGCCGCACATGCCCAACGGCGTACTGGGCCATGCGGATCCGGGGCAGTGGACACCGCATGTGACGTTGGCGCGTCGCGTCGCACCCGACAAGGTGCCCGCCGCGCTGACGATCAAGTCGGTGGGGCGCGACCTGCGGGGCACGCTGACCGGGCTGCGTCACTGGGACGGTGACAAGCGGATCGAGTATCCGATCAACTGACCGTTGCGCCAACGCTTTTCGGCACACACATCCGCCAACCGTCGATCACCAGTTCGCGTAGTTCACCGTGGTCGATCGCGTCGAGCTTGACCAGTATCCAGTTGAACCGCATCTCCGACTTGCGCGGCAGCCCGAACTTCTCGGGCTCGGCGGCCACCATCGCGGCCCGCTCCTCCTTAAGAAAGGCGACGCCCATCACCGTCTCGTCGCGCGAAAACGCGACGTAGACGAGGCGCCCCACCCGGAACCTGATGCTGTCGCGGACCACGGCCTCGTACGACCGCGGCAAGGTCGCGGTGATACGTCGCACAGCGTCGACGGTGATCACGTACGCAACGCTAGTCGAGTGCTATGAGATCGCTGCTGATCTGCCATTTCGCGACGATCGGTCCGGTAACTTACGCCTCGGTGGCCAAGCAATCGGAGCAGGATGCCGGGATGTCGGGCTGGAGTCCGGGACGGCAGCATTGGTGGACGACGACGGCGATCGCGATCATCGGCGCCATCGTCGGTGGCACCTCGCTGATCATGAATTTCTTCTACCAGCCCAGTCCGCCTCCGACCACGATCGAGTCGGCCCATTCGGAGTTCATGAAGTTGAGTTACTCCGACCGGATCGATCGGTGCGTGCCCTACATCTCCGAGCATGCCGACGCCTGGCGCGACAAGTGGCGCGCCGCGCTCGACGACTCCGGCACCTCCCGTCAGAAAGCGCCCGTACCGTTTGCGGTTCTCGACGACGCGAACGCCACGGGTCAGGCGATCGTCAACACCTATCTGACCGTGGTCGACCACGCCGAGAAGTCGGCGCCGACCGACGAAGGCGAAAATCTGCTCTCGTGCGTGTACGCCCCGGTTCTCAAAATGGATCCGGCCAACACTTATCCGGATGTGGAATCCCTTGTCGGAAGCGGTAATGAAGCACCCAAAGCCGACAACGTCGTCGTACATGAGAGCCCGCTCTACGAACAAGGTGAATTCGCCGGTGTGACGGCCGAGGGTCGCCCGAACAAGATCGTCGAGGTGATCATTCGGCCCGGGCCCAGCGAGACACACCGCCAGCTCGGCTTCGCGATGGTCAGTGGGCACGACCAGGGGGTGCAAATGTGGGCCCTCACCGCATCCATCGACGCCGGAGATCCTCGGTGGATGAACGACATCGAGAATTACCGCGGCTTCT
Source organism: Mycobacterium lehmannii (assembly GCF_001499925.1). Classification (NCBI taxonomy): domain Bacteria; kingdom Bacillati; phylum Actinomycetota; class Actinomycetes; order Mycobacteriales; family Mycobacteriaceae; genus Mycobacterium; species Mycobacterium lehmannii. Next base: position 355,498 of record NZ_LQIR01000012.1, read on the forward strand.
AGGCCGGTTGCTCTTGTCTGCCGCGGATACCGCTGATGAGCAGACCCACCCCGAAGCGGAACCGGGCGGACGCATCCTCGGTGAGCACCGACTGGTCGCCGGGCAGGTCGGCGCCGGCGGCGTCCCACTGCAGCCGCGACTGCTCGTCGACGGTGAAACCCAGCACGTAGTACACGACGGTGCGGGCGGCCAACTCCGCATGGCCGACAGGCACCCCGGCGTCGCAGGCGGCCTCGGTGAGCCGGTCGACGATCCGCGCCATCGCGGTCGACTGCCCGGCCGAGAAGCTGGCCGACACCAACTCGGCGCCGTCGGTATGCGACAACAGGGCATCGCGCAGCACCACGCAGATACTCGACACCCGGTCGCGCCAGCCTCCCGCGGCGTCGTTGACGGGCTCGAGGATTCGGTCGGCAACCGCACCCAGCAGCTCCTGCTTGCTGGTGAAGTGCCAGTACAGCGCGCCGGGGGAGACCTCGAGCTCGCGCGCGAGCCGCCGCATGGTCAGGTCGGCCAGACCGTAGCTGTCCAACAGCGCCGCCGCCGCGGCCACCACGTCGCGTTTGTGAAGCTGCACGGCCGTACCCTAACCTGAACACCGTTCAAGTGGCGAGAGGTGGATTGGTGAGCGACATTCTGGCAGTGGCACGTGAGCAGGTGCTCGAGCGCGGTGAAGGCCTGAACCAGGATCAGACGCTGCAAGTGCTGCAGTTGCCCGATGATCGCCTCGACGACCTGCTCGCGTTGGCACACGAGGTGCGCATGGCCTGGTGCGGCCCCGATGTGGAGGTCGAGGGCATCATCAGCCTCAAGACTGGCGGCTGCCCCGAGGACTGCCACTTCTGTTCGCAGTCAGGGCTTTTCGCCTCACCGGTCCGCAGCGCATGGCTGGATGTGCCGAGCCTCGTGGAGGCGGCCAAGCAGACCGCGAAGACCGGGGCGACGGAGTTCTGCATCGTGGCCGCGGTGCGCGGGCCCGACGAGCGGCTGCTGGCACAGGTCGCCGCGGGTATCGAGGCGATCCGCAACGAGGTCGACATCCAGATCGCCTGCTCGCTGGGCATGTTGACCAAGGAGCAGGTCGAGCGGCTCTCCGAGATGGGCGTGCACCGCTACAACCACAACCTGGAGACCGCGCGGTCGTTCTTCACCAACGTCGTCACCACGCACACCTGGGAAGAGCGCTGGGACACGCTGCAGATGGTTCGCGAGGCCGGCATGGAGGTGTGCTGTGGTGGAATTCTCGGCATGGGCGAAACCCTCGAACAGCGCGCCGAATTCGCCGCCAACCTGGCCGAACTCGATCCGCACGAGGTGCCGCTGAACTTCCTCAACCCCCGGCCGGGCACCCCGTTTGGCGACCTCGACGTGCTACCTGCCGCCGATGCGCTGCGGGCCGTGGCGGCCTTCCGCCTTGCGCTGCCCCGCACCATGCTGCGCTTCGCAGGCGGCCGGGAGATCACCCTCGGCGACCTCGGCGCCAAGAAGGGCATCCTCGGCGGGATCAACGCCGTCATCGTGGGCAACTACCTGACCACGCTGGGCCGGCCCGCCGAGTCCGACCTCGAACTGCTCGACGATCTGCAGATGCCGATCAAGGCGCTAAATGCCAGCCTCTGAGGCCGGCCGGTAGAACGTAGAAGTATGGCGTTCAACGTCTATACCGGCGAGCCCGACGGCACCGCTGTGCCGACCGCGGCCCAGTTGGGTCTGGAGCCGCCCCGGTTCTGCGCCGAATGCGGCAGGCGGATGATCGTCCAGGTGCGCCCCGACGGCTGGTCGGCTAAGTGCTCACGACACGGGCTGACCGATTCCAAAGATCTGGAGCAGCGATGAACGACGGTGCCCCGCCGCGGTTCTCACGTACCCGTGCGGCGCTGATGGTCGTCGTGGCACTGGCGGCGGCCGGTGCCCTGGTCGGCGCGCTGTGGGCGTTTCTGGCGCCGCCTGTCCACGGTGTCGTAGCGCTGACACGCGACGGTGATCGCGTCCGCGCACACCTGGGCAACGAAAGCGACCACTTCTTCGTCGCGGCCTTCCTGCTGGTCGGCTTGCTCTGCGTCGTGGGGGCCGTCGCCGCGGCGGCCGTGTGGCAGTGGCGCGCGCACCGGGGACCGGTGATGACCGCGGCACTGGCGGCGGGATGCATGCTGGCCGCGGTTGTGGCCGCCGGTGTGGGGGCGCTCCTGGTGCGCCTGCGCTACGGGACTATCGACATGGCCGCCGCACCGGTGACACCCGAGAACCGCGTGCACTACGTCGTGGAGGCGCCGCCGGTCTTCTTCGGGCCCTCCCCGATACAGGCGGTGCTAACCATACTTTTTCCCGCCGCGGTGGCCGCGCTCGTCTACTCGCTGGCCGCGGTGTCCACCGCGCGCGACGATCTGGGTGCCTGGCCGCCTGTCGAGGTGCCTGCGTTCGTGCCTCCGCCGACCGCGGCGGACGTCACAGCGGAGAGCGCTCCACCTTCCGGCCCGTCATCACCTTGACCGCGATGCGGACCAGCCGCGTCATTCCGACATAGGTCATCGGGTTCAGCAGCGTCGGCCACGTCGTGCGGACCAGATGCTCCGACAACGGCTTACCGTCGAACCGGTCGATCAGCCAGCGCAGCGCCATCGGCGACGACATCGGGTGCAGCAACATGTGTTCGCTGAACATGTCGCGGTGATAGGTCACCGATGCACCGCCACTGCGGTAGATCTCGGTGAGCTCGTCGATGTCGTCGACCGAGACGATCTTGTCGTGGACGGCCTGCACGATCAGCACGGGCGGGGTGGGCACCGCGGTGCCCAGCTTGATGCTGTCGAAGACGTGCTTGACCTCGGGCATATCGAGGATCTCGTTCAGCGGCCGGTCGACCAGCTTGCCCATGTCCATGCCCGCGAACCGCAGCACAGCCTGGGCGGTGGTCATGTCCTGGATGCGCATCAACATCGCCTTGCCGGCGTCGGTGGCGTGCTCCTGGATGACCCGGTCCAAGTCCGGATAGACGTGGCTCAGCGCGGCCACCACCATCGCGGGCAGCCCCGAGTACAGGCTGCCGTTGAGCCGCCGGTAGGCGTGTCCGAGGTCCCCGACGGGCGAGCCGAGCACGGCGCCGACGATATTGAGCTCAGGGGCGTACTGGCTGTGCATTTCGGCCGCCCATGCCGACGCCAGCCCGCCGCCTGAGTAACCCCACAGCCCGATCGGCGCCGATTCGTCGAGCCCGAGCCGTTCGCAGCTCACAGCCGCACGTAGGCCGTCGAGAATGCGGTATCCCGGCTCGTACGGCGTTCCCCACAGTCCGTGCGCGCCCTCGTGGTCGGGCACCGAAACGGCCCACCCTTCGGCGAGCGCGGCGGCGATCAGCAGGAACTCCAGCTGCGCGAGCGCCCCGGGAGCCAGCGCCTTGCGGCGCAGCGCGTAGGACGGGAAGCAGCGCGAGGACACCGCGTCGATCGCGCACTGGTAGGAGATCACGGGTATGACGTCGCGGTTCGTCCGCTCGGCGGGCACGATCACCGTGGTCACGGTGGCTTCCGCCGCACCATTCATGTCGGTGGTGCGGTACAGCAGCTGCGTCGCGGTGAACTTCTGCGGAATCAGGCCGAAAAAGGCCAGCTCGACATCACGGCTGCGCAGCACCGTGCCCGGTTCGGCGTGCTGAAAGCCGCTCGGCGGTTCATAGAACGGGTCCTCGTCGGGACGCAGCGGCCGGGAGCCGCGCGCCAGGTCCTCGTGGGGTACGTGCCCGATCCACTCGGCACCTGATGCTGGCGCGGCATTGCCCAGAGACATTCGGCCATTCTTACTTAAGGAACCGTTAAGAATCCAGTCGACTCACCCGGGCGGGCGCAGTGCGGCGAACTCGTCGGTCACGCGGTAGCGCGACTCAGTGAACCGGTACAGCGCCGCCGGGCGGCCACCGCTGCGACCGGACCGCGCCGTCGTGCCTGTGCGGGTGATGACTTTGCGGCGTTCGAGCACGCGTTGCAGATTGGTGGCGTCGACGTGGTGGCCGAGAGCGGCGCTGTAGATATCCCTCAATGCCGATATCGCGAATTCCGTTGGTGCCAGGGCGAATCCGATGTTGGTGTAGGAGAGTTTGGCGACGAGCCTGGTGCGCGCGTGTTCGACCATGGTGCCGTGGTCGAACGCCATCGGCGGCAGATCGTTGACCGGATGCCAGCGCGTGTCCGGCGGCAATTCCGGAACGGCGGGGGAGGGCACCAGCCCGAGGAAGGTCGACGCGATCGTCCGATCGCCGGGGACTCGACGGGGGTCGGAGAACACCGCGAGCTGCTCGAGGTGGGCAAGCTCACGTAGGTCAACTTTCTCGGCCAATTGACGGCGCACCGAGCTGGTCAGGTCCTCGTCGTCGCCGAGACGCCCGCCGGGAAGGGACCATTTTCCGCGTTGCGGATCGAGTGCGCGCTGCCATAACAGCACGTGAAGTGCTGGTTTCCGGTCGGTGTCCCCGTGAGTGAGTTCCCGAACCTGGAACACGGCGGCGAGCACCTCGTGGGCGGTGCTACTATGTGCCATGTTTTCGATTATAAGTCGAAAACTCGATTTGGACGAAGGAGGCGGCCATGACGGTGCTGGACCGGATGCCCGCAGACAACCTCTCGAGCCGCATCGTCGACGGTCCCACCGGTTTCTCCGGGGTCGACGGCGACGAGGAATGGGCCGCCGAGGTTCGTCGCCTTGCCGATCTGCGGGGCGCGACGTTGTTGGCGCACAACTATCAGTTGCCCGCCATCCAGGACGTCGCCGATCACGTCGGTGACTCGCTGGCGCTGTCTCGGATCGCCGCCGAGGTGCCCGAGGACACCATCGTGTTCTGCGGCGTGCACTTCATGGCCGAGACGGCCAAGATCCTGTCGCCGGACAAAACGGTGCTCATCCCGGACCAGCGAGCCGGCTGTTCGCTCGCCGATTCCATCACCGCCGACGAACTGCGCGCGTGGAAGGCCGAGCATCCCGGCGCGGTCGTGGTGTCCTACGTCAACACCACCGCGGCGGTGAAGGCCGAGACCGACATCTGCTGCACGTCGTCGAATGCCGTCGAGGTGGTGGCGTCGATTCCCGAAGACCGCGAGGTGCTGTTCTGCCCGGACCAGTTCCTCGGTGCGCATGTCCGTCGCGTCACGGGGCGTAAGAACCTGCACGTGTGGGCGGGCGAGTGTCATGTGCACGCCGGGATCAACGGCGACGACCTCGCCGACCAGGCCCGCTCTCACCCGGACGCCGAGCTGTTCGTGCATCCCGAATGCGGTTGCGCGACATCGGCTCTGTACCTCGCCGGCGAGGGCGCCTTTCCGGAGGACCGCGTCAAGATCCTGTCGACGGGCGGCATGCTGGACGCCGCGCGCGAGACCGGCGCACAGCAGGTGCTGGTCGCCACGGAGGTGGGGATGCTGCACCAGTTGCGCCGCGCCGCACCGGGTGTGGACTTCATGGCCGTTAACGACCGAGCGTCCTGCCGGTTCATGAAGATGATCACCCCCGCGGCGCTGCTGCGCTGCCTGGTGGAGGGCAAGGACGAGGTGCACGTCGATCCCGAGACCGCACGGCTGGCCCGGGCCAGCGTGCAACGCATGATCGCGATCGGCCAGCCCGGCGGCGGAGAATGACGCGCCCGGCGGCTTGCGGCGCCGGCAGGTGGGCCGGCCATTGGCAGCAGCGCGCCGACGTCGTGGTCATCGGGACCGGTGTGGCCGGCCTGGTGGCTGCCCTCGCCGCACAGCGCGCTGGCCGAAAAGTCGTGGTGCTCAGCAAGACCGGGGACACCGCGACGTTCTACGCCCAGGGCGGGATCGCCGTTGTGCTGCCCGACGCTCTGCGCGAGGACGGCGACTCGATCGAGGCGCACATCGCCGACACGCTTGCTGCGGGCGCGGGACTGTGTGATCCCGACGCCGTGCGCTCGATCGTGGCCGACGGGTACCGCGCGGTCGCCGAATTGGTCGAACACGGTGCACAATTCGATGAGTCGACGCCGGGGACATGGTCACTGACCCGTGAGGGTGGGCATTCCCGACGCCGGATCATCCACGCCGGCGGCGACGCGACCGGCGCCGAGGTGCAGCGAACCCTCAACGTTGCCGCGGCGACACTGGACGTCCGACCCAACCACGTCGCGGTGGAAATCCTGCACGACGCCGGTGCCGTCACCGGTGTGCTGGTGCTCAACGACGACGGGTTTGGCGTGGTGCACGCACCGTCGGTGATCCTCGCGACCGGGGGACTGGGCCACCTGTACTCGGCGACAACCAATCCCGATGGGTCGACGGCAGACGGTGTCGCGCTGGCCATATGGGCAGGAGTTCCGGTCAGCGACATCGAGTTCATCCAGTTCCACCCCACCATGCTGTTCGACGGCCACAACGCGGGCAGGCGTCCGCTGATCACCGAGGCCGTTCGCGGTGAGGGCGCGATACTCGTTGACTCACAAGGTTGTTCGGTGACCGAAGGGGTGCACCCGATGGGCGACCTGGCGCCACGAGACGTGGTGGCCGCGGCGATCAACGCCCGCATGGAACAGACGGGCGCACCGTGCGTATTCCTGGATGCCCGACGGATCGACAACTTCGAGAAACGATTCCCGACGGTGACCGCGGCGTGCCGCGCGGCGGGCATCGATCCGACGCTCGAGGCGATTCCCGTGCTGCCCGGCGCCCACTACAGCTGTGGTGGTGTGGCCACCGATGTGCACGGACGCACCGAGCTTGCGGGGTTGTTCGCAGCCGGCGAGGTGGCGCGCACGGGGATGCACGGTGCCAACAGGCTGGCGTCGAACAGCCTGCTCGAGGGGCTGGTCATCGGTGGTCGGGCCGGAAAGTCTGCCGCCGCATATGCGTTGGCCGCCGGGCCTGTGACGGCGAGGCCTCCGGAGGCGGTCGTGCGGCGTGCGCTGCCCCGTGCCGATCTGCAGCGGGCGATGACCAAGAATGCCGGGGTGGTCCGCGACGCCGATGGCCTGCGCATCCTGGCCAAGGAACTCGATACCGCGCCACCCCGGGTGATCGGCTCGCGCGCCGACTTCGAGGACGCCGCGCTGACTACTGCTGCGGTGGCGGTCGCCGCGGGTGCGTTGGCCCGGACTGAATCTCGGGGCTGCCATCATCGCCGCGACCACCCCGGCACCGACCCCGTCCAGGCACGCACGCTGGTTCCAGCAGGAGCGTGCTGCTGATGGAGCTGACCGCCGACGAGCTCACCGAGGCTCGCAGCGTCATCGCTCGTGCGCTCGAAGAGGATCTGCGGTACGGGCCCGATGTCACCACGTTGGCAACGGTGCCCGCCGACGCCAGGACCACGGCGTCCATGGTGGTCCGCGAGGCCGGTGTGATCGCGGGTGTGGACATCGCACTTCTCGCGTTCGACGAGGTGATCGGTCCTGACAACTACCTGGTCAAACATCGCGTCGCAGACGGTGCCCGGCTCGAACCGGGCGGCGTCGTGCTCACCGTCGAAGCCCCCACCCGGGGATTGTTGACCGCTGAGCGCACCACGCTGAACCTGGTTTGTCACCTGTCGGGCATCGCGACCGCGACCGCGGCGTGGGTCGAGGCCGTCTCCGGGAGTGCGGCGAAGATCCGCGACACCCGTAAGACGTTGCCGGGCTTGCGCGCACTGCAGAAGTACGCGGTGCGCGTCGGCGGAGGGGTCAACCACCGCATGGGGCTCGGGGATGCGGCGCTGATCAAGGACAACCACGTTGCGGCGGCGGGGTCGGTGGTGGCGGCGCTGCGGGCCGTGCGCGCGTCCGCGCCGGAGCTCGAATGTGAGGTCGAGGTCGACTCCCTCGAGCAACTCGACGAAGTGCTGGCCGAGAACGTCGAACTCGTGCTGTTGGACAACTTCCCGGTGTGGCAGACGCAGATCGCGGTGCAGCGCCGCGACTCTCGCTCGCCTGCGACCAAACTGGAATCGTCGGGTGGACTGTCGCTGGAGACCGCCGCGGATTACGCGGGAACGGGCGTCGACTATCTCGCGGTCGGCGCGCTGACGCACTCGGTGCGGGTGCTCGATATCGGGCTCGATATCTGATCCGGCCGATAGCATCGGTCGCGTGGATGAGGATTCGTCGCGGCGTCTCACGTTGCTGGTCGTCGTCAGCTTGGTTGTAGCCGTCGCCGCTTTGGCACTCGCCGGATGGACGCTGTACAAGACCAGCCCGTCTGAGCCTGAATACGATTCGACTCAGGTCGCCGACGCCAAGACCAAGATCTGCAGCGCCGCCGACGTCGTGCGCAAAGGGATCACGCTCAACACGAACATGCAGCCCGAAGGTGGTCCGCAGGACGTCACCGGGGCGCAGGCGGTGGCTGCCAATGCGCGGATCTCGTTGTACGACGGGGGTCAGTACCTGATGGACCGGCTCGATCCGGCGACCCCGGTGGTGCTCGCGGAGAAGGTCGAACAGTTCGCGAACAGTCTGATGGACATCGGTGCCAATGCTACGGCAGGAGTGCCCAATGATGATCCAGCGCAAGCGAAGCGGCTGTCCGACGCCGACGCGCAGAACAAGAGCATCACCGAGCTCTGCAAGTAGTTCACCGGCTCAACAGCGTCCTGGCGGCGACTTTTGCGGAGTCGAGCGCGGCGGTGTCGCCCGCGATCCGGGCGAGTATCAGGGCACCCTCGATGAGTGCTATCAACGCCAGCGCGGTCTGCTCGGCGTCGTCCTGTGCCCACCCGTCGGCGTGCAGCCGGTCCGCGATGACCCGGCGCCAGCCGGCGAATGTTGTTGCCGATGCCTGCCGAACCAGTGCGCTGGCGTCGACCGACTCGGTGGCGATCGGTTCGATCGGGCAGCCGTCACGTGGATCGGAGGTCAGCCCCAAGGCCATCAAGTCGATCCAGCCGTCGATGAGGTCGGGTACGGGGGAGCCGGCGGCCAGCAGATCTCGTAGTCGCCGCTCGATGTCCGCGCCGACGCGCTCAACCACGGCGGCCGCCAACTGCTGTTTGCCCTCGGGGAAGTGGTGGTATAGCGAGCCCGCTTTGACATCGGCGAGCTCGAGGATCTGGTTGACGCCGGTGGCGGCGTAGCCCTGCCTGCGGAACAGCAGTGCCGCGGTGTCGATCAGGGCGGTGCGGCTGCGGTCCGGGCGAGGCATGCCTTGACTTTACTAGAAAGATCGCTCAAGAATAGTTGAGCGATCACTAAAGAAGGGGCTGACCATGCAGCAGCTGATGCTTGAAGACGCGGGTAAGTACGCGTGGCGGGAGACGCCCGATCCCCAACTCGCCGGCCCGGGGCAGGCACTCGTCAGACCCATTGCCGTGGCGTGCTGCGACCTCGACGTGGCGGTGGTGCAGGGTCGGCTGCCGATGCCGCCCGGCCATGCGGTCGGCCACGAGGGGGTGGCCGAGGTGGTCGCGATCGGGGACGACGTTCGCAGCGTCGCGGTCGGTGCTCGGGTGATCGTGCCGTTCCAGATCAGTTGCGGTGAATGCAGCGCGTGTCGGCGCGGCGCGACCGGATCGTGTGCATCCTTGCCGCTGATGGCGACATATGGGATGGCGCCGCTGTCGGGTCTCGACGGCGGGGGTTTCATGGCGGACCTGGTGCTGGTGCCCTATGCCGACGCGATGCTGGTGCCGTTGCCCGATGGCGCCGATCCCGTGGCCGTCGCTTCGATGTCGGACAACATCCCCGATGGTTGGCGCGGCGTGGGGCCGTATCGCGAGGAGCTTGCTCTGCTTACACCGGCCGACCGCAGGGTGCTGGTCGTCGGGCAGCTGTCGATCGGCTTGTACGCGGCGGCGACGGCAGCCGCGGCGGGTGTGCACGTCGACTACGTCGACACCGACCCGCAAAGGCTCGCGGTGGCCGAGAAGCTGGGCGCGACCGTGCACGACCGCGAGAAGCCCGACAAGACCGCTGAACCGTATCCAGTGACGGTGCATACGTCAGCGGACCCGGCGCTGTTGGCGGCGACTCTGCGGGCGACCTGGCCGGGCGGAGTGTGCACGGACACGGGCATCTACTACCAGGGCGCGGTGGAGATGCCGCTGCTGTCGATGTACACCCGCGGCGTGCGCTTCGTCACCGGGCGGGTCAATGCCCGCGCGGTACTGCCGGAGGTGTTGGATCTGCTTGCCGGACAGGACCTTTCGCCTACCGTCGAACGTGTGGTGCCGTGGGAGGAGGCGCCGGAGGCGTGGCCGAAGATGACGGGCAAGACGGTGTTCAGCCGGTTGTAACTCAGGCGATGTCGGCGACGAAGACGCCCATTTTCCTGGCTTGGACGCGCGCCATAAACGGAAGTCCTTCCGCGTCACCGCCGACCGGCACGATCCGCGGATTGACGATGTGGACCGTGCGCGAGCCGAAGGCGACGTCGGCCTCGCCGGCGGCGAGCACGTTCTTCACCCAGTCGGTCTTGCCGTGGCCCAGCGCGACCGCGAGCCTATTGCCCTTGCGGAACGGGGTGATGACGGTTTCGTAGGTCTTGCCGGATTTCCGACCGCGGTGCCGGATCTTCGCGAGACCGGGAATGAACCGCGAGACCCGCTTGACCATCGGGTTCATGTACTTGATCTGCAGGCGCTCGACCGCGGGCGGATACACCATGGGCACGCCCGGCGCGTTGTTGGGATGATGATCCTTGGCGGACATGTTTCCGGACATTACGTGACGATGCCCGCCCCCAGATAGGGGACGGGCATCGCCATTTGTGATGCGGTATCAGCCGTTTCGGTGACTACGGGCTGTCGTCGCCGTCGTCGCCGTCGCTGCCGTCGTCGCCGCCGAACCCACCGGCGCCGCCGTCGCCGCCGTCGCCGCCGCTGCCGGTGCCGCCGACGGCGTTGCCGCCGTCGCCGCCGTCGCCGCCGTTGGAGACGATCGCCCCGCCGTTGCCGCCATTACCGCCGTTTCCGCCGGAGGTAGTGCTGCCGTCGTCGCCAATCCCGTGGCCGCCGGCGCCGCCGTTGCGTCCGTTGCCGAAGACGGGTCCGCCGTCCCCGCCTGCGCCGCCGCTGCCGCCGACGGCTTCGCCCGTGTCGGTTGTGCCATTGCCGCCGGTGCCACCGTTGCGCCCGTTGCCGAAGACGACGCCGCCGCTTCCGGCGTCGCCGCCGTCACCGCCGGTGGCTGTCCCGGTAGTGGTGGTGCCGTTACCTGCGTTGCCGCCGGCTCCACCGTCGCCGACATAGTCGGCGTCTCCGGCGTCGCCGCCATCGCCACCCTCGGCGTCACCCGTCGTTGCGTTGGCAACGCCACCGTTACCGCCGGCCCCGCCACCGGTGCCACCGTTGGCGCCAGCGCCACCGTTGCCGGCGGTCGCATTGACGTCGTCGCCAGTAGTCGCTGCGTCGCCGCCGTCACCGCCGGCGCCACCGACGCCGACGAATCCACCCGTGCCTCCGTCGCCGCCGTCAGCACCCTGTCCCGGATCCGCACCGCTTGGATCGTCGCCACCGTTGCCGCCCCGGCCGCCGTTGCCGAACCAGCCGGCGTTGCCGCCGTTGCCGCCGCGCTGTGCCTCGAGGAGCCCGCCGACGCCTTCATCGGCTCCGTTGCCGCCGTTGCCGCCGTTGCCGCCGAATAACCCGGCGTTGCCGCCGTTGCCGGGCGTTCCGAGGGGGACACCCGCTACCACAATCGGGCTGTAGCCGTCACCACCGCTACCGAACAGCCACCCCCCGTTTTGGCCGTTAGGCGAAAGCGCGGTGCCATCGGCGCCATTGCCGATAGCCCCGAAGGTGAAGAGCATCGTGAGCGGGTTGTCGAGGATAGGATCGAATGCGGTAACTGCAGAGCCGGGGTTGAAGAAGGCGGACTGCGAGAGCAGTCCAGTGACATCCTGGCTATCGCTCCCGTCGAGGAGAGCGAGCGGCGATATCCCGAGGCAGCCGCCGCCAATCACGCATTCGGGACCCGTCTGCGCCTGTGCCGTACCGACCGAGCCGAAGCCTATGAACGCCGCGGTCATGGCCCCTCCGAGCATTGCGCCGCCGACAGCGCGATGCGCGACCGTACCTCGTGTTGAGGCTGCGCGGTGCTTACCGGCAGCTGATTTCCTGGACATACGTACCCCTTCTGTCGAACCTGGATCGGCGACCCAGTTACCCCAACGCCTCTGACATCCGTTCGCGAAGCAGGTGGCCGAGTGGCTAGACCACGTGTTCGCTCTCGTCGTCAGCTAATCGATGATGTCGATCACAGACATAGTGACACCTCGATCCGAGTTTGCCTAGCAACTTCTCAAAATCGTCGAAAATCATTCGAATCGACCCGATCGTTAATTCGGGGACGCGATCAAATTCGGGCCTGGCAGGTATTTGTGACTGCAACGACACCCACCTGATGCATGAGCCGACCAGCAATCTTAAAACTGACGTATGTGTTGATTCTGCGGTAGTGTTTCTACACTAAAAGCGCAGCTGAGCAGGTCCGATCTGGTACGGTTAGCTAACACTTTGAGTACCGGACCGGCATCCTTGATGATCGTGCAAACCGCCCGTCTATTAGGCGGGTTATATTATTTCTCGCGGCGTCGGGCCGTGCGAATTCAAGATCGATCTTGGAGGCCTCTAGCTAACGTCTATGATCAGCTACTTGCGTGAGCAACAGTTTTATCGGCAACCACCAGTAAATTGATCTTGTTTTTGACATGCCGGTTGGCGACTGATTTCGAAGTTTGCTGTCTAGATCGCTACGCTCGCCGTTACGATCGGCCGCATGTCTGAGACATCGCAGTCTTCACGGGGGTCCATAGTTTCCGTCCTGGCGCTGGTCGTCGCGCTCGTCGCACTGGGTGTCGCCGCCTGGGCGCTGATGAAGAGCCCGTCATCGGAGTCCGAATCGGCCCAGCCGGCTTCGGTCTTCACCGGCACGACCACCGACGACCCCAAAGGCAGTATCTGCGGGGCGTTCAATCTCGTTCGGCGAGGCATCCAAGGCAACACCAACCTGCAGGCGCCTGGTGGGCCGAGTGACATCACCGGCACACTCGCGGTGGCGGCGAATGCTCGTTTGTCCCTCTCGGAGGGCGGCCACTACCTGCTGGCCCGTCTCCAGCCCGATACGCCACCGGAGTTGGCCGACGCCGTGCGCAAGTTCGCCAACCAGCTCATGGATATCGGCGCGCATTCGATCGCGGGGATCCCGAACTCCGATCCCGACCAGGCCGAGCGGCTGAAAGCGGCTGACACCTCCAACGGCGAGATCGCCAATCTGTGCAAGTGAGCGGCCGCCTCACCTAACCCGAAGCGCGGCCGCTCGCCGCGGTGATATCGATTTGGCCTGTTCTGGGACAATGGCTGTGTGACCCCACCGTCATCCCTCATCGCCCGCATTGATCTGCGGGGCGCGCAGCTGTCCGCTGCGCAGCTGCGGTCCGCTCTGCCGCGCGGCGGCGTGGACGTCGACACGGTGGTGCCGAAGGTCCGGCCGATCGTCGACGCGGTCGCGGCACGCGGCGCCGAGGCGGCGCTCGAGTATGGCGAATCGTTCGACCGGGTGCGACCCGCGCAGGTCCGGGTTCCGACGGCGCAGTTACAGAGCGCCCTGGCTGAACTCCCCGCAGATGTCCGCGCCGCGCTCGAGGTCGCCATCGAACGCGCCCGCGCGGTCCACGCCGACCAGCGCCGTACCGATACGACGACGACGCTCGCCCCGGGCGCCACGGTCACCGAGCGTTGGGTACCGGTTGAGCGCGTCGGGCTGTACGTCCCCGGCGGCAACGCCGTCTACCCCTCCAGCGTCGTGATGAATGTCGTGCCCGCGCAGACCGCCGGAGTCGACTCCCTGGTTATCGCCAGTCCGCCGCAGGCGCAGTCCGGCGGTCTGCCGCACCCGACCATCCTGGCCGCCGCCGCGCTACTCGGCGTCGACGAAGTATGGGCGGTCGGCGGAGCGCAGTCGATCGCGCTGCTGGCCTACGGCGGCGCCGACACCGACGGCGCCGAACTTGCGCCCGTCGACATGATCACCGGCCCGGGCAACATCTACGTCACCGCCGCCAAGCGCATCTGCCGCTCACAGGTCGGCATCGACGCCGAAGCCGGACCCACCGAGATCGCGATCCTGGCCGACCACACCGCCGACCCCGTCCACGTTGCCGCGGACTTGATCAGCCAGGCCGAACACGACGAGATGGCGGCCAGCGTGCTGGTCACCCCGAGCATCGAGTTGGCCGACGCGACCGACCGCGAGTTGGCCAACCAGCTACAGACGACGGTGCACCGCGAGCGCGTGACCGCCGCGCTGGGCGGCAGGCAGTCCGCCACCGTGCTCGTCGACGATCTCGAGGCCGGCATCCGAACCGTGAACGCATACGCTGCCGAACACCTCGAGATCCAGACCCTCGACGCGCGCGAGGTGGCCGGCCGAATCCGTTCCGCGGGCGCGATTTTCGTCGGTCCGTATGCGCCGGTGAGCTTAGGTGACTATTGCGCGGGGTCCAACCACGTGCTGCCCACCGCGGGCTGTGCTCGTCACTCCAGCGGGCTGTCCGTGCAGACGTTCCTGCGCGGCATCCACGTCGTCGATTACGACGAGGCCGCGCTGAAAGACGTTTCCGGCTACGTGATCACGCTCGCCCAAGCCGAGAACCTGCCCGCGCACGGCGAAGCGGTGCGGCGGAGGTTTGAAAGGTGACGCTCGGAGAGAAGTCGACGCTCGACGATCTGCCGCTGCGGGCCGATCTGCGCGGTAAATCGCCGTACGGCGCACCCCAATTGGACGTTCCGGTGCGGTTGAACACCAATGAGAACCCGCATCCGCCGACCCAGGCCCTGATCGACGATGTGACGGCGTCCGTCGCCGCGGTCGCGGGGGAGCTGCATCGGTACCCGGACCGCGATGCGGTGGCGCTGCGCACCGATCTGGCTGCTTACCTCTCGGCGCAGACGCGAACTCCGCTGACCGTTGAAAACCTCTGGGCAGCAAACGGTTCCAACGAAATCCTGCAGCAACTCTTGCAGGCCTTCGGCGGGCCGGGCCGCAGCGCGATCGGATTCGTGCCCTCCTACTCGATGCACCCGATCATCTCCGACGGCACGCAGACCCAGTGGCTGGTGGCCAACCGGGCCGATGACTTCAGCCTCGACATCGACGTGGCGGTGCACGCGATCAAGCGGCACACCCCCGACATCGTGTTCATTGCGAGCCCGAATAATCCTTCGGGACAAAGCGTTCCGCTTGACGATCTCCGCCGGCTGCTCGACGCGATGAGCACCGGCATGATGATCGTCGACGAAGCGTACGGCGAGTTCTCGTCACAGCCCAGCGCGGTGCGTCTGATCGACGAGTATCCCGCCCGGCTCGTGGTCACCCGCACGATGAGCAAGGCGTTCGCGTTCGCCGGCGGTCGACTCGGGTATCTGATCGCCGCACCCGCGGTGATCGACGCGATGCTGCTCGTCCGCCTGCCATACCACCTGTCGTCGGTGACGCAGGCCGCCGCCCGCGCCGCGCTGCGCCACGCCGACGACACCCTCGGCAGCGTCGCCACTCTCATCGCCGAACGCAACCGCGTCACAGAAGCCCTGTCGGAGATGGGTTTCCGAGTGATCGACAGCGATGCCAACTTCGTGCTGTTCGGCGAGTTCGCCGACGCCCCCGCCACCTGGCAGCGCTACCTGGACGCGGGCATTCTCGTCCGCGATGTCGGCATCCCCGGCTATCTGCGCGCCACCACCGGTCTGGCCGAGGAGAACGACGCTCTGCTGGCCGCCAGCGCGCGCCTGGCCGAGACCGAACTATCCCCCCCAGTAGGAGCACCGTGAACGAACCCCGCCGCGCGACGATCGAGCGTAAGACCAAAGAGTCCGACATCGTCGTCGAACTGAACCTGGACGGCACCGGGCAGGTGCACGTCGACACCGGTGTGCCGTTCTTCGACCACATGCTGACCGCGCTCGGCAGTCACGCGAGTTTCGACCTGACCGTGCGGGCCAAGGGCGACGTCGAGATCGAAGGCCACCACACCATTGAGGACACCGCGATCGTGTTGGGGCAGGCACTCGGTCAGGCGCTCGGCGACAAGAAGGGCATCCGCCGCTTTGGTGACGCGTGGATCCCGATGGACGAGACGCTCGCGCACGCCGCCGTCGATGTGTCGGGTCGCGCGTACTGCGTGCACACCGGCGAACCGGATCACATGCTGCACTTCACGATCGCCGGTTCATCGGCGCCGTACCACACAGTGGTCAACCGGCACGTGTTCGAGTCGTTGGCGATGAACGCCCGCATCGCGCTGCACGTACGCACGATCTACGGACGCGACCCCCACCACATCACCGAGGCGCAGTATAAGGCCGTCGCACGCGCGCTGCGCCAGGCTGTCGAGTACGACCCGCGGGTGACCGGTGTGCCGTCAACGAAAGGCACTCTGTGACAATCAAAGTCGCCATCCTGGACTACGGTTCGGGCAACCTTCGGTCCGCTCAACGCGCTTTGGAGCGCGTCGGTGCTGACGTCACGGTGACATCCGACGCCGACGCCGCGATGAACGCCGACGGCCTCGTGGTGCCCGGCGTCGGCGCCTTCGAGGCGTGCATGGCCGGCCTGCGCAAGATCGACGGTCCGAAGCTGATCGCCGACCGGGTGGCGGCCGGGCGCCCCGTGCTCGGCGTCTGTGTCGGTATGCAGATTTTGTTCTCCCGCGGCGTGGAGTTCGGGGTCGAGACCACCGGCTGCGGCCAATGGCCCGGTGCGGTGGTGCGGCTCGACGCGCCGGTGATCCCGCACATGGGCTGGAACGTGGTCGACGCGCCCGCAGCCAGCACATTGTTCGCCGGAATGGAGGCGGACACCCGCTTCTATTTCGTGCACTCGTACGCCGCCCAGCAGTGGGAGGGCGACCCGGCCGCGAAACTGACATGGGCCACGCACCACGTGCCGTTCCTGGCCGCCGTCGAGGACGGGCCACTGTCGGCCACGCAGTTCCACCCGGAGAAGAGCGGCGACGCCGGTGCCGCGTTACTCGCCAACTGGGTGAAGGCATTAGGTTGACCACCGATGAGCGCTCGCGCGAAGAGGAGACCACCACGGTGCCGAAACGTTTGATTCTTCTGCCCGCCGTCGATGTGGTCGCGGGCCGCGCTGTGCGTCTGGTGCAGGGCCAGGCCGGCAGTGAGACCGAATACGGCTCCGCGCTGGAGGCCGCGCTGACGTGGCAGCGTGACGGCGCGGAGTGGATTCACCTCGTCGATCTCGACGCCGCGTTCGGCCGGGGCAGCAACCGAGAACTGTTGGCCGAGGTGGTCGGCAAGCTCGACGTGGCGGTCGAGTTGTCCGGTGGCATCCGCGACGACGAGTCACTGTCGGCGGCGCTCGCCACCGGCTGTGCGCGGGTGAACCTCGGCACCGCGGCGCTGGAGAACCCGCAGTGGTGCGCGAAGGTCGTCGCCGAACACGGCGAGAAGGTCGCGGTCGGTCTGGACGTGAAGATCGTCAACGGAGACCACCGCCTCCGCGGGCGCGGATGGGAGACCGACGGCGGAGACCTCTGGGAGGTCCTGGAACGGCTTGACCGAGAAGGGTGTTCGCGCTTCGTCGTCACCGACGTCACCAAGGACGGCACGCTCAAGGGGCCCAACCTCGAACTGCTGTCGCAGGTTACCGACCGCACCGACGCGCCGGTGATCGCGTCCGGGGGCGTGTCGAGCCTCGACGACCTGCAGGCGATCGCCACGCTGACCGACCGAGGAGTCGAAGGGGCGATCGTCGGAAAAGCGTTGTACGCCCGTCGATTCACCCTGCCTGAGGCCCTGGCCGCGGTGGAGCGGTAATGGCCCTGGATGCGGCCGACCTCGACGCTCTGGTCGCCGAGGCCGCGCAGATCCTTGACGATGCAGCCGTCCCGTTCATCGACGGCCACCGCGCAGATTCCGCGGTGCAGAAGAAGGGCGACGACTTCGCCACCGAGGTGGACCTGGCCATCGAACGACAGGTCGTCGAGGCGTTGACCGCCAGAACCGGGATCGAGGTGCACGGCGAGGAATTCGGCGGGGCAGATCTCAAGTCGCCGCTGGTGTGGGTGCTCGATCCGATCGACGGCACCTTCAACTACGCCGCCGGTTCGCCGATGGCGGCGATCCTGTTGGGTCTGGTGCGTGACGGCGAGCCGGTGGCCGGACTCACGTGGGTGCCCTTCACCAAGGAGCGGTTCACCGCCGTGGTCGGAGGGCCTTTGCGCAGCAACGGCGTCGAGTTGCCGACGCTGAACCGGGCAGCGCTGTCCGACTCGATGGTCGGGGTGAGCACGTTCAGCGTCGACTCCCGCGGCAAGGTGCCGGGACGCTACCGACTCGCCGTCATCCAGAGCCTCAGCCGCAAGTGCTCACGCATGCGCATGCACGGGGCCACCGGCATCGACCTGGCTTATACGGCAGCCGCAATCCTCGGCGGCGCAATCAGTTTCGGTGGCCACGTGTGGGACCACGCTGCGGGAGTGGCGTTGATCCGCGCGGTGGGTGGTGTCGTGACCGACCTCGCGGGCAACGAGTGGACGGTGGACTGCCCGTCGGCGCTCGCCGGCGGCCCCGGTGTGCACGAAGAACTGCTCGATCTGCTTCGTTCGGTCGGCGATCCCAAGGACTTCTGATGGACGGCAAGGAGCTGGCCGTGCGGGTCATCCCGTGCCTGGATGTCGACGACGGCCGTGTGGTGAAAGGTGTCAACTTCGCAAACCTGCGTGACGCAGGCGATCCCGTCGAGTTGGCGGCGGCCTACGACGTCGAGGGCGCCGACGAACTGACCTTCCTCGACGTGACGGCGTCTTCCTCAGGGCGGGCGACGATGCTCGAGGTGGTCAAACGCACCGCCGAGCAGGTGTTCATCCCGTTGACGGTCGGCGGCGGGGTGCGCTCGGTGGCCGATGTGGATGTGCTGCTGCGCGCGGGGGCGGACAAGGTCGCGGTCAACACCGCGGCGATCGCCCGCCCCGAGCTCCTTGCCGAACTGTCGCGGCAGTTCGGGTCGCAGTGCATCGTGCTGTCGGTCGACGCCCGCACGGTGCCGCAAAATCAAGAGCCGACGCCGTCGGGGTGGGAGGTCACCACCCACGGCGGGCGCCGGGGGACCGGCTTCGACGCTGTCGAATGGGCAACGCGGGGGGCCGAACTCGGCGTCGGCGAGATCCTGCTGAACTCGATGGACTTCGACGGCACCAAGGCCGGTTTCGATCTGCCGATGATCGAGGCGGTTCGCGGAGCCGTCAACGTGCCGGTGATCGCCAGCGGCGGCGCGGGGGCACCCGAACATTTCGCACCCGCCATCGCCTCGGGGGCGGATGCGGTGCTGGCCGCCAGCGTGTTCCACTTCCGAGAGCTCACCATCGCGCAGGTGAAAGCGGCGATGGCGGCCGAAGGGATAACCGTGCGATGACGCTCGATGCAGACATCGCGTCGCGACTCAAGCGCGACGCCAACGGATTGATCACCGCCGTCGTCCAGGAGCGCGGTACCGGGCAGGTGCTGATGGTGGCCTGGATGGACGATCTCGCGCTGGCCCGCACACTGGAAACCCGCCGCGGGACTTACTATTCGCGCTCTCGGCAACAGCACTGGGTCAAGGGCGAGACGTCGGGCCACACCCAATACGTCCACTCGGTGCGGCTCGACTGCGACGGCGACACGGTGCTGCTGGAGGTCGATCAGGTCGGCGGCGCCTGTCACACGGGCGATCACACCTGCTTCGACGCGGATGTGTTGCTCACACCGGAGAACGGCTGACGAGTTCGACCACCGGTGTCATGCCGACTGGCGCTGGCGCAGCACCTCGAGAGCCTTGTCGGCGTGGCTGTCCATGCTGATCTCCGATGCGATCACGGCCAGGGTCGTGCGGTCGGTGTCGATCACGAAGGTGGTCCGCTTGACAGGCATGAACTTGCCGAGCAGACCCCGCTTCACGCCGAATTGCGTTGCGACGGCGCCGTCGGCATCCGACAGCAGCGGGTAGTCGAACCGCTCCTTGTCGGCGAACCTCGCCTGCTTGTCGACCGCGTCGGTGCTGATTCCGACGCGCTTGGCACCGACGGCGGCGAACTCCGCGGCCAGATCGCGGAAGTGGCAGGCCTCCTTGGTGCATCCCGGAGTCATCGCGGCGGGATAGAAGAACAACACGATCGGGCCGTCGGCGAGCAACTCGCTGAGGCTTCGCACTGTGCCCGTCTGGTCCGGCAATTCGAACTCGGCAACTCGGTCACCCTTTTTCATGGTGGTCACGCTACGCCGCGAGTGATCGCGCGACCGCGCCGCGCGACCACCAGACCGACGTTTTGGCTGGTTTCGGGCAGTCGGATCGACCATTGCGTCTGTTTCGGCCACCGAAAATCGTTGGTGCGGGGCGCGGAAACCGTGAGAACCTCACCTCGATGGTGGATCTCGACGCCTTCTGTACCGACGGCTATCTGAAGATCGACAGGGCCGCTCCGCGCGGCGTCGCCGATGCGGCGCGAACGGCGCTGTGGCAGCAACTCGGTTTGTCGCCGGACGAGCCCGAGAAATGGCTCAAGCCCGTCTACTGGGCCAGCGACATGACGGGCGCGGGTCCGTTCGGCGAACTGGTGCGAAGCCCGAAACTGGCTGCGGCGTTGGACCGCATCTGCGGTCCCGGGGGTTGGTCGCCGCGCGGCGCGCTGGGCAACATCCCCGTGCGTTTCCCGGTATCTCCGGCCGACGACGACCGCGGATGGCACATCGACGCGAACACGCCGCAGGCCGACGGGGCATGGGTGGTCACGGGACGACCGCATACCGTGCTGTTGCTCACCGTGCTGTCTGATGTGGGCCCGGATGACGCTCCGACGCGGATCAGGGCGGGCTCGCACCGCGACGTGGCCCAGGTGCTCGGTGCCGAACCCGTCGCACTCGCCGAGATGGGCCGGCTCGTCGACGACGCGAGCACAGCCCGTCCCGTGGCGTACGCCACAGGTGAGCCCGGCGACATGTACGTGCTGCACCCGTTCACCGTGCACGCCGCCGACGAGCATCGCGGCAAGACACCGCGGTTCATGGCGCAGTCGCCGATCATGCTGACCCGCCCGCTCACGCCCGCGTCGTCGTCGGTACTGGGGTGCGTCTGGGACACTTGACCCGTGCAGACCACGGCCGACCTCGCGATCACCACCTCGCGGGAGGACTTCCGCGCGCTGGCCGCTGAGCATCGCGTGGTGCCGGTGACCCGCAAGGTCCTCGCCGACAGCGAGACCCCGCTGTCGGCGTACCGCAAACTGGCCGCCAACCGGCCGGGAACGTTCCTGCTGGAATCGGCGGAGAACGGCCGTTCGTGGTCGCGCTGGTCGTTCATCGGGGCCGGTGCGCCGTCGGCGCTCACCGTTCGTGACGGTGAGGCCGTGTGGTTGGGCGCGACGCCACAGGACGCGCCGCAGGGCGGTGACCCGCTGCAGGCGCTGCGCGCGACGCTGGAGCTCCTCAAGACCGAGCCGGTGCCGGGCTTGCCGCCGCTGTCGAGCGGGCTCGTCGGCTTCTTCGCCTA
Organism: Mycobacterium lehmannii; assembly: GCF_001499925.1. Taxonomy (NCBI): domain Bacteria; kingdom Bacillati; phylum Actinomycetota; class Actinomycetes; order Mycobacteriales; family Mycobacteriaceae; genus Mycobacterium; species Mycobacterium lehmannii. The sequence goes on from NZ_LQIR01000012.1 coordinate 376,949, forward strand.
CGACATGGTCCGGCGCCTGGAGAAGCTTCCCTCGCTGGCCGTCGACGATCTCGGCCTTCCGGACATGCTGCTGCTGTTGGCCACCGACATCGCGGCGGTCGACCACCACGAGGGCACGATCACGCTGATCGCCAACGCGGTCAACTGGAACGGCACAGACGAGCGGGTGGACTGGGCCTACGACGACGCGGTGGCCCGCCTCGACGTGATGACCGCCGCGCTCGGTGAGCACCTGCCGTCGGCGGTCGCGACGTTCAGCCGCCCCGAGCCGTTGCACCGCGCTCAGCGCACGCTCGAGGAGTACGAGGCCATCGTCGAGAAGCTGGTGCGCGACATCGAGGCCGGCGAGGCGTTTCAGGTCGTGCCGTCGCAACGGTTCGAGATGGAAACCGAGGCCGATCCGCTTGACGTGTACCGGATGCTGCGGGTGACCAACCCCAGCCCGTACATGTATCTGCTCAACGTGCCGAATGCCACTGGTGGACCGGACTTCTCGGTCGTCGGCTCCAGCCCGGAGGCGTTGGTGACGGTCAAGGACGGGCGGGCGACCACACATCCGATCGCTGGTACGCGCTGGCGCGGCGCGACCGAAGAGGAGGACCTGTTGCTCGAGAAAGAGCTGCAGGCCGACGAGAAGGAACGCGCCGAGCATCTGATGCTCGTCGATCTGGGCCGCAACGATCTGGGCCGGGTCTGCCGGCCCGGCACCGTACGCGTCGAGGACTACAGCCACATCGAGCGCTACAGCCACGTCATGCACCTGGTGTCGACGGTGACGGGCTTGCTGGCCGACGGCAAGACCGCACTGGACGCGGTGACCGCCTGTTTCCCGGCAGGCACGCTTTCGGGCGCTCCGAAGGTCCGGGCGATGGAGCTGATCGAGGAGGTCGAGAAGACGCGTCGTGGCCTGTACGGCGGGGTGCTGGGATATCTCGACTTCGCGGGCAACGCCGACTTCGCGATCGCCATCCGCACCGCCCTGATGCGCGACGGCACCGCGTACGTGCAGGCGGGCGGTGGAGTCGTCGCGGATTCCAACGGTCCCTACGAGTACACCGAGGCGGCGAACAAGGCCCGCGCTGTGCTCAATGCCATCGCCGCCGCTGAGACGCTGACCGAGCCATGATCAGGGTCGCCCAACTCGGTCTCGTGCTCGCGGCGGCAGGGCTGTGGGTGGCGTCGCGGATGACCTGGGTCGAGGTGACCTCGTTCGACGGCCTCGGCGAGCCGAAGACGGTCGCCCTGTCCGGCAGCACCTGGTCGACCGCCCTGATCCCGCTGGCGGTGCTCCTGCTGGCCGCCGCGGTCGCCGCCTTGGCGGTGCGGGGATGGCCGCTGCGGCTGCTGGCTCTGCTCGTTGCCGCGGCCAGCGCCGGGACCGCGTATCTGGCCATCAGCCTGTGGGTCATTCGGGATGTAGCGGTACGCGCCTCGCACATCGCGGAGGCTCCGGTTGCGGACCTGGTCGGTACCCAGCGGCACTACGCGGGAGCAGTGATCACTGTGGTCGCCGCGGTGGTTGCGCTGGCCTGCGCGGTGCTGCTGATGCGGTCTGCGGCAAGTGAGCGCTCCGGCGCGGCCCGGTACTCGCGACGCGCCCCGCAACCCGATGAACCCGCAGGCGAGATGTCCGAGCGCGCGATCTGGGACGCCCTCGATGCGGGTTCCGATCCGACGCGGGATGCGACGAATCCGGACAACAAGGGCCGGTGATCGGCGGTGTTGTGGTGGCGGCTACCCTTCGTGGTTGAAGATCGTTCGGTGTTTCCGGGGGAAGGGAAGCGGCACTCATGAGTTCGGCGACGGTACTCGACTCGATCATCGAGGGAGTCCGAGCCGACGTCGCCGCCCGCGAGGCGCTCATCCCGCTCGCCGACATCAAAGCCAAGGCCAAGGACGCGCCGCCCCCGCTGGACGTGATGGCCGCGCTGCGCGCCCCGGGGATCGCGGTGATCGCCGAGGTGAAGCGCGCGAGCCCCTCGCGCGGCGAGCTGGCCCCCATCGGGGATCCGGCCGAACTCGCGAGTGCCTACGAAAGCGGTGGTGCGCGCATCATCAGCGTGCTCACCGAACAGCGTCGCTTCAACGGATCGCTCGAGGACCTGGACGCGGTGCGCGCCGCGGTATCAATCCCGGTGTTGCGCAAGGATTTCATCGTTCGGCCCTACCAGATCCACGAGGCGCGCGCCCACGGCGCGGACATGCTGTTGCTCATCGTCGCGGCGTTGGAGCAGCCGGTGCTGGAGTCGTTGCTGGAGCGCACGGAATCGCTGGGCATGACCGCTCTGGTCGAGGTGCACACCGAGGAGGAGGCCGACCGCGCGCTGTCGGCCGGCGCCGCGGTAATCGGCGTCAACGCACGCGATCTCAAGACGTTGAAGGTCGACCGGGATTGCTTCGCGCGGATCGCTCCGGGATTGCCGACCGACGTCATCCGCGTCGCGGAGTCCGGGGTCCGCGGCACCGCTGATCTGCTGGCGTACGCCGGTGCGGGCGCTGACGCTGTGCTCGTCGGCGAGGGCCTGGTCACCAGTGGTGACCCCCGCAGCGCCGTCGCCGATCTGGTCACCGCAGGCACCCATCCGTCGTGCCCGAAACCAGCGCGTTGAGAAGTGGCCGATCTCGCCGGGCCTGAGCTGCCCCGTTCCAGCGCGGCCGTAGCCGAGCCAACCGCTCACGACCCCGACGAGCGTGGCCACTTCGGCGTCTACGGCGGAAGATTCGTCGCCGAGGCGCTGATGGCCGTCATCGAAGAGGTCACCACGGCTTACGAGAAGGCGCGTGGAGACCAGACCTTCCTCGACGAGTTGGATCGGCTGCAGCGGCACTACAGCGGACGTCCCTCGCCGTTGTACGAAGCCGAACGGTTGTCCGAGCACGCCGGCGGTGCGCGGATCTTTCTGAAGCGAGAAGACCTCAACCACACCGGATCCCACAAAATCAACAATGTCCTCGGCCAGGCCCTGTTGGCCAGGCAGATGGGCAAGAACCGGGTGATCGCCGAAACCGGCGCTGGGCAGCACGGCGTGGCGACGGCGACGGCGTGCGCGCTGCTCGGTCTGGAGTGCGTCATCTACATGGGTGCCGTCGACACTGCGCGCCAGGCGTTGAACGTCGCGCGGATGCGTCTTCTGGGTGCGACGGTGGTGTCGGTCGAGGCGGGCTCGAAGACGCTGAAGGACGCGATCAACGAAGCGTTCCGCGACTGGGTGACCAACGCCGACAACACCTATTACTGCTTCGGCACAGCCGCCGGACCGCATCCGTTCCCTACGATGGTGCGCGACTTTCAGCGGGTGATCGGGCTCGAGGCGCGCGCCCAGATCCAGGCTCAGGCGGGCCGGCTGCCCGATGCGGTGACGGCGTGTGTCGGCGGCGGATCGAACGCGATCGGGATCTTCCACGCGTTCATCGACGACCCCAACGTGCGGCTGGTGGGTTATGAAGCCGCCGGTGACGGCGTCGAAACCGGACGGCACGCAGCGACTTTCACCGGGGGATCACCGGGCGCGTTCCAAGGCTCGTTCTCGTACCTGCTGCAGGACGAGGACGGTCAGACCATCGAATCACATTCCATTTCAGCGGGTTTGGACTATCCAGGGGTTGGGCCGGAGCACGCCTTCCTCAAGGACATCGGCCGCGCAGAGTATCGGCCGATCACCGACACCGAGGCAATGGACGCGTTCTCGTTGCTGTGCCGCACGGAGGGGATCATTCCTGCGATCGAGTCGGCGCACGGACTCGCGGGTGCTTTGCAGTTGGGGCAAGAGCTCGGGCCCGGAACAATCGTGCTGGTGAATCTGTCCGGACGTGGCGACAAGGACGTCGAGACTGCGGCGAAGTGGTTCGGCTTGCTGGACGGTGCGCCGTGAGTCGGCTGGCACCGTTGTTCGACACGTGCCGAAATGAGGCGCGCAGCGCGCTGATCGGTTACCTGCCGACCGGATTTCCCGATGTGCCCGGCTCGATCTCGGCGATGACGGCACTGGTCGAAAACGGGTGCGACCTCGTGGAGGTCGGCATCGCGTACTCCGATCCCGGTATGGATGGCCCGACGATCGCGGCCGCCACCGAGGCAGCGCTGCGCGGGGGAGTGCGGGTGCGAGACTCGCTGGCCGCGGTCGAGGCGATCACCAATGCCGGCGGCAGGGCCGTGGTGATGACGTACTGGAACCTCGTGCTGCGGTGGGGCATCGATGCATTCGCTCGAGATCTCGCGTCGGCAGGCGGACTCGGAATGATCACCCCCGACCTGATTCCCGACGAAGCCGACGAATGGCTCGCGGCCTCGGAGACCTACGATTTGGACCGGATCTTCTTGGTGGCGCCGTCGTCCACACCAGAACGGCTGACGATGACGGTGCAGGCATCACGCGGATTCGTCTACGCCGCATCGACGATGGGAGTGACCGGTGCGCGTGACGCAGTGTCGACGGCCGCGCCCGAACTGGTTCGCCGAGTGAAGGCCGTCTCGGATATCCCTGTGGGCGTGGGCCTCGGGGTCCGGTCGGGGGCCCAGGCAGCCGAGATCGGCGCCTACGCCGACGGAGTGATCGTGGGATCGGCGTTGGTGTCGGCGTTGCAGAACGGCGTCGAGGCGGTGGGAACGCTGACAGCCGAACTCGCCGACGGCGTCAGGCGAAGGGTTACTGCGTGACGACGACTGTCTTGGCCGCCATCCCCAGCCCGGCTCAGGGCGTCTGGCAGCTCGGCCCCGTGCCGATCCGGGCGTACGCGGTCTGCATCATCGTCGGCATCGTGGCGGCGCTGATCATCGGTGACCGGCGCTGGGAAGCACGCGGCGGGGAGCGTGGTGTCATCTACGACATCGCTTTGTGGGCCGTACCGTTCGGGCTGATCGGCGGTCGGCTCTACCACGTGGCGACCGACTGGTGGCGCTACTTCGGGGACAACGGTGCCGGGCTGGCCGGCGTATTCCGAATCTGGGACGGCGGTCTCGGAATCTGGGGAGCTGTCGCGTTCGGCGCCGTCGGCGCGTGGATCGCCTGCCGGCGCAGAGGCATTCCGCTGCCGGCGTTCGCCGATGCGGTTGCGCCGGGAGTCATCCTGGCGCAAGGGATCGGCCGCCTCGGCAACTACTTCAACCAGGAGCTCTGGGGCGCCGAAACGACGCTGCCCTGGGCGTTGAAGATCTACGAGCGCCGAGATTCATCCGGCATGATCGACAATCTCAACGGCGTGTCGACCGGTGAAGTGGTCCACCTCGTCCACCCCACTTTTCTCTACGAACTGCTTTGGAATCTGCTGGTTTTCGCGGTTCTCATATACGTCGACCGCCGTTTCAAGTTCGGGCACGGCCGCCTGTTCGCGTTGTATGTCGCTTGCTATTGCGTGGGCCGCTTCTGGATCGAGCTGTTGAGGGTCGACGATGCGACGCTGATCGAGGGCGTCCGGATCAACTCCTTCACGGCGACTTTCGTGTTCATCGGTGCAGTCGTCTACATCATGGCCGCGCCGAAGGGCCGCGAAGATCCCGCAAGCCTGCGGGGCGAGCCACAGCCGGAACGCACGACCGTCGAGGAGCTGACCGAGGAACTGGCCGCTGTGGCCTCGCGGACCGGGGTGGTGGCAGCTGCCAAGGCTGCGGCCGCCGACGAAGACGAGACATCGAAAGCAACCTCGGAAGCGGTGAAGGCCGAATCGCTCACTGCAGATGTTCCGGAGGGCGAGGAGATCCCGGCCGAGGACGTGTCGGCCGAGGAGCTCGGCGCGGACGTGGCAGGTGTGCCGGCGGACGACGTGGAAGAGGCCGAGGAGTTCGCAGCAGAGGGCGACGAGGAATCGGCAGAAGAGCCCGAGACTGAGATCGAGGCGGTCGCAGAAGCCGAAGCTCTCGCTGAAGAAGTGGACGAGACGCCTGCGGAGGAGTTCGCCGAGGCCGGTGAAGCGACCGACACCGGCGGTGTCGGTGCGGTCGAGGGTGAGGAGGCCAGCGACGCGCTGGTCGACGCCGCCGAGGTCCACGAATCTGCGGTCGAGGGCGAGGCAGCGGCCGAGGAACTGGCAGACGAGGCGGCGGCACAGACGACTGTGGTGCCACCGGCGAAAACGCGGCGCAGGCTGCGGTTCTGGTCGAAGCGCGGGCGGAAGGACGTCGCGGAGGAGTCCAGTCGACCTGCCGACGTAAGCAGTGCGGCGGTAGCGGATGCGCCCGCCGATGCGGAATCCGTCGCTGAGGCCGAGGCGCTGGCTGAGGATGTGGACCAGGCGCCGGCGGAGGAGATTCTCGAGGCGGAGGAGTTCGCCGAGGCCGGTGAAGCCGGTGACGCCGGTGGCGTGGGCGCGGTCGAGGGTGAGGAGGCCAGCGACGCGCTGGTCGACGCCGCGGAGGTCCACGAGTCGGCGGTCGAGGGTGAGGTAGCCGCCGAAGAGTTGGCGGACGAGGCCGAGGCTGAAGCGGCTGACAAGGTTGAAGCTGACGAAGCCGACGAAGGGACGGACGAGGCCGAAGCCGAGACCGACGAGGCTGACGCCGACGCAGCCGTCGTTGCTGGTGAACCCGCCGATGCCGGTGGTGTCGGTGCGGTTGAGGGCGAGGAGGCAAGCGACGCGCTCGCAGACGCCGCCGAGGCGCAGGAGTCCGCGGTCGAGGGTGAGGCAGTCGCCGAAGAGCTGGCGGACGAGGCTGAGGCTAAGGCTGAAGCCGACGAGGACGCAGCTGAGGTCGACGAGACCGAAGACCAGGCATCAAACCGGGCTGACGCCGACGAAGTCGACGAAGGGGCGGACGAGGCCGAAGCCGAGTCTGCGACTGATGCCGGTGAACCCGCTGACACCAGTGGCGTCGGTGCGGTCGAAGGTGAGGAAGCCGGCGACGCACTCGCAGACGCTCCTGAGGCACACGAGTCGGCCGTCGAGGCCGAGACTGTTTTGGGCGAGTTGGCAGACGCGGCCGAGGCTGAAGCTGACGAGACCGACGCAACCGGTGAACCCGACGCCAAAGAGTCGGCCGACACGGAAGCGACGGAAGATGTTGCGGTAAACGAAGAATCACCCGACAACAATGCTGATGACGTCAGTAGTGTGGGCGCGGTCGAAGGCGAGGAGGCCAGCGACGCGCTCGTCGACGCTCCTGAGGCGCACGAGGCCGCCGTCGAGGGTAAAACCGCAGCCGAAGAGCTCGCAAGCAAATCCGAGGACTCGGACGGCGGACGAGTGCGTAAGTGGCTGCGCCGCCGCCGGAGAAGTTAGACCTTTCCCAGGGTTTTCCCAGCCCGACCGTCGAATGTGTTGTCCTGTCGGTGGGTCCGAGTAGTGTCGAACTCATGTTCGAGGACGCTTCCAGCGGCGATCTAATCACCCTTATGGGTGAGGAGGCTCGCGAGGAGGCTGCGGCGATGGGGCGCCGACTGGCACTCGTCGCCGAACTCTACGCGCGGCGCGTAACCGAGCATATCGAAGCCAAGATGTTCTTAACCGATGTCGCTGTCGTCGTAGCGGCAGAGATATCGCCGGTTCAGAACATCAGTCATGCCCGCGCGCTCAGCCAAGTACATGCGGCGAACACGTTGCGCGAACGGCTTCCCCGGGTAGCAGAAGTGTTTCGACGCGGGTGGATCGATTACCGGGTGGTGGCCACCATCATGTCTCGCACCGAGAACGTCGAGCCCGACATCATGCCCGCACTCGATGAGGCGTTGGCTGCCAGGGCCGAGAAGTGGATGAAACTGTCTGGTCCCAAACTGATTGACCGCGTGGATATGTTCGTAGCACGCTTCGATCCGGAAGCAGTGCGGGTCCCGCGCCGAGCCGAGGACAATCGCCACATCAACGTCGAGCCGGGATGTCCGGGGATGGCTTGGATCGGGGGCAATCTGCGGGCGACCGATGGTGCGGCACTGGACAACCGACTGAATGCCCTGGCCGCCACGGTGTGCGAAAACGATCCCCGAACCCAGCAGCAGCGCCGCGCCGATGCATGTGGACCGCTGGCTCGCGGGGAATCCACACTGCCCTGTGAATGTGGGCTCGACGACTGCCCCGCGGCCACAGAACGCGCGGCCGCAACGACGGCCATCATCCACTTGCTTGCCGAGCAGGCCACCCTCGAGGGAGGCAGTGACAAGCCCGGTTACCTGAAGGGCTTCGGGGTGCTGCCCGCCGAGTCGATTCGTAAGACGGCCAAGACCGCGCAATTGAAGCCGTTGACCGTGCCCACCAATGCCGATAGCGGGTACCGGCCCAACGTGGCGCTGCGCGACTTCCTGCAGTGGCGAGATCTGACCTGCCGATGGCCGGGCTGCGACAAACCGGTGCACCAGTCCGACGCCGACCACACCACTCCTTGGCCCCAGGGTCCGACGCATCCGTCGAACACCAAGCACTACTGCCGAACTCACCATCTGATCAAGACGTTCTTCTGTGGGCCAGGTGGCTGGACCGATCGACAACTCCCCGACGGCACAATCGAATTGATCGGGCCCACGGGACACGTGTGGCGCAGCGAACCCCATGGCGCAAGCATGTTTCCGGCGCTCGGGCAGTCGACGGGCGAGCTTGAGATTCCCGCCGATGCCGCGCCCGACACGGCCGTTCGAACCTTGATGATGCCCCGACGCAAACAGGCACGCGAAGACGACCGTCGCGATCGCATAAAAGCCGAACGTCGCCAGCGCGCCGAGCTGATTGCCGAAGAAGAACGGCAGCGGCAAGCCTGGCTGGCCGCCAACTACCAACCGCCACCGTTCTGACACGCGCGGCATCGGCACCCGCGAAGTCCTTACGCGGTCGCTCCAGCGAATCAGATTGAGCGACAATCTCTTGACCCTTGTCAGCTACGACCGCGGGCTTCGTCGAGCGTCCGCAAACGTCGGGGCAATGCCGTGAGGCCAGTGCGCACGGAATTCTTGCTGACTGGCACCACCCCTGTCTGGCATGCTGGGTGCCATGACGGAGCCGCAGTTCGGTGGTAGTGAGCATGGCAGCACGCCCCCGCAAGAGCCGAATTACCAGCCGCAATATCCGCCCCCGCCAGGCAGCGAGTACGGGCCGCCGCCGGGGGGTTACCCAGCGGCATACGGCGATCCATTGGCGCCCTACGGCCGTCACCCTATTACGGGCGAACCCTATTCCGACAAGTCCAAACTCATCGCGGGTCTGCTTCAGCTGCTTGGCCTCTTCGGCCTGGTCGGCATCGGCCGCATCTACCTCGGCTACACCGGGCTGGGTGTAGCGCAGTTGGTCGTCGGCCTGATCACATGCGGTATCGGCGCCATTATCTGGGGCATCATCGACGCCATCATGCTGCTCACCGACAAAGTCCGCGATCCTCAGGGGCGCCCGCTGCGCGATGGCACCTAGCGTCGGCACGAGCCGCAAGCGGCTGTACGGCGCACTCGGTGCAGGCGCCGTCCTGACCGGCGCCCTGGCCTACATCGGCATCGCCGATCCGCATCGCCCGGGTTTCATCTTTCCGGCCTGCCCGTTCAAGACACTCACCGGTCTGGACTGTCCCGCCTGTGGTGGTCTGCGCATGACGCACGATCTGCTGCACGGCGATCTCGCTGCGGCCGTGGTGGACAACCTCTATCTGCTCGTCGGCCTTCCCCTTTTGCTGACGTGGCTGCTGGTCCGATGGCGTCAGAGCAAACCGTTGATGAACACCCCGATGATCGTCGTGATTGTCGTCTCAGCCCTGACCTGGACAGTGGTACGCAATCTTTCCGGATTCCCGCTGGTCCCCACGGTTCTCGACGGGTGAGCTCATAGCCGCGCTGTTACAATTGGCTGCGGGCCGGTGCAGTCCCGGACATGAATACTTCCGGACCGCGAAGGTGCCCCCTCGATGCTCTTTTCGGCATTTCCCGAACCTCAAGGTCTCTACGACCCGGCCAATGAAGCGGATTCCTGCGGTGTCGCCATGGTCGTCGACATCCAGGGCCGACGCTCGCACTCCATCGTCGCCGACGGGCTGACCGCCCTAGAGCATCTCGACCACCGCGGCGCCGCCGGCGCCGAGTCCAACAGCGGTGACGGTGCGGGCATCCTGATCCAACTGCCCGTCGAGCTGCTGCGCGAGGTCGTCGACTTCGACCTTCCGGCCCCCGCGCTCGACGGGAGCAACACCTTCGCCGCAGGCATCTGTTTCATGCCACAAGAACCCGCGGCCCGCGCCGCCGCCCGCGAAAGCGTCGAAGCCATCGCCGACGACGAAGGGCTGAAGGTGCTCGGCTGGCGCCTCTTGCCGATTGACCCCCTCGGTGCGAACCTCGGCGCCACCGCGCTAGGTTGCATGCCGCACATGGAGCAACTGTTCGTCGCCTCGACCACCGAGGTCGGCGGCGTCGAACTCGACCGACGCGTCTATCCGCTCCGCAAACGGGCCGAGCGCGAAGGCGTTTACTTCCCGTCGCTGTCCAGCCGCACCATGGCGTACAAGGGTATGCTCACCACAAAGCAGCTGCCACAATATTTCTCGGATCTGCACGACGAGCGTTGCCGCAGTGCCATCGCGATCGTGCACAGCCGGTTCTCGACGAACACGTTCCCGTCGTGGCCCTTGGCTCACCCCTTCCGCTACGTCGCCCACAACGGTGAGATCAACACCGTCCGCGGCAACCGCAACCGCATGCGCGCACGGGAAGCGATGCTCGCCAGCGCCAACATCCCCGGCGATCTGTCCCGCCTGTTCCCGATCTGCACGCCGGAGGCTTCCGACTCGGCTTCCTTCGACGAAGTGCTCGAACTGCTGCACCTCGGTGGCCGCAACCTGCACCACGCCGTGCTGATGATGATCCCGGAGGCCTGGGAGAACAGCACCACCATGGACGACGCCGAACGCGCCTTCTGGCAGTTCCACGCATCCTTGATGGAGCCCTGGGACGGTCCCGCCTGTGTCACCTTCACCGACGGCACACTCGTCGGTGCGGTGCTGGACCGCAACGGATTACGCCCCGGCCGGTGGTGGCGCACGATCGATGACCGCGTCATCCTCGCCAGCGAGAGCGGCGTGCTCGACGTGCCGTCAGCGCAGATCGTCGCCAAGGGTCGCCTGCAACCGGGCAAGATGTTCCTGATCGACACCGCCGCTGGGCGCATCGTCACCGACGACGAGATCAAGGCGGACCTGTCGGCGCAGGAGTCTTACGGCGAGTGGTTGCACGCCGGCCTTCTCGACATCGCCACCCTGCCCGACCGCACCCGCGTTCAGCCCAACCACGACAACGTCGTCAAGCGCCAGATCGCCTTCGGCTACACAGAAGAGGACCTGCGCGTCCTGCTCACACCCATGGCCGCCTCCGGGGCGGAGCCGCTCGGCTCCATGGGCACCGACACTCCAACCGCAGTGCTCTCACAACGATCCCGACTGCTCTACGACTATTTCGTCGAACTCTTCGCACAGGTCACCAACCCGCCGCTGGACGCCATCCGCGAAGAGATCGTCACATCAATGGCCCGCATCATGGGTCCCGAGCAGAACCTGCTCGAACCGTCCGCCGCCTCATGTCGCCAGATCGTGCTGCGCTGGCCGGTTCTCGACAACGACGAGCTCAACAAGATCGTGCACATCAACGACGACGGTGAACACCCCGGCCTGCGCACCACCGTGCTGAAGGCCCTCTACGACGTCGAGCGCGGCGGGGAAGGGCTTGCCGACGCTCTCGAAGACCTCCGCGCGAAGGCCTGCGAGGCGATCGCCAAAGGTGCACGGACGCTTGTTATCTCCGATCGGGACTCCGACCACACCCGCGCGCCGATTCCGTCGCTGCTGGCCGTCTCGGCCGTGCACCACCACCTCGTGCGTACCAAGGAGCGCACCACCGTCGCGCTGGTGGTCGAGAGCGGTGACGCCCGCGAGGTGCACCACATCGCGATGCTCATCGGCTTCGGTGCCGCAGCGGTCAACCCGTACCTTGCCTTCGAGTCGATCGAAGACCTCGTCCGCGAAGGGGAACTGACCGGCATCGAACCCGCCGCCGCAGTACGCAACTACTGCAAGGCCCTCGGCAAAGGTGTCATGAAGGTGATGAGCAAGATGGGCATCTCGACCGTCGCCTCCTACACGGCCGCGCAGGCCTTCGAGGCGGTCGGCATCGACAAGGACGTCATCGACGAGTACTTCACCGGCACCCCAAGCCAGCTCGGCGGTGTCGGCCTCGACGTGATCGCCGAAGAAGTCAAACAACGCCACCGCCGGGCCTACCCGGAGAACCCGACCGAGCGTGTCCACCGACGCCTCGAGGTCGGCGGCGACTACGCGTTCCGCCGAGAAGGCGAACTGCACCTGTTCACCCCCGAAGTCGTTTTCCTGCTGCAGCATTCGACGCGCACCGGGCGCCACGACATCTTCCAGCAGTATTCCGACGAGGTGAACCGCCTCAGCCGCGAAGGCGGAACACTGCGGGGCCTTTTCGAGTTCAAGAGGGTCAGGCCGCCGGTGCCGCTCGACGAGGTGGAACCCGTCGAGGAGATCGTCAAGCGGTTCAACACCGGCGCCATGAGCTACGGGTCCATCTCGGCCGAGGCCCACGAAACGATGGCGATCGCGATGAACAACCTCGGCGGCCGTTCGAACTCCGGTGAGGGCGGCGAGGACACCGATCGGCTCTACGACCCCCAGCGCCGCAGCGCCGTCAAGCAGGTCGCCTCCGGCCGCTTCGGCGTCACCAGCGACTACCTGGTGAACGCGACGGACATCCAGATCAAGATGGCCCAAGGGGCGAAACCCGGTGAAGGGGGTCAACTCCCGGGCTTCAAGGTCTATCCCAACATCGCCAAGACGCGACACTCCACCCCAGGGGTCGGCCTCATCTCGCCGCCGCCGCATCACGACATCTACTCCATCGAGGATCTCGCGCAGCTGATCCACGACCTCAAGAACGCGAACGACCAGGCGCGCATCCACGTCAAGCTCGTCAGCAGCGTCGGCGTCGGAACCGTCGCCGCAGGCGTGTCCAAGGCCCACGCCGACGTCGTGCTGATCTCGGGTTACGACGGCGGCACCGGAGCCGCGCCCCTGACGAGCCTCAAGCACGCCGGCGTGCCGTGGGAGATCGGGCTCGCCGAGACTCAGCAGACGTTGATGCTCAACGGGTTACGCGACCGGATCACCGTTCAGTGCGACGGGGGAATGCGCACTGCGCGCGATGTCATCGTCGCCGCGCTGCTCGGCGCCGAGGAGTACGGCTTCGCCACCGCCCCGCTCATCGTGTCGGGTTGCATCATGATGCGGGTCTGCCACCTCGACACCTGCCCGGTCGGCGTCGCCACACAGAATCCCGAACTGCGCGCCCGGTTCACCGGCAAGCCCGAGTTCGTCGAGAACTTCTTCCGCTTCATCGCCGAAGACATCCGTAAGTATCTGGCGGAGCTGGGTTTCCGGACCCTCGACGAGGCGATCGGACACGCGGAGCTGCTCGACACCGACGAGGGCGTCCAGCATTGGAAGACCCAGGGCCTGGACCTGTCACCGATCTTCGCCGCGCCCGCCGACGGGCACACGGGCCAACCCGCGCCTCGCCGCAAGGTCCGCGACCAATACCACGCACTGGACCAGGCGCTCGATCAGACGCTGATCCAGCTCGCCGAGGGCGCGCTCGAGGACGCCCATACCGTCCGGCTCGAACTGCCCATCCGCAACGTCAACCGCACCGTCGGCACGCTGCTGGGCTCCGAGGTGACCCGGCGCTTTGGCGCGCAGGGCCTGCCCGACGGCACCATTCACATCACCCTGACCGGCTCGGCGGGCCAGTCGCTCGGTGCGTTCCTGCCGCCCGGCATCACCCTGGAACTCGTCGGCGACGCCAACGACTACGTCGGAAAAGGCCTGTCCGGCGGCCGGATCGTGGTGCGGCCGCCCGAGGACGTGCTGTTCCTGGCCGAGGACAACGTGATCGCCGGCAACACGCTGCTGTTCGGCGCGACGTCGGGAGAGGTGTACCTGCGCGGCCGCGCCGGCGAACGCTTCGCGGCCCGAAACTCGGGTGCGCTGACGGTCGTCGAAGGCGTCGGCGACCACGCGTGCGAGTACATGACCGGCGGCCGGGTCGTGGTGCTCGGCAAGACCGGCCGGAACATGGCCGCGGGCATGTCCGGTGGCATCGCCTTCGTCCTCGGCCTGGACCCGAGGCGGGTCAACACGGAGATGGTGGAGCTGCAGTGCCTCGACCCGGAAGATCTCGCCTGGCTGCGGGAGGTGATCTCCCGGCACGCCCAGTACACGGGCAGCAGCCTGGCGGCCTCGCTGCTGTCGGACTGGCCAAGGCGCAGTAGCCAGTTCACCAAAATCATGCCCCGCGACTACCAGCGCGTCCTGCAGGCCACTCTCACCGCCAAACGCGAGGGGCGCGACGTCGACACCGCGATCATGGAGGCCAGCCGTGGCTGATCCCACCGGATTTCTCAAGATTCCGAAGGTCGAGGCGGCCAAACGCCCTGTCGATGAACGCGTCGGGGACTGGCGCGAGGTCTACGAGCAGCAGGACCCGAACCGGCGCGCCGCCGAGGTGTCCCAGCAGGCCCGACGGTGTATGGACTGCGGAATTCCGTTCTGCCACTCCGGAACCGCGGGATGTCCACTGGGCAACCTGATCCCGGAGTGGAACGATCTTGTGCGCCGCGGCAGATGGGACGCGGCCAGTGACCGCCTGCACGCCACCAACAACTTCCCTGAGTTCACCGGCCGGTTGTGCCCGGCACCGTGCGAGGCGGCGTGCGTGCTGTCGATCTCTGAGGAGCAGACCGGCGGCAGCGTCACGATCAAGCGCATCGAGCAGACCATCGCCGACCGCGCATGGCACTCGGGCGCGGTGCAACCGCAACCGGCCGCGATCGCCTCCGGTAAGCGCGTCGCGATCGTCGGCTCCGGTCCGGCGGGACTGGCTGCGGCACAACAGCTCACCCGTGCCGGCCACGAGGTGACGGTCTACGAACGGGACGACCGCATCGGTGGGCTGATGCGCTACGGCATCCCCGAATACAAGCTCCAAAAGGCGACGCTGGATCAGCGACTGGCTCAGATGCGGGCGGAGGGAACGCGATTCGTCACCGAGACCGAGGTCGGCGTGGACGTCTCCGTCGAGCAGCTCCGCGCGCAGTACGACGCCGTCGTGCTCGCCGTCGGTGCACTGCGTGCGCGTGACTACGTGGTCGAGGGGCGCGATCTCAAAGGTGTCCACCTGGCGATGGAGCACCTCGTGCCCGCGAACAAAGAATGCGAGGGCGACGGGCCCAGCACGATCAGCGCCAACGGCAAGCACGTCGTGATCATCGGAGGCGGTGATACCGGCGCCGACTGCCTCGGCACCGCGCATCGGCAGGGCGCGCTGTCGGTGACCCAGCTCGACTACAACCCCGAACCGCCCGAAACCCGCGACGACTCGCGCACACCATGGCCCACCTGGCCGCTCGTATTGCGGACCCGGCTCTCACCGGCCCACGCCGAGGGTGGCCACCGGCGCTACGAGGTCGCCGTCCAGCGATTCGTCGGCGACGACAGCGGGAACCTCCGCGCACTGGAGATCGCCGAGGTCAAGGTCGAACGTGACCCAGACGGCCGTCGCGTCATCACCCCGGTCGGCGAACCGATGGAAATCCCCTGCGAGCTGGCGTTGTTGGCGATCGGTTTCGACGGCGTCGAACACATGCCGCTCCTCGACGAACTGGGCCTGACACCGAATCGGCGCGGCGCGCTGCCGTGCGGATCGGACTGGCAGACCGACGCAGCCGGCGTGTTCGTCTGCGGCGACGCCCACCGCGGCGCCTCGCTGATCGTCTGGGCGATCGCCGAGGGCCGCAGCGCCGCGCACGCGGTCGACACGTTCCTGATGGGGGAGTCGGATCTGCCTGCCCCGGTGATCCCAGGCTCTCTTCCGCTGGCCGTCGTCTGAATCGATAACGACTATGCTCGAGTGTCGTGAATAGACGCGGAAAGATCGTCTGCACCCTCGGTCCGGCCACCGCGACCGATGACGCCGTCCGTGCCCTGGTCACAGCGGGAATGGACGTCGCGCGGCTCAACTTCAGCCACGGCGACTATCCCGACCACGAAGCCAACTACAAGCGGGTCCGGTCCGCATCCGACGCCACCGGCCGCGCGGTCGGCATTCTCGCCGACCTGCAGGGCCCCAAGATCCGGCTCGGCCGATTCAAGGACGGCCCCACCTTCTGGGCCGCCGGCGAGACGGTGCGCATCACCGTCGACGACGTCGAGGGAACGTCCGACCGCGTGTCGACCACCTACAAGCGCCTGGCCGAGGACGCCACACCGGGTGACCGGGTCCTGGTCGACGACGGCAACGTCGGCCTCGTCGTCGAGAGCATCGAGGGCAACGACCTCGTCTGCACCGTCACCGAGGGCGGTCCGGTCAGCAACAACAAGGGCATGTCGCTACCCGGGATGAACGTCTCGGCGCCGGCGCTGTCGGAAAAGGACATCGACGACCTCGAGTTCGCCCTGCGCCTCGGCGTCGACTTCGTCGCGTTGTCCTTCGTCCGTTCGCCTGCCGACATCGAACTCGTGCACGAGGTGATGGACCGGGTCGGTCGCCGAGTGCCCGTCATCGCCAAGCTCGAGAAGCCAGAAGCCATCGACAATCTCGAGGCCGTGGTACTGGCATTCGACGCGATCATGGTCGCCCGCGGTGACCTCGGCGTGGAGTTGCCGCTCGAGGAAGTGCCGCTGGTGCAGAAGCGCGCAATCCAAATGGCAAGGGAGAACGCGAAACCCGTCATCGTCGCGACTCAGATGCTGGAGTCGATGATCGAGAACTCGCGGCCCACCCGAGCCGAGGCGTCCGATGTCGCGAACGCGATCCTCGACGGCACCGACGCGGTGATGCTTTCCGGTGAGACCTCCGTGGGTAAGTACCCGCTCGAAACGGTCAAGACGATGGCGCGCATCATCAAGGCGGTCGAGGAGAACTCCGTGGCCGCACCGCCGCTTACGCACGTGCCCCGGACAAAGCGCGGCGTCATCTCGTATGCCGCTCGCGATATCGGCGAGCGCCTCGACGCGAAGGCGCTGGTCGCCTACACGCAGTCGGGTGACACGGTGCGCAGGCTCGCACGGCTGCACACGCCGTTGCCGCTGCTGGCATTCACGTCGCTGCCGGAGGTGCGCAGCCAGCTCGCGCTGAGTTGGGGCACCGAGACGTTCATCGTGCCGCACATCCAGACCACCGATGGAATGATCCGCCAGGTCGACAAGTCGCTGCTCGAACTCGGTCGCTACAAGCGAGGGGACCTGGTGGTCGTCATCGCCGGCATCCCACCCGGCACAGTAGGCTCCACCAACCTGATCCATGTGCACAGAATCGGCGAGGATGACGTGTGACAGCGGATTTCGACGAACTGCTCGAGGTACTCGACCTCCGCCAGATCGCCGACGACATCTACATCGGCTCGCATCCCAGCAAGAACCCAGTGCGGACCTTCGGCGGGCAGATGATGGCCCAGTCGTTCGTGGCGGCCGGCCGCAGCTTGACGCACCCGACGCCGCCCAGCGCGTTGTCGGCCCACTTCATCGCGGGCGGGGACCCGGAGAAGGATCTCGAGTTCCACGTCGTGCGGCTCCGTGACGAACGCCGCTTCGCCAACCGCCGCGTCGACGTCATGCAGGACGGCCAACTACTGACGACGGCGATGGTGTCCTTCCTTGCCGGCGGTCGCAGCCTGGAGCACGCGATCACGCCTCCTGACCTGCCCGACCCGGAGTCGGTGCCGCCGGTGGACGACCTGCTGCGCGGCTACGAGGAGATCGTCCCGCATTTCGTCAACGCGTTGCGGCCCATCGACTGGCGCTACACCAACGATCCGAGTTGGGTGATGCGCGACAAGGGCGAGAAGCTGGCGCACAACCGGGTGTGGATGAGGGCTCTCGGCCAGATGCCCGACGATCCGGTGCTGCACGCCGCCGCGCTCGTCTACTCGTCGGACACCACCGTGCTGGACTCGATCATCACCACGCACGGCTTGTCATGGGGTTACGACCGGATCTTCGCGGTCACCACCAACCACTCGGTGTGGTTTCACCGGCCCGTGCACTTCGACCAATGGTTGCTGTACTCGACGGCCTCACCCGTGGCCGCCGATTCCCGAGGCCTGGGAACCGGCCACTTCTTCGATCGGTCCGGTCAGCCGGTCGCCACCGTGGTGCAGGAGGGGATCGTCAAGTATTTCCCGCCCCGCTGACTACGGCGTCGGCGTGATCGTCACGTCGAACTGGTCCTCAACCCGGTGTTGGAACTCCTCGGCACACTGCTGCACCGCATCCTGGTCGTTGCCCGCGCGCGATATGCAGTCGATGTAGTCGCTGCCGCCCACCTCGTTGAAACCCCAGACGGCCAGCCAGATGACGACGATGGCTTCGATGATGCTCAAGAACCCGAGCACGATGCCGGCGATGGCGATACCGCCGTTGGTGGCCTCACCGCGCTTGGCCCGGCCCCAGCCGATGAAGCCGAGAATCACGGCGACGACGCCGAGGACGATCCCGCCGAAGACCGACAGCAGCGCGATGATCGCGACGACCAGGGCCGCGATGCCGATGCCGTTCTTGGGGGCGCTCGCCGGTGGTGGATAGCCGTAACCCTGCGGCGGAGGCGGGGGATAACCGCCCGGATAGGCGCCGTACTGCGGCTGTGACGGAGGTGGCTGCGACGGAGGCGGCGGTGGCGGCGACTGCGACGGCGGCGGTGGTGTTTGGGGCGGCGTTTGCGGTGGCGTCTCGGGGTTTTCCGGCTCGCTCATGCCGAGGAGGTTACTCCGCGACCAGCGAGGATGACGGTAGGACACTCGAGGTGCTCGGGTAGATGATGTGTGGCCACGACGACCGCGCGGTCGGCAGCAAACAGCGCACCCGGAGTCAGCAGGTCGACCAGAATCCGGTGGGCAGCGGCGGCGTCGAGATGCTCGGTGGGTTCGTCGAGCAACACCGTCGGGGCCGTGGTGAGAAGAGCGCGCGCCAACAACAGCCGCCGACGCTGCCCGGCGGATACGGCGGCCGCCCCGCCGATCAGCACCGTGGACAGCCCGTCCGGCAACGCGTCGAGCCAGTCGCGCAGACCCACCCGCTGCAACGCGGCTCGAATCTCGTCGTCGCTGGCATCACCGCGCGCCACCAACATGTTGTCCCGCACTGTGGTGGCGAACAGGTGGGCGTCTTCGGCGAGAAAGACTGCGGCCGGGTCGCGCTCGGCCATGGACAGCAACAGCGTGGTCTTGCCCGATCCGCTCGGGCCCACGATCGCGAGGCGGTCGCCGGGCCCCACAGAGACCTCGGGAACGGTCGGCCGCTCGCGCGCCGAGTCGATCGGTTCGGTGATCTCGGCGAGGCGGCGCGCCGCGATACGCGATCTGGTCAACTGCACGGCGGCCGCGGGCAATGCGGCGCTCGCCTCGAACGCCGACAGCGGTAACAGCATCAGGATCGCGAGCGTCGTCGGTGCGACCGAGTCGGCGATCGCGATCGCGGCGATCACGGCGCCGAATACGCTGGCGCCGATCGCCGCGGTCGAGGCCGCGGCCGCCACCGCGGCGGGTGCCGCCGCCATGTCCGTGGCTCGTCCCCAGTTACGGTGGCGACGCTCGGCTTCGGCGAGGACCGCCTCGAGGCGTCCGCAGACCCGAAGCTCCAGAGCATGGTCGAGGGCGTGCATCACCGCCACATCACGTCTCGAATGATGCTGCGTGGCCGCATCTTCCGTCGCCTCGGCGGCGCGGGCGGCCATCGCGGGTGCGACGACGCCCGCGATCAGGAGACACAGCGCCAGGACGACGGCCGCCTCGAGGGAGATGAGGCCGATACCGACGACGGCGGCCAGCCCGAGTACGGCGGCCACCGCGATCGGCAGCACCGCCCGCACCACGACGTCGGCGAGGTCGTCGACCGACGCGCCGATCCGGGCCACCAGTTCACCGCTGGGCATTCGCATCGCGGTGTCGGCAGGCGCTTCGGCCAGGCAGCGGTACAGGGCCTCGCGGGTGTCCGCCGCACAGCGCAGCGCGGTGTCGTGCGACGCCAGCCGCTGGCAGTACCCCAGCACACCGCGGGAGATGCCGAGCGCGCGCACCGCGACGACGGCGACCGTCAGGTGCAGCACCGGCGGCATCTGCCACGCCCTCGTGATCAACCAGGCCGAAATTGCGGCCAGCGCCAGCGCGCTGCCGAGCGACAGGACACCGAGCACCACCGCGAGCGACAGTCGCCCCAGCCGAGCCCTCAACAGTTCACGCATCGACGAACTCCCTCATGACGAGCACCCGGTCGCCGATCGCGCGCACCGCATCCCGGTGACCGACGACCAGCACCGTGGCGCCGGCGCGGGCCCGCGCGACGATCGCGTCGAGCGCACGGGCCTCCATCGCCGCATCGAGATGCGACGTCGGCTCGTCGAGCAACAGCACCGGCGCGGTCGAGCCCAGCGCCCGGGCCAGCCCCAGCCGCTGGCGCTGACCGAGTGACAGGCCCGTACCGTCGCGACCGAGCACGGTCTCCAGGCCCTGGGGGAGCGTTGCGAGAACTTCGTCGAAACCCGCTGAGCGGCAAGCTTCTTCGAGTCTCGCGATGGGCCCGAACAGCTCGAGGTTGTCGCGGACGCTGCCCGGCACCAGCACCGGACGATGCGGTAACCAGGAGACCTGGTGCCACCATGACGGCAGGTCGAGGTCGCCGACATCGATACCGCTGATCGAAACCTCGCCAGGATGCAGGCCGAGGATCGTGTGAAGCAGCGTCGACTTACCGACACCGTTGGGACCGGTCAGCACCGTCACCCGGCCCGGCTCCACATCCTCGTCCAGGGCTCCGAGGTGGATGGTGGCCCCGGCCGCCGGGACGGTGCGGGTCCCCGCCGATCGGCGCGGCAGCTTGTCGAGGAGCCGGAGTGCGGCGTCGGCCGCTGTCTTGCCGTCCTGGGCGGCGTGAAACTCCACGCCGACGCGCCGAAGCGGCCAGAACACCTCCGGTGCAAGTAGCAGCGCGGTGAGGCCCGCGGTCAGTGTCATCTCGCCGAACACCAGCCGCAACCCGATGCCGACGGCGACGAGCGCGACGCCCAAAGTGGCCAGCAGTTCGAGGACCAACGCCGACAGAAACGCCATCCGCAGGGTGGACATCGTCGAACGGCGATGCGCTGCAGCCAGTTCGGTGATGCGCCCGACAGAGCCTTCGAGTCGCCCCAACGCCCGCAACGTCGGTATGCCCGCCACCAGGTCGAGCATCCGCGACTGCAGGGTGCTCATCGCCGACAATGCGGCCACCGAGCGTTCCTTGGTCAGCAGCCCGATCAACACCATGAATATCGGAATGAGCGGCAGCGCAATCAGGACGATGAGTGCCGAGCGCCAGTCGACCACGGCGATCACCAGCACCGTGGCCGGGGTGAGGATCCCAGCGAGGAACACCGCCGGCAGGTACGCCGTGAGAAACGGTCGTAGACCGTCGAGGCCGCGAGTGATCAATGCGGCTGCGGTGTCGCGTTCGGCGGCGAGAAGTCGCGGTGGCAGCGCGGTGACCGCGCGGAGCACCTGAGCGGACAGATCGGCGATCACCTGCGTCGCGCCCGCCGAGGCCAGCCTGCTCTGAAGCCAGTGTGCGACGGTGCGGATCACCCACAGCGCCACCAGAAGTGCGAGGGGGCCGGCCCAGTGGCGGAGGTGGCGCGTGGTGGGGTCGGTGATCACGCCTGCCACGACATCGGCGAGCACGACGGCCGCACCAATGGTCGCGCCGGTGATGAGCACCCCGCACAGCACCGATGCGACCAGGTAGCGACGCATCGCAGGCGAGGTCCGCCACAGGTTCATGTCCGCCGCCGCGTCAAACCCGCGGGATCGGGAATCCGCTCGGCCGAGATGCGTTGCCGGAAGACCCAATACGTCCATCCCTGATACACCAGGACAAGCGGTGCGAAGATCAGCGCCGCCCAGCTCATGATCGTCAACGTGTACGGGCTGGAGGCCGCGTTGTCGATCGTCAGGCTGTAGGCGGGATCGATCGTCGACGGCATCAGGTTCGGGTAGAGCACGCCGAACAGCAAGACCACGACCGCTGCGACAGTCAGAGTGGTGTACGCGAAAGCCCAGCCTTCTTCGGTACCGCGCCACACCCGAAGGGTCGCCGCCAGCTGTGCCATACCCGCGACGACCAGCACGAGCCATGTCCAGTTCTTGCCGTACTCCAGCTGCGTCCACAGCCCGAACGACGCCAGTACCGCCGTCACCGGCAGTGCCAGCCGGCCGGCGAATCGCAGTGCGTTTTCGCGCACGGCGCCATCGGTTTTCAACGCCACGAACACCGCGCCGTGGAACAGGAACAGTCCGGCGGTGGTCAGGCCGCCGAGCAGCGTGTAGCCGTTCACGAGGTCGCCGATCGAGGTGCGCAGCTGCTTGTCGGCGTCGACGGGAAGCCCGCGCACCAGTGCCGCGAACGCGACACCCCACAGCACGGCGGGCACCCACGATCCGACGGCGATCCCGATGTCGGCCCACCGCCGCCAGCCGGGATCGTCGATCTTGCCGCGCCATTCGATCGCCACGACGCGCAGGATCATCGACAGCAGGATCGCCAGCAGCGGTAGGTACAGACCTGAGAACATCGTCGCGTACCAGTCGGGGAAGGCGGCGAACATTGCGCCGCCGGCGGTGATCAGCCAGACCTCGTTGCCGTCCCAGACGGGTCCGATGGTGTTGAGCACCGCGCGACGTGACCGTTCGGGGTCATCGTCGCCCTTGCGGCCGAACATGCCCATCAGCATGCCGACGCCGAAATCGAAGCCCTCCAGGACGAAGAAACCGAGGAACAGACCGCCCATCACCACGAACCACAGTTCGCCAAGCGCCATTGCCACCACTCCTCCTAGTACGCAAACGACAACGGCGCGACCTCGTCGCTACCGGGTGGCAGCGGCGCGGCGGGCTCGGAGTCGTGTTCCTGCGGACCTTCGATCGCGTAGCGGCGGATGAGCCAGAACCAGATGACCGCCAGCGCCGCGTACACCAGCGTGAAGGCCACGAGCGAGAGCACCACCATGCCGACCGGATGCCCGGAGACCCCGTCGGCGACGGTCAGCCGAATCATCGGATCCCCGGTCGGATTGGGCACGACCACCCACGGTTGACGGCCCATCTCGGTGAAGATCCATCCGGCGCTGTTGGCCAGAAACGGCGCGGGTAGCGCCACCAGGGCGAAGCGGGACAGCCGGCGCGACTGCGGAATCCGGCGACGACGTGTCAGCCACAGCACGGTCAAAGCGAACAGCACTGGGACGGCGAGGAATCCGATCATGGCGCGGAACGACCAGTACGTGACGAACAGGTTGGGCCGGTAGTCGCCCGGTCCGAACTTCTCGACGTACTGGTCCTGAAGGTCCTTGACGCCTTCGAGGTGGACGCCCTCGAATTCGCCTTTGGCCAGAAACGACAGCACGTACGGCACCTCGATGAGGTGCGTGACGCTGTCACAGTTGTTGTGGGTGCCGACGGTCAGAATGGAGAAGTCGGGATCGGTTGCGGTGTGGCACAACGATTCTGCCGACGCCATCTTCATCGGCTGTTGTTCGAACATCAACTTGCCCTGGACATCGCCGGTGACGACGAGGCCGAGCGTCGACGCGAGGACGACCAGGCAGCCCATGAGCGCCGCCGGCCGGTACATCGTCTGCGCCTCGGAACACTTGTCGTCTCGCGCGCGGATCATCCACCACACGCACACGCCTGCGACGAACATCCCGGCGGTCAGGAACGCCCCGAACACCGCATGCGCGAACGCGGCGATCGCGGTGTTGTTGGTGAACAGCGCGACGATGCTGGTCAACTCCGCGCGACCGGTGTCCGGGTTCAGTCGAGCGCCGACGGGATGTTGCATCCATGAGTTCGCGGCGATGATGAAGAACGCCGACAGGTTCACCGCGATGGCCACCACCCAGATGCAGGCCAGGTGCACGAGGCGGGGAAGCCGGGTCCGCCCGAAGATCCACAGGCCCAGGAACGTCGACTCGAAGAAGAAGGCGGCCAGCCCCTCCATCGCCAGCGGTGCGCCGAAAACGTCGCCGACGAACCGCGAGTACTCGCTCCAGTTCATGCCGAACTGGAATTCCTGAACGATGCCGGTGGCCACGCCCAGGGCGAAGTTGATCAGGAACAGCTTGCCGAAGAAGCGGGTGAGGCGGTACCACGATGCGTTCCCGGTGATCAGCCACGCGGTCTGCATGGCAGCGATCAACGGCGCCAGCCCGATGGTCAGCGGGACGAAGATGAAGTGGTAGACAGTCGTGATACCGAACTGCCACCGCGACACATCGAGCGCGTCCATCTCACCCTCTTCCGTGGCTGTGGCACCAGCCTACGACAGGGCGTAGTAGACGTCAGTGTGGGTTAGCTCACCGGCTCTTCCGACGCAGGTGGGGCGGCCGATCCGGCGTTGTCACGGTGCTTGAACGCCTTGCGGATCCCGAACGCCGCCACGATCTCGAAGATGCCGATCACGACCAGCGAGATGCCGGCGACAACCGTCAGAATCGCGAGCGACTCGAACGGCAGAGCGAGCATCACCACGCCCGCGATCAGGCTGATCACGCCGACGAAGATCTCCCACGCCCGCCCGGGAAGCGTCGGGTCGCTGATCGCCGAGACCGCGGTCGCCACGCCGCGGAAGATGAAGCCGATGCCGATCCAGATCGCCAGCAGCAGAATCGACTCCTGCAGGCTACGGAAGCACAACACCGCAAGGATCAGCGCCGCGGCGCCGGAGATGAACAGCAACACCCTGCTGCCGGCGGAGACGTGCAGGCTGAAAGCGAAGATCACTTGGGCGATGCCGGCGATCAGTAGGTATGCCCCGAAGAAGATCGCAGCGACCACGATCGTCTTGCCCGGCCACACCCAGATGAGCACGCCGAGGATCAGCGCGAGAAGTCCGGAGACCAGGGTCGTTTTCCACAGGTGCCGCAGCAGGTCGGGCGGCGCGGTGCTAGTCATGGCCGCAGTGTGGCATAGCGAAACGTCAATGATCGTCGCATTTCGATATCGGTTCGACTATCAGTGGTGAGGTCGCGGGCGTATGTGCCGTTGGGTTCCCCTGCCGCAGCGTGGCGTCTCCACTACTGTTCCGTTACCGGTGCTGCGCACCGATCCCACGACGCAGAAAGTAGGCATCCGTGTTAGGTGAGTGTCACAACCGTCGAAGTGGATTCTGGCGTTTCGCAGTCGTATTCGCCGCGGCCGGCGCCCTGGCGATGTCCGGTTGCGCCAGCGGCGGGGGAGGCGGCGGTGGGGATGCCACCAGTGCATCCCCGACGGCGCCGGCGGCGAAGGTCAACGAGATCGCCAATACCGTTCCAGAGGACATCAAGTCGAGCGGAGAGCTGATCGTCGGGGTCAACATCCCCTACAAACCCAACGAGTTCAAGGATCCCAGCGGCAAGATCGTGGGCTTCGACGTCGACCTGATGAACGCGATCGCGGCCACGCTCGGATTGACGCCCGAATACCGCGAGGCGGACTTCGCCAGGATCATCCCGTCGATCCAGGGAGGCACCTTCGATGTGGGGATGTCGTCGTTCACCGACACCAAGGAACGCGAGAAGTCAGTCGACTTCGTGACCTACTTCAACGCCGGGACTCTGTGGGCTCAGCGACCGGAGGCGCCGATCGACCCCAACAATGCATGCGGCAAGAAGGTGGCGGTTCAGGCCACCACCTATCAAGACACCGACGAGCTGCCTGCGAAGAGCAGGGCGTGCACCGATGCGGGCAAGCCACCGATCGAGATCGTCAGATTCGACGGGCAGGACGCCGCCACCAACGCGGTGGTGCTCGGCCAGGCCGACGCGATGTCGGCCGACTCACCGGTGACCTCGTACGCGATCAAGGAGACCAACGGCAAGCTCGAAGCCGCCGGTGAGATCTTTGATTCGGCGCCGTACGGCTGGCCCGTGCAGAAGGGATCGGCCCTCGCGCAGTCGCTGCAGAAGGCACTCGAGCATCTGATCGAAACCGGCACCTACAAAGAGATCGCCGCCAACTGGGGCGTCGAGAGCGGGATGATCGACAAGCCGGTCATCAACGGCGCCGTCTCGTAAAGGACGTTTCCATGAGCGATGTCGACACGTCGTCACCCGAGGCCCCTGCCGCCATCGATGCGGTGCCGCTGCGCCATCCGTGGCGCTGGGTGGCGGCGGTCGTCATCGCCGTACTCGTCGCCCTGTTCCTCTACGGCGCGGCGACCAACGACTCCTACCGCTGGTCGACGTACTGGAAGTACCTGTTCAACGAACGGGTGCTGACGGTCGGGGTGCTCAACACGTTGCAGCTCACTGTCTATTCGATGGTGCTCGCGATCGTGTTGGGTGTGCTGCTCGCGGTGATGCGGCTGTCGCCCAACCCGGTGCTGAAAGCCGTTGCCTGGGTGTATCTGTGGATCTTCCGCGGCACCCCGGTGTATGTGCAGCTGGTGTTCTGGGGGTTGCTACCCACGATCTACCAGAACCTTCGGCTCGGGGTGCCGTTCGGGCCTTCGCTGCTTGAGGTCGACCTGCAGTCGCTGTCGATCCCCTTCCTGCTGGCGATCCTCGGGCTGGCACTGAATGAGGCCGCGTACATGGCCGAGATCATCCGCGCCGGAATCAGTTCCGTGCCCGAAGGGCAGACCGAAGCCTCGACGGCGCTGGGCATGTCGTGGGGGATGACGATGCGGCGCACCGTGCTTCCGCAGGCGATGCGGGTGATCATCCCACCGACCGGCAACGAGGTGATCAGCATGCTGAAGACCACGTCGCTGGTGACCGCGGTGCCGTTCACGCTGGACCTGTACGGCATCACGTCGCGGGAGATCGCCGCGCGCATCTTCGAACCCGTTCCGCTTCTGCTGGTCGCCGCGACGTGGTACCTGGCGATCACCAGCGTGCTGATGGTCGGCCAGTACTACCTGGAGCGTTACTACTCGCGTGGTGCGTCGCGCAAGCTGACCACCAAACAACTCGAGGCGCTGGCCAAGGCGCAGACCTTGGGGGAGGCGCACCCGTGACACCGATGGTCAAAGCCGAGGCCGTTTGTAAGAACTTCGGTGCGTTGCAGGTTCTCAAAGGGGTCACACTCGAGATCGGGCGCGGCGAAGTGCTGTGCATGGTGGGGCCGTCCGGTTCGGGCAAGTCCACGTTCCTGCGGTGCATCAACCACCTCGAACAGGTCAACGCCGGGCGCCTGTACGTGGACGGAGAGCTGATCGGATACCGGCAGCGGGGCAACAAGATTCACGAGATGCCTCCGCGCGAAGCGGCCCGGCAGCGCCGCGACATCGGCATGGTGTTCCAGCACTTCAACCTGTTTCCGCACCGCACCGTGTTAGAGAACATCATCGAGGCGCCCATTCACGTCAAGCGCGTCAAGAAGGACGAGGCGGTGGCGCGTGCGCGAGACCTGCTCGACCAGGTGGGGCTGACCGCCAAGGCCGACGCCTATCCCGCCCAGCTGTCCGGAGGGCAGCAGCAGCGCGTCGCGATCGCCCGCGCTCTGGCGATGAGCCCCAAACTGATGCTGTTCGACGAGCCCACGTCGGCGCTGGACCCCGAGCTCGTGGGTGAGGTGCTCGAAGTGATGAAAAAACTTGCCGCCGAGGGGATGACGATGGTGGTGGTGACACACGAAATGGGGTTCGCCCGCGAGGTGGCCAACCATCTGGTCTTCATGGACGGCGGCGTGGTCGTGGAGAGCGGACCGCCGCGCGACGTGCTGGCCAACCCGAAGCACGAACGCACGAAGGCGTTTCTGTCCAAGGTGTTGTAGACAGATGTCGGCCAACGCCCCGGATCCGGCCACCCCGCTGTGGCGGGCGGCCCAGGTGTTCCGATTGCTGAGTTGTCTCTATGCGCTCGGATTCCAGGTTTCGGTGAATCCGGACCTGGACCGCCCGGGTATGGCGTGGGCGCTGTTCGCGGTGTTGCTGGGGTCCAGTGCGCTGTGCGCCGTCGCCTATCTGCAGGGGTTCGGCCGACGTCCGGCGTTCGTGCTGGTCGAGATCGCGGTGGTCGTGGCGTTGATCCTGTCGACGGAGGTGGTCGCCTCGTCACAGTGGGCGTTCGACAACCAGTCGTGGCCGACGACGTTGTGGGCGACCAACGCGACCATCTCGGCGGCGATCGTGGCTGGGCCGATCGCGGGCATGTTCACCGGCGTGCTCGTGATGGTGGCCAGCACCGTCGTCAAGGGCTTCATCAACTACGACCTCGGCCGCAACGCGACGATTGTCATCGAGCTCGCGGTCGGCCTGGCGGTGGGCATGGCCGCGCAGACTGCCCGACGGGCCCATTCCGAGCTGGAGCAGGCGACCCGGCTGGCCGCGGCGCACCAGGAGCGGGAGAGGTTGTCTCGGGAGGTGCACGACGGCGCCATCCAGGTGCTCGCGCTGGTCTCGCGTCGCGGCCGCGAAATCGGGGGAGCCACAGCCGAACTCGCTGAACTCGCGGGCGAGCAGGAGCGTGCGCTGAGGCGGTTGGTCAGCTCCGGTGACGCCGAACCGCGCGTCGGAGCGATGAGAGACGTCGGCGCATTGTTGCGGCAGCGAGCGTCCGACCGCGTATCGGTCAGCCTGCCCGCCGAACCCGTACTGCTCGACGCCGTCGTGGCCACCGAGTTGTCCGCCGCGGTCGTCAACGCGCTCGACAATGTGGTCGCGCACGCCGGGCCGGACGCCCATGCCTATGTGCTGCTCGAAGACCTCGGCGACACGATCACGGTGAGCATCCGTGACGACGGCACCGGGATTCCCGAAGGGCGGCTCGAGGAGGCGGTGCGCGAGGGCCGCATCGGTGTCTCGAAATCGATTGTCGGACGGATGGACTGGCTCGGTGGCAGCGCCAAGCTGACCACCGCGCCGGAGAGCGGGACGGAATGGGAACTGACGCTACCCCGACGGTGATGGTCGTTGACGACCATCCCATCTGGCGCGACGCGGTGGCCCGCGACCTCGAAGAGGACGGTTTCACCGTGGTCGCCACGGCCGACGGCGTCGGCGCTGCGCGCCGCCGCGCCGCGGCGGTTCAGCCCGATGTGGTGGTGATGGACATGCGGCTCGCCGACGGCGACGGCGCGCAGGCGACCGCGGAAGTGCTCGCCGTGTCGCCGTCCTCGAAAATCCTTGTGCTGTCGGCATCTGACGAACGGGAGGACGTGCTCGAGGCGGTGAAGGCCGGGGCGACCGGATACCTGGTGAAGAGCGCGTCGAAGCAGGAACTCGGCGATGCGGTGCGCGCCACCGCCGAGGGCAGGGCCGTGTTCACCCCCGGCCTGGCGGGCCTGGTGCTCGGCGAGTACCGGCGGATCGCCCAGAATCGCGGCGGGCCCGAGACGCCGAGCCTGACCGAGCGGGAAACCGAGATCCTTCGCTACGTCGCCAAAGGGCTGACCGCCAAACAGATCGCGGCGCGGTTGTCGCTGAGCCACCGCACCGTCGAGAACCACGTGCAGGCCACGTTCCGCAAGCTGCAGGTCGCTAATCGCGTCGAGCTGGCGCGATATGCGATCGAACACGGGTTGGACGAGTAGTCCTACTCATCCCGTGAGGCCCGTCGCGCTGTGACGATGGCTGCATGACCGAACCGCAGCGTGCCGTCGTCGCCCGCCTGTCCGCTGATGTCGCCGCGATCTCCGCGTACCTGGCGCGGGTGTCGTCGGACCTGACCGAACTCGACCGGCAGCTGACGTCATCACCGCAACACGAGCCGATATACCAGCCGCATGCCTACCCAGCGCCGCCGCAGCATCCGCCGCATCACGGTGCACCCGTTGCGGCTTCACCTCCACCGGCTCCGCCTCCATCCCGGGACGAAGGCTGGATCGGCAAGCTGCTGGCGGTCGCCGGTGTCGCGGTGACGTTGATCGGGGTGGTGTTCCTCCTCGTGCTGGCCGCGCAGGCGGGCCTGTTGAGGCCCGAGATCCGCGTCGCGGCCGGGGCGGTACTGGCCGGTGGACTTGTGGGCGCAGGCTGGTGGCTGCATCGCAGGCCCGGCGGCCGCACCGGGGCCGTCGCCTTGGCGGCGACCGGTATCGCCGCGGCGTACATGGACGTCATCGCATTGACCACGATCTACGACTGGGTGGCCGCGCCCGCCGGGCTGGTACTCGCCGCGTTGATCGGCGGTGGCGGGCTCACGCTGGCCCGGCGCTGGAACTGCGAGCAGCTGGGGCTGCTCGTCCTGGTGCCGTTGTTGGTGCTGGCGCCGATCGTGGTCGGTGGTGTGACGTTGCTGCTCGTGGCGTTCATGCTCGCGCTGTCCGCGGCCTCGCTGCCCGTGCAGATCGGTAAGGACTGGCTCTGGCTGCACGCCGCCCGCATCGCGGCCGGCACGCTGCCGCTGCTGGTGGCGCTCATCGGCGTGTATTTCGACGACGGCCGCGATCCGCGGCTGGTCGGCGCGTGCGCCATCGCGGCGCTGCTCGCGATCGCCGGCGCGCTGATCCTGCTGCCGGGGACGGCCAACAAGTCGGCGATGGCCGTGCTGACGGGGGCAGGTCTGCTGCCGGTGCTGTCGGTCGCGCTGGCCGTCGACCGCATCGTCGCGGCGCTGATGGCGGCCACACTGGCGGCAGCACTGCTTGCCATCGTGCTCATCAGCGACCGATTGCCGGGTGTGGACGGCGCGGTGCGGCGCATCTGGACGGTGCTCTCCGCACTGTCGGCGATGATCGCGGTGGTGGTGGCGTTCGACGGCCCTATCGCGGGGCCCGTCCTGTTGGCGATGGCGCTGGTGGTCGCGACGGCAGGACGGCAGCTCGTCATGGCCAAGGCGATCTCGATCGGCTTCGCGGTCGTAGGTGCCGTCTACTACCTGAACTGGGCGCCGCCGGACACGCTGATGTGGGGGACGGCGACCAGCGGCGGGGTCGCGGCGTCGACGCTGATAGCCAGTGTCCTGCTGATCGCGTGGTCGGTGACGATCGTGTGGGCGTTCGACCGCAGGAACTCGGCCTGGTGGGCGGTCGCGGCCGCGGTGGCCGGATACGCGGTCACCACGTTGGCCGTCACGACCGGCGTGCTGGTCGGCGGTACCGACAGCGGCTTCTACGCCGGTCACATGGCTGCGACCATCTGCTGGATCGGTCTGGCCGCGGCGTTGTTCGGCTACGCGGCGCGGTCGCCCCGAGCCGACCGCTCGGTTCCGATCGCCGGGGGCCTGGCGCTGGTGGCCGCGGCGGTGGCGAAGCTGTTCCTGTTCGACCTGGGCACGCTCGACGGCATCTTCCGGGTGGTGGTGTTCATCGTCGTCGGCCTGGTGCTGTTGGGCATGGGCGCCGGATATGCCCGCCTCCTGGACAGGCAAGACCAACAAAATGGCCTCTGACCAGGAAATGTGCTAAACTGGAATCAGTCCAGAAAAGGAGGCGTTGTAGCGATCATGACCACAACAACACGTCGTTCAGAAGCAGACATCCAGGCCTTCGAGGCCTCGCCGGAACTCAGCGACAGCCTGCAGCGGGTTCTGGTCGATCTGATCGAGCTGCAGCTTCAGGGTAAGCAGGCGCACTGGAACATCGTCGGCACCAACTTCCGCGACCTTCATCTACAACTCGACGAACTCGTCGACTTCGCCCGTGAGGGCAGCGACACCGTCGCCGAGCGGATGCGTGCGATGGAGGCCTGGCCCGATGGCCGGTCGGATACGGTCACCGCCGGCACCACACTGCCGCAGTTCCCCGCCTACGCGGTGAGCACGCAGGACGCGGTCGACCTGATCACGGGTCGGGTATACGCCGCGGTCGACACCATGCGTCAGGTTCACGACGCGGTGGACGCCGAGGACCCGACCACCGCCGACATCCTCCACCAGCTGATCGAGGGTCTCGAGAAGCTGGCCTGGCTGATCAAGTCCGAGAACCGCAAGGTCTAAGGGACTGCCGACGCCGCGACTGTGCGTTTCACGACGCCGGTCGCGGCGTTTTGCGTATGCAACGGCACAGTCGCGAAGGTGAGTCGTTTTCCGCGATCGGGGTATATCTTCCGCCGTGACTGTGACACGCGATATTCACGCTTCCCGTCAACAGGTCTGGGACGTCATGGCCGACGGGTGGACGTACTCACAATGGGTGGTCGGCAACAGCCGGATGCGTGCAGTCGACCCGAACTGGCCGGCGCCCGGGTCCGAGATCCGCCATTCGATAGGCGTCTGGCCGTTGTTGCTCAATGACGTCACCGTAGTGGAGAAGAGCGTGCCGCCCGAGGAGTTGGTCCTGCACGCCAAGGGCCGGCCTTTCGGGGGCGCGCGAATCACTCTGCGGCTGTACGACATTCCCGACGGATGCCGGGTGGAGATGACGGAAGTCCCGGTGAGCGGTCCGGCGGCGGTTATGCCCAGCAAGCTGTCCGACATCGCCGTCTACCCCCGCAACCGGGAGACCTTGTGGCGGCTGGCCTCGCTGGCCGAGCGGCTCAAACCGACTGAGGTCGACGACTGAGCGGTTCGAGTTCCACCGCGTCGCGCACGGCTGCGTCGTCGCGGCGTCCGACGAGGTACCACGTCGTCATGACGCCCTTGCCTTTGACTTCGACTTCGCCACGAGGCTCCAGCACGAAGGTGCTGCGCAGGCGTTCGTACACGTCCTGGGGCACCTGAATGCGTCCCTCGACGTCGGTGGTCTCCATTCGGGATGCCACGTTGACCGCATCGCCCCATACGTCGTAGAAGAACTTGCGGGCCCCGACGACCCCGGCTACGACCGGTCCCGTGGCCAGACCGATCCGCAACGGCACCTTGCGTCCGCGCGGGTCACGCAGGTCGGCGACGGCGTCGGCCATGTCGAGCGCCAGGCACGCCAGCGCTTCGAGGTGATCCGGCCGGGGATGCGGCACACCGCTGACGACCATGTACGAGTCGCCGCTGGTCTTGACCTTCTCCAACCCGTGACGGTCGACGAGCGCGTCCAGATCCGTGTATAGCCGGTCGAGGAAGCGCACCAGATCGCAGGGATTGGTGTCGCTGGCCCGCTCGGTGTACCCGGCGATGTCGGCGAACAGGATCGATGCGTCGTCGTACCTGTCGGCGATGACCGTGCGGGTCGGGTCCTTGAGCCGCTCGGCGATGGTCGAGGGCAGGATGTTCGCCAGCAGACGTTCGGAGCGTTCGTATTCGGCTTCCATCGCCAACCGCGCCCGGCGCAGCTCCCGGAGCGCGAACCACAGCGTGGCAACGACGAGGATCCACGCGGTGGCCACGGTGAGGATGAACGAGGTGGTGCGGGCCCAATCCGGTTGAATGCCGGTGTCTTCGGGGACGAGGTACTCCAGCGCCACCACCGTCGCCGCGCCCAACGCCGCCAGCACGCAAGCCAGCACGATGTGGTCGATGCCGAGAATGACCACCACGATCGCGGCCGCGGCGACGAAGTAGAACTGCAGCCCCGACCCGGTGCCCAACTGTATGCACTGGATCGCGATGGTCACGTACGCGACGGCGAAGAACACCAGGGGTGCGACAAGTTCGCCGAACCGGCACAGCAGTGGAATCGTCGCGAACGCCACGGCGCTGACGAGGCTGAGGACCGGGATCCACCACACCTCGACACCGACGAGCAGACCCTGAAAACCGAAGAAGGCGCTGATCGCCGCGCTGATCATTGCGGTGACATCGAGGACCCGGCGGCGTCGCACGGACCTTTCCGCGTGGTGCCGAACCCGGGCGGGCGTCCGGTTCTCCAGCGCCACGTCGGGCACGCAGACCGGCCGCAGCCTCATCTCCACGACTAGAGCGTAACGCCGAACGGGCTCGACCTGCTGATTCTCGGTGCCCTCGGTGAGACTCGAACTCTAAACCCGTGTCGCCACGACCGCGGTCAATGTCCCGTATAGGTGGTATGCCTGCGGGTTTGGCCTCAACCGAGTTCAATCCCGGTTAGCGGCGATGAATCGAGAATGTAGTCACCATGTAGTCACGCCGAACGCCTGTTCGCCAGGTCGCCGCTTTCCGCCATACGCCGCCGTCTCATCACACCGGCGCACGCGGCACGCGCAGGGATCGCTTACCCGGCCAGCGCGTCAGACCAGTCCCATACCGGGTCCTTCGGCCCGTCGTCGCGTACCCAGTCGATGTACTTCATGGCCGCCTCGACCTCGTGCGCACGTAGCTGGCACAGCTCGTAAAGAAACCGGCGCACATCGAAGCTGGGCATGGCATCCAGGAACGTGTTGGCTATGTCGGCAGCCGCCGAGATCAGTTCCACTTCGCAATTGCCGCCCAACCGGACCGCTTCGAGCGCAATGCCGATGGTGCCACCGACATCGTCGGCGACAGATTCATCCACGGTCATTCTTGTCCTCATCAGAATCGGCCGGAATTCCGGCAGTCGAGGCCCAGTCCATCTGATGGCCCCGCGTCCATAAGACCAGAAACCCTTGGCTAACTAGCGAAAATATTCGTTTTGAGCTGCCCGAATACCGATCTGTGGCAGGTTCGGCGCCAACGTTTCGGCGAACGAACCCGCGTCAGATGAGTCGCCGGGTCGGACGGGGATAGACCCGACGCCACCCCTCGCGGTGAAGTCAGTTGGCGTCGGTGGGTACATCCCCTGGATTGGCCGGGGTGAAGTCGATCTCGGGGATCAAGATGCCTCCGCTACCCAGTCGCTACTCGGTCAGGTCAGCGACCGTCGCGTCGGGCGCGTTCTTCTGCACCGAGGCGATGCCGTTCTTGGCGCTGGCCTTGGTGTCATACGCCTGGCTCACCGCGATGATTTCGCCGTTACCGGCCTTGAGATGGAACCGGTACTTGCCGGCCTTGTCTTTCAGGATTTCGAACTTGCCCGCCATCTCGGTCTCCCGTCGCCCAGCACGGTCTATGCGCCCCTTGACGGTAGCCAAGATGCGAGTCCACGCAGTCGGAACACGCCGGTCCCCCGAAGTTGATGTGGGCGTGCAACCTGACGGACACACCCTAACGAAGGGTCGAAGAAACCTTGGGCAACGTCGGCGGTTGCATGGTTCGTTGCATGCACAACGAACAGTGCTCGTAGGCGGCGCTGAGTGAGCCAGAGCAGCCGATCGGTGACTGGCGCGCCTGAGAGGAAATCACTACACGTCGTGTATTGCACAGAAGAGTTGGTCGGCCGCAGCAGGCAGTCTGTCCAGCCGGTTATCGGCGCCGCCACCAAGGTGGGTATCGACGGGACCACTTACGGTGGATGTGTGACTGAAACGACAAAGCAAAAGCGGACCACGTATCAAGTCGCCAAAGCCGGTGTGCAAAGCGTCGCTGCAGAGATCGAACGCCGAGGTGGCCACGCGACCCCAACCAAAGGCAACTATCTGCGCGCCAGCGATGCCGAGCACGGCCACACGATCGAGATTCGGGTCAAGACGAAGACGAGAGGCACATGGCAGACGAGCATCGACGACGGACGGCCAATGAAAGGACCGGAGAACCTAGATCAGTTCTGGGTGCTTGTAGACCTTGGCCCCAGTGAGGCTGAGTTCTATATCGTGCCTGCGTGGTGGATGGAAAACGACATCTACACCAATCACCAGCGATACCTAGATGAGCACGCTGGCCATCGGGCACAGAACGACCAGAGCAAGCACCACGCGATCCCGGTCAAGCGCGTCGAGCAGTGGAACGAGCAGTGGGACATTTTGGGCATCTTCCCGACCTAGGAATAACAAGCATCTAGAAAGGCGCTTACCGCCGCGCTAACTCGACGCGGACCGGCGGGTATGTTCCGAGCGGCAGAGGCAGGGGAGAAAAATTGGCGGTTGATGACCCAACCTGGATGGCGCTGTTGAGGACACCGCCGACGATTGCGCCGATGCCGCTGAGCGTTCGGCAAGGCTGTTGGCAAGTCCCCATTGGTCCGCTCCGCTCTCCTAGCAAGTATGGTTGGCAGTAGCGATGGCGTTCACTGAAACGGCGTAGGCCAAGTTCTTTAGGAGCCCCCGCGAGTCACTTGAGTTGGTTTCGGAGACGTGTCGTCACCGTGCCGATACCTTTGAACAGGTGAAGCCTGCAGTCCTTGACGCAATCGAAATGTCGCGGGACTTCCTGTGCGAGGGGTTTGAAGGAACTAGTGGACTGCCATCGGGTGGCGACTCAATCATGGGGTGAACGCCACAACCATGAACACGTCAACCCGCTGGACTGCGCATCGGAAATCGTCACCTGCTCGTCAAGTTGGCCAGCTTGTTGATATAGAACCGAGCTTTCAGCGACTCCTCACATCGGGTAGTGGCCCTTTAGTTCCGGACCACAAAGCGGGGAGGTCGAACTCTTGCGTAACCCTTTGACATCGAGTCTGCCCGCCGCATATCGAGCGGTCCCGACCAAGACAAAGCTTGCAATCTATGCCTCAGTTCTGGCGCTCGCCCAGGGCGCGATGGCCATGCTGGAGGCGCCCATGTGGGCGCGACTATCCGTTGCACTCGCCATCTCGGTGGTTGCGACAGGACAAGCGTTGTACGACTTGCACACTCGGAACCAAGAGAAGGCTGAGGCGCTAAGAAGGCTTCAAGAGGAGCAGGCGAAGATCGCCGCCACCCGGGAGCGCATTATTCGTCAGAATCTGCGGCTGTGGCCGGCGCCGACTATTGCAGAGGTTGACCCGCACGACCTCGGGGTGAAGCGATCCTCACTAGCGGACACATATCGAGAACCAGGCGGCATCATCGCCCCCTACGTCATGCGCGATGTCGATCGACGTGCCGCCGCACGCCTGCGAGCTTCAGGACTCCTTTTGCTCGTAGGTGTTCCGGCCAGCGGTGTTACGAGGACTGCTTACGAACTGGCACGTGCCGCTGCCCCGAAAGCCCGCGTCCTGGCGCCCTCGACACCGCATGGTCTTAGAATTGGCCTAGACAGCGACGTGTTCGCGGATATCCCAGCCTCTACGCAGGCGGTCTTGTGGCTTGATCAGATTGACCGGTTCGGCGGCGAGGGTGTGACTACAGCAATGCTCAGGGAATGCCGGTCGAAATCTGCGGGCATTCGCATCATCGCGACGATACGGTCAGGGCCGCGATACGCGGCGTGGACCGCTGTTTGTGCGGACGTGGCCACCGAATTTGGTCAACCAGTGCTATTGGAGCGCATTCCGTCGATCTCGGAGCGCGACCGGGCCGCTGAAATTTACCATGGCATCGATTTCAGCGAAGGGATTGCCGCTGCGTTCACTGTTGTTGCGGCGCTACTAGAACGAAAGACGACCGGTAATTTTGAGTGTCCCCATTCATCGTGCCCGGACGACTGTGCGGTAGCCCGCGCCGTCGTCGATATCGCAATGGAGTGGCGTCGAACGGGCATAACGCGATCATTGTCGATCACAACATTGTCAGAACTCGTCCAGCAACGATTAAACCAAACCTCCTCGCCCGACCGGGCCCATATATCCGACGCTATTGATTGGGCCGCCACCCCGTTGAATGAGGGCGCCGCGCTCCTGATCGTCACTCCGCATGAAGGCGAGCAAGCAGTTGTCGCGAATCAGGAGGTCGCCGACGTCATTGCGCCGGAGTCCGAGGGACCGTCCACCCTGGTGTGGTCGGCTGCATTGGATGCTGCCCTGAGGGCCAACGACTCGGATGCGCTCGGCCAAATAGGTTTTCGGGCGCACACAAGCGGCAGAAGCGAGATTGCGACGAGAGTGTGGTCAGCGATCGGAAACCTCGACGAGCCTGCCGCAAGATGGTTGGAGCTGGCGTATGAATTCAGCTTGAACCATCGCGACCTAGCCGGCACCTTAAGTCCAGCGATGCGACTACTGGAGCTTGCAAAGGCGGATTATGGGTCCACATCGCTGGAGGCATCTGCTCGCTTTTTGGCTCTGGGAATCGTGCTACGAGATATGGATAGGTTGGAAGAATCGATTTCGTTCCTCGAGGACGCCTTGGCAATTCGGGAATCCAGGCTTGCTTCAGATGACCCAGCCCTAGTTCCTGTCCTCGACAGTCTGGGGGCAGCGTATCTCGGATTGGGCCAGCATGTGCCTGCTGCTGCCTTGCTGGGGAGAGCGCTTGCGATCGTGGAGGCAGTGGAGGGATCCGGGGTTGCGGCCGCGACTGTTCTCGTGGACCTAGGCAACCTCCACGCTGCGTTGGGTGATGCCCAGAATGCTCGCAAGTGCTGCGAGGCGGCGCTTCAAATGCTTGAAAGTGCTCATGGACCCGATTCTTATGAGGTTGCTGCCGT
Source organism: Mycobacterium lehmannii (assembly GCF_001499925.1). NCBI lineage: Bacteria > Bacillati > Actinomycetota > Actinomycetes > Mycobacteriales > Mycobacteriaceae > Mycobacterium > Mycobacterium lehmannii. The sequence goes on from NZ_LQIR01000012.1 coordinate 415,066, forward strand.
TCGATGCAATCTGGCGAACATACATCTTGAACTCGGCAGCATCGATGAAGCTCAGCTCTTATATGAACACGCGCTGACCGGCATGGAGGCAGTTCTGGGGCCCGACCACGTCGACGTGACTAACTCACTGCTCGGTCTGGGTGCCGTATGGAAGCGGAAGGGTAGGCCTGATCTCGCGCTGGAACATTTGCAGCGTGCGTTGCGAATCCGGAGGCGGCTCGGAGAGGAGTCCACCCTAGTGGCAGACGCACTATCGAACCTCGCTGGGGCCTATAGCGCCCTTGGTGACTACAATAAAGCGCTCGAAATCTTCCATCAGGCGCTTCGGATTTTCGAGAGGCGGTTCGGCGCCGATCATCCTAAGTTACGAATTGTTATAAGTAACATAGGTGTGGCCTACGCACGGTCGGGAAGGTTGGCTCAAGCTCGGTCGCATTTCGAGCTGTCGCTGAGGCTTGCGGAGAAGTACCTGAGCGAGAACGATCCGGCGTTAGCCATCGAGTTGGATAACTTGGCCACTACGCTTCTTGAGCAAGGCCACGCATTAGAGGCAAAGCCCCATTTTGTGCGGGCGCTAAAAGTTTTGCACAATCGATTCCCGGCCGGCAGCCCGCTCACTCAGAAGATCGTCGCAACCCTCAGAGCTTTGGATCCTAGCCTGGTCATTCTCAACAATGGGGAATTTATAACTGCGAGCGAGCCCCACACCTCAACAAATTAAACACCATCAACCATCGCGGACGATCAATGGCACCGCCCCTGGGAAGGGCAGGTGGCGGAAGCCCGTCGAAAGTATGGTCACAAGACGTTCGACGACGTGGCCGACCACTGGCTCAAGCCGAGCGCGTCTCAGCGCATTTTGCGCAATTACGCCGTGACCTACTTCAGCCGGACAATCGAGCGGCGCTCGGGCCCTTGCGAGCGCCTTGCCGCCCTTACCGGTCAGCGTGCCAACCAGTCGGCGAGTGCCCACAAGCAATCATCGCGCCGAGAAGCCGACGCCATTACGCAGTTCGTGTCGGCCTGAGCGCCGATCCGAAAGTCGTACTCGAAGTGGCGTGTTCCCGGTGATTGAGTCCAACCAGTTTTAGAGTCCTGTGGCCCGATGTCGGGCCGGAAGGGACGATGAAA
>NZ_LQIR01000013.1:0-77473 GCF_001499925.1 Mycobacterium lehmannii
AAAACAGGGCATGGCAAAAAACAACAACAAACAAAAACCACCAAACACACTATTGAGTTCTCAAACAACACACCCGCACGGCCGCGCCACTAGTTCGCGGCTTTGAAGCCGCGTACTCGTAGTGCGGACGCTCAGGAACCCACCGAAGTGGGATTTCCCTCTGGGAGTCGCCGCGCTCTTCGGGCTTGGCCCGTGTCGCAGCGACGAGTCCATAAGTTACGTGAGGGAAAAGTAGGAGTCAAATGGCCTGATAGAACGGGTTTTTCAGATCGATACCCGTCGCGCGCACCGGAGTGCGTTGGCTCCTACCGATGGGGTTCAACGCTTCCCCCCGCGTTATTGTTCCCGCCTCGCTCGGGCCCTCAAGCCACCCGTTCGATGCCGGCAATGTTGCGCTTACCGCGACGCAGCACCAGCCATCGCTCATGCAGGAAGTCAGTGGGCTGTGGAACCCAGTCTTCGCTATCGACCCGGGCGTTGTTGACGTAGACGCCGCCTTCGGCGACGGTGCGCCTGGCCGCACCCTTGCTCGGCGAGAGCCCACTGGCCACGAGCAGGTCGATGATCGTGTCGGGCCCGCCGGGGTCCAGCTGAGCCACGGCGGCCTCGCGCAGCGCGGCACCCAGCGTCGGCTCGTCCAGTTCTGCCAGCTCGGCCCGGCCGAAAAGGGCCTGGCTGGCGTGCTCGACGGACTGCGTCGCGGCTTCGCCGTGCACCAACGTGGTGAGCTCGCGCGCCAGGCGTCGCTGCGCGGCACGTTCGTGAGCCCGCTCCGCGGTCGCCTGTTCCAGCTCGGACAACTCCTCGGGCGACAGGAACGTGAACCAACGCAGATAGCGGACGACGTCCGCGTCGGCGGTGTTGATGAAGTACTGGTACCAGGCGTACGGGCTCGTCATCTCGGGGTCCAGCCACAGGCTGCCGCCTCCGGTCGACTTACCGAACTTCTTGCCTTCGGAGTCGGTCACCAACGGGGTGGTCAGAGCGTGCACCGTGGCTCCGTCCTTCTGGCGGACCAGCCGGACGCCGGCAATGATGTTGCCCCACTGATCGGAACCGCCGATCTGCAGAGAACAGTCGTAGCGCCGATGCAGCTCCACATAGTCGTTGGCCTGCAGCAGCATGTAGCTGAACTCGGTGTAGGAGATGCCCTCGCCCTCGAGGCGGCGCCGGACCGTGTCGCGGTCGAGCATGACGTTGACAGAGAAGTACTTGCCGACGTCGCGCAGGAACTCGATCGCCGACAGCGGACCGGTCCACGACAGGTTGTTCTCGACGACGGCCCCGGTGTCGGTGTCGTCGAACTCGACGAAGCGCTCGAGCTGCCCGCGGATACGGTCCGCCCATTCCGCGACGGTGTCGGCGGTGTTCAGCGTGCGCTCCCCGGCATCGCGGGGGTCACCGATCATGCCGGTCGCACCGCCTGCAAGAACGATGGGCCGATGGCCCGCCTGCTGGAAGCGGCGCAGTGTCAGCAGTGGGATGAGATGGCCCGCATGCAGGCTCGGAGCGGTCGGGTCAAAGCCCGAGTAGACGGTGACCGGTCCGGCCCCAAATGCTTCGGCCAGCGCGTCGCGGTCGGTGGATTGCGCGATCAGCCCGCGCCACTCCAATTCGTCGAGGATCGACGTACCCATGCGTGCGATCTTTCCGTACTAGTCGCTTTCTCCGGGAGCCGGTGCCCGCGGGCTCCGCCGATACGCCGACACCTCGGGCCGGCCTTCCAGCCAGAATCGCCAGGGACGGTCGGCGGCCTTGCTCACGCCGACGCGCGGCCCCTCGGCGGACACATGCCGCTCCCCCAGCGTCAACTGGACCGGGCTGTCGGGGTCAAAGATGTCGATCCCGTTGTCTTCCATCGTGATTCCCAGTGCCGAGCACAGGTTGCCCGGCCCTCGAGCCAGCGCGGCGGGGCGGACCGACTCTCCGCGGCGGGCGTATGCGGCACTCAAACCCGCCTCGATGGCGGCGGCCCTGAGCAGCACGGCACCTGCCACGCCGTCGGTCGCGCACACGACGTTCGCGCAGACGTGGACGCCGTGGCTGCGGTAGGTGTACAGCCGCCCCGGCGGGCCGAACATCACGCGATTGCGCGCTCCGGGTCCGCGGTACGAATGGGCGGCGGCGTCGGGCCACGGTCCGTCCGGTGGCCCGCCGTAGGCCTCGACCTCGACGATCATTGCGCTGACCCCGCGGCAGGTGAGGTCGGCGCCGAGCAGTCGATGGGCAGCGGTCAGCGGGTCGACCGACAAGAGTTCAGTGGTCACCGTCGACCGGGGCCTTCTCGATTCATCGATGGCGATCCTACGGAGGCTCTTGACACAACGACGCAGCGCGAGGATATTTCATCACATGACGATTTCATCGTATGATGAATTATTCGAGCAGCGTGTTTCTCCGGCTGTTGAGATCAAGAATCTGCGGGTCATCCGCGGTAATCGCCTGGCGGTCGATGACGTCACGGTGTCCGTCGCCCCCGGCACGATCACGGGCCTGCTCGGACCATCCGGCTGCGGCAAGACGACGCTGATGCGAAGCGTTGTCGGCACCCAGATCGTCAGTTCCGGCACGGTGACGGTGCTCGGGAAACCGGCCGGCTCGGCCGGCCTCCGCCACCGTGTCGGCTATGTCACCCAGAACCCCACGATCTACGACGACCTACGGGTCATCGACAACGTTCGCTACTTCGCTTCGCTGTACGGCACCGGCGCCGACTCCGCCGACGACGCCGTAACCGCCGTCGGGCTCAACGACCACAGAACAGCGTTGGGGGCCAACCTTTCCGGCGGCCAACGCACGCGGGTCTCGCTGGCGTGTGCGTTGGTCTCGCATCCCGATCTGCTGGTGCTCGACGAACCCACCGTGGGACTCGATCCCGTCCTGCGCGTGGAGCTGTGGGCCCATTTTCAGCAGCTGTCCCGCCAAGGGACCACTCTCCTGGTCTCCAGCCATGTGATGGACGAGGCCGATCACTGCGGCGACCTGCTGCTCATGCGTGAAGCCCGGGTGCTCGCCCACACCACGCCCGCGAAACTACGAGAGGACACGAGATGTCAGTCACTGGAGGAGGCGTTTCTGTCCGTCATCAAGCACAGCACCGCAGCCAGCGCAGCCGGAGCCGCCTGAGTCCGCAGGCGTACCTGGCCACCACCGGGCGCATCCTGCGCCAACTCGCCACCGATCACCGCAGTGTCGCGATGATCCTGATCGTGCCGAGCGCAGTCATCGCCCTGATGTACTTCATGTTTCAGAATTCCCCGCACCCGCCCGGCGCACCGAGTCCGTTCAACACCGCCTGCCTGATCATGCTCGGTCTGTTCCCGCTGGTGGTGATGTTTCTGATCACATCGATAACGATGCAGCGGGAACGGGTTTCGGGCACATTGGAGCGGATCCTGACCACTCCCCTGCGCAGGCTCGACCTGCTCGCGGCGTACGGCACCGCGTTCTCGCTTGCCGCCGCAGCTCAGGCGACGATCGCGTGCGTCGTCTCCTACGCGTTCTTCGGCCTGCACACCGAAGGCAGCCCGGTGTGGGTCTTCACGATCGCGATCATCAACGCCGTCCTCGGAGTCGGGTTGGGATTGTTGTGTAGCGCGTTCGCGCGCACCGAATTTCAGGCCGTGCAGTTCATGCCCGTGGTGATCGTCCCCCAACTTCTGCTGTGCGGGATCATCGTGCCGCGCGCCATGCTGCCGGAGTGGCTGCAGTGGATCAGCAACGTGATGCCGGCAAGTTACGCTCTGGAGGCGCTGCAACAGGTCGGGGCATACGCAGAGCCGACGTTCACCGTGGTGCGCGACGTCGCGGTCGTCATCGGCTTCGCGGTCGTCTCCCTCTGCCTGGCCGCGGCCACGCTACGACGAAGGACACCGTGACTACGTTGACCACCAACGCCGAACGTAAACGGCCGGGACGCCCACCCGGGCCGTCCGATACCCGCGAACGGATCCTGAACAGTGCGCGGGAGTTGTTCGCGCGCAACGGTATCGACAAGACCTCGATACGCGCGATCGCCGCGGCGGCGGGCGTCGACCCCGCGCTGGTACATCACTATTTCGGAACCAAGACCCAGCTGTTCGCCGCGGCGATTCACATTCCGATCGATCCCATGCAGGTCATCGGCCCGCTACAGCAGGTCCCCGTCGAGGAGATCGGCCGCACGCTGCCGTCCCTTCTGCTGCCGCTGTGGGATTCGGAACTGGGTAAGGGTTTCATCGCGACGCTGCGGTCGATCATCGCCGGCAACGACACCTCGTTGGTGCGGTCGTTCCTGCAGGAAGTGATCGCCAGAGAAGTCGGTTCGCGCGTCGACGATCCCCCGGGCAGCGGACCGGTCCGCGTGCAGTTCGTCGCCTCGCAACTGGTGGGCGTGGTAATGGCCCGCTACATCCTCGAACTCGAGCCGTTCAAATCGCTGCCGGTGGACCAAGTCGTCGACACCATTGCCCCGAACCTGCAGCGTTACCTCACCGGAGAGCTACCCGGGTTCACCTGATGCGCGATCCAGCATCCGCTGATGCTCGGCGTCATCGGTGATGTCGACGGCCTCGTCGATCAGCAGCACCGGGATGCCGTCGTCGATGCGGTACGCCCGGCGCAGCCGCGGGTTGTAGAGGAATTCGTCGCCGATGAGCAGCAAAGAGCCCTGGTCCTGCGGGCATACCAGGATGTCGAGCAGTTTCTCGTCGAGGGCCACGGCGATCAGCCGGCTGGGACGGGGACGGCGGGCGTGACGGGAATCCCGGCGATCGATCCGCCGCCGGCAGTGGCCTGCTGCGCGGCGCGCGCCTGCATCTTGCGCTGGTGGGTGATCGTTTCCTTGAGCGCTTCGACGAGCGGCGTCTGATTCGGCCGGTCCTCGAGGGCTTCCTTGAGCGCGGTGGCGTTCGCGTTGGACGGTCGGAAGCCCAGCCTGCGCAGCTTCACGGCGTCGTCGATCAGCACAGAGACCTGACCGCCGCCGTCGCCCTGCCGGTACTCCTCGTGGATCATCTGCAGCACCTGGTCAGCGTTGACCTTCGGTGCGGTCTCCTCGGCCCTGTTGCAGTCATCGCCGGTGCACGGTGTCTTCGGGCCATCGGCTTGCGGCTCGGGCGCCTCGGTCTGAACGGTCGGCTCGGCGGGCTGCGCCACCGCGGTCGGACCCGCGACAGCGGTGAGCACACCGACTGTCAACACGCCTCCGGCCATACCGCCGATGACGAGGCGGCGCCAGATGTCGCGTGGGCTACCGGTTCGCGATGTCATCAATCCTCCAGCTCGGTGGCGCGGTCGCCAGGCTGCCGACTTGCCGCCAGCGGGAGCCTAACAGCGCTCGGCCCCGCCGGCAGGTCGTCATGACCGACCTTCGCTACTGGCCTTCGGCGATCTCGGAACGGACCGCCACGGTCAGCCGCTTGTACCGATTCGTATCGGGGTCGAGGTACCACGCGTTACGCGACGGCTTCGGAACGCCTTCCGCTTGCAGCGGTCTGACCAGCGGCCGGTATGACGCGCTGAGCGCCATCCCCGGCACCACGTGGACGATGTCGGGTGGTTCGCCGACCGCCAGGTCCGCGAGGGCCTCGGTCAGGTCCGCGGACGGAATGCTGCCGCCGGGCTGCAACTCCAACGCCGTGATGGCCAGCTGGCGTCCGTTGGCTTGCACCCCGTAGGTGACCGCGAGGTCGACCGCGCCGAGGCAGCCGACCGCATCGTTGACGGTCGATGAGTAGACGCAGCCACGGTCGGTCTGGATGACCAGTCCCCGGCTGTCGACAAGCCAGTAGTCGCCGTCGTCGTCGCGGCGGAACAGGTACTCCGTGGACACCCAGGTGTCGGCCGGAGCGAAAACGCCCCGCTTGATCGGGGCGGTCGGGTCGATCGGCCCGCGTGGTCGGGCGAGCAGCACACCAACCTCGTTGGTTTCGGCACGGCGGACGAAGCCCTGGTCGTCCTCCAGAATCAGGTCCTCGGCGGGGTCGTAGGCCGCCAGCGCCAGTTCGCGTGCACCCGGCAGCGGGCGACCCTTGCTGCCGATCTTCGCGCCGGACACGTTGGCCAGCACGGCTTGTCCGTCGGTGGTCGCGAAGAACTCGACGACGTGGGCGGGTTGGAAGATCTCGACCACCCGCTTCCACAGTCCGGTCGGCATGCCAGAACCGATGAACAGCCGAACCGGGTGGCTGCCGTGCAGCGCGAACGACGGGTCGTCGATGACGTCGCGCAGCATCGCCCACGTGTAGCTGACGACCGTGACGCCGTACTGGCGAAGCTCGTTGAGGAATCGGTCCGGCCGCAGGCTGCGCGACAGCGCGATCCGCGAGCCGCCGACGGTGGCGCCGCCGATCGCCACCAGCAGACCGGACTGGTGGTGTAGCGGCGTCAGGCAGTAGACCGTGTCGCTGCGGCTGAGATTGGCCGCCGACGCGGTGCCGAACGCTGAGATCGCCCACCGAGCGTTGGTGATCTGGCGAGCGACCAGGTCGCCGCTGATCGAGCTGAAACCGATGAAGGCGAGGTCGCGGGCCAGACCGGGGTTCGGCCGGTACCACCCGGGCAAGTCGACCGCTTCCGGGTCGATCTTCTCCATGTCGATGACGTCGCTGTCCTCGGGAACGTCGAGGTCGCGTGCCTCACCGCCACCGAGCACCAGCACACGCATATCGAGTCGCCGGGCGGCTTCGAGGTTGCTGGGGTCGGTGATGATGTCGGACACCGAGCCGAGCCGGGCAGCGGTGGGCAGATCGACGTCGGGCGGCATGAGCACCGCCACCGCGCCCAGTCGCGAGAGCGCGGCGATCGCCACCAGCGCGCTGGGCCTGGTCTCCATCAGGACGCCGACGCGCGTGCCTTGGCGTACCCCGACCTCGATGAGGCCTCGGACGACGTTGTTGATGCGTCGGTCCACGGCTTCGTAGGTGTGGACTCGGCCGTCGAACAGCAGGCAGTCACCGCGCGGGAAGTCGCGGGCCTGTTCGGACATGATGCGGCCGAACGAGATCCGCGTGTGCTCGTTGATCTGGCCGAGCCGGGCCAGGCGCGGCAGCGTGCGGGCCGTCTCGACGGCCAGGGCTCTGGCCGACTTGTTGGCGCTCACCACGGCATCGGCAGCCGAGCGGGCCAGGGTCCATGCCATCTCGGTCGCCGCGGCCGTGCCGTGCGCCAGGCGCGAGCTGATCGAGACGCCGGTCTCGTTGGGTTCGGCTTGCTGCAGCGCCATCGGGTTGACGCCTTCGGGCCGCTCGCCGGTGCCGTCGAGCCACTTGACCCACTGCGCGACCGCCGGCCACGTCTGGCTGGACGCCTTCGAACCGACGACAAGCCCGAAATGGCCTGCGCGAATGAGGAATTCGTACACGTTGGCCTTCGGGGCGGCGCGCTTGATACCGCGCACCGAAGCCGGCTGGCCGATATCGTCGACTTCGCCGACCACGGCCAGCACCGGGCACTCGATATCCGACAGCGTGACAAGGTCACCGTGAATCGAGAAGCCACCGCTCATCATCCGGTTGTGCGCGATGAACTGTTTCAGCAACTCGGCGATGGCGGGGCCCGACCACGCGATCCAGCCCTCGGAGGCCAGGAACCGGCGTTGTTGCTCGCGGGGCAGCAGGGCCTCGCGATCGTGTAGTTGGCGCAGGAAGTCGAGGCGCGACTGGGCGGTCTTGATCGGATCGAGCATCTGGAAGCCGGTGCGGGCCAGCCAGCCCGGGATGTCGATCCGGCTGAACACGTGGTCGGCCATGAAATCGGCGGCCACGGGCGCGACGCTGGCGGGCAGGTTCATCGGTAGCGCGGCCAGGGTGTCGACCGGCGAGCCGAACGCGATGATGCTCGCCAGATCTTTCGACCTGCGGTAGGCCGCGACCTGGTAGGCGAACATCCCGCCCTGCGAGTAGCCGGCCAGGTGCACGTCGCGACCGGTGACCTCTTTGACGGTGTCGATGGCCTCGCTCAGCGCGACGACGTGGTCGGCCAGCGTGCGCTCCATGCCGCCTTCAACCTTGTCGGGCGAGCCGAAGTCGATGACCCACGGGTCGATGCCCGCGTTGTGCAGGATGCCGACGGCCCCGTCGTCGCGGGTGACGTCCCACATGTCGGCGGACATCATCATCGGGTGCACCATCAGCACGGGTGGGCCGGGTTGCTTCGCTCCCGGCCTCGTGTCGGGCGGGAAATAGCGCCGCAACCGGTACATCGGCACGCTCTGGATGATCTGGAACGGCGAGGGTACGGCGCCGGTCTCCAGGCCGCCGTAGCGCAACACTTCCAGCCCGTTCTGGGCGGTCGCCACCAGTCGTCCGACCGGCTTGGTTATCGCCGACAGATCCACGCCGCACGCTCCCCTTCTGGCCGCCATAGAACCCCCGAATCGACCGACGTCATCATGGCACAGGGGCCCGGCCGGCAGGGCCGACCTATCATCGGCGGCTGATGGCGAACCTGATCAATGTCGAGCGCGTGACCGTCGGCTACGGCACCCGCACGCTCCTCGATGCGATCAGCCTGGGCATTGACGACGGTGACGCGATCGGCGTGGTCGGGCGCAACGGCGACGGTAAGACCACGCTGCTGCAGATCTTGACGCTCACCCGCGAGCCGGATTCGGGCCGGGTGACCCACACCTCGGGGTTGTCGGTGGGCTATCTGCGGCAGAGTGACGACTTCGCCGCCGAGTCCACCGTGCGCGACGTGATCGTCGGTGGCCGTCCCGATCACGTCTGGGCGGCCGAACCCGAGACCCGCGACGTCGTCTCGCATTTGTTGGCCGACGTCTCCCTCGACAGTGCGGTCGGCCCGCTCTCGGGCGGAGAGCGGCGCCGGGTGGCGCTGGCTGCAGTGCTGATCGCCGGTCATGACGTCCTCGTGCTCGACGAGCCGACCAACCACCTCGACGTCGAGGTGATCGGATGGCTGGCCGCACACCTCAAGCGGCGCCGGGCCAAGGCACTGGTGGTGGTCAGCCACGACCGCTGGTTCCTCGATGCGGTGTGCACCAGGACGTGGGAGGTGCATGCCGGTAGCGGAAAAGGGAAGGTAGAGGGCTACGAAGGCGGTTACGCGGCCTACGTGCTCGCGCGGGCCGAGCGGATGCGGCTGGCGGCCGGCGCCGAGGCGCGCAGGCAGAACCTCATGCGCAAGGAGCTGGCATGGCTGCGGCGCGGACCGCCGGCGCGGACGTCGAAACCGAAGTTCCGCATCCAGGCCGCCAACGAGTTGATCGCCAACGAACCGCCGCCACGGGACTCCCTGGTTCTACAGCGGTTCGCCACCAACCGGCTGGGCAAGGACGTGTTCGACCTGCACCGGGTGCGGCTCGAGGTGGGCGACACCGTCGTGTTGGACCAGGTCGACTGGTCGATCGGCCCCGGCGCGCGCATCGGGCTGGTCGGCGTCAACGGCACCGGCAAAACGTCGGTGCTGCGACTGCTGGCAGGTGAGCTGGCGCCGACGGCGGGCACGATCAAGCGGGGCGCGACGCTGCGGATCGGTTACCTCAGCCAGGCCCTGGCCGAACTCGACGGCGCCGACCGGGTGCTGGACGCGGTCGAGGATCGGCGAAGAATCACCCAACTGGCCGGCGGCGGCGAGATCAGCGCCGACACGTTGCTGCGGGACTTCGGGTTCACCGGCGACAAGCTGACGACGCGGGTGTCAGAGCTCTCAGGTGGTGAACGGCGCAGGTTGCAGTTTCTGCGGCTGTTGCTTGATGAACCGAACGTGCTCCTGCTCGACGAGCCGACAAACGACCTCGATATCGACACGTTGACCGTCATCGAGGATTACCTCGACGGCTGGCCGGGCACGCTGATCGCCGTCACCCACGATCGCTACTTCCTCGAACGGGTCTCCGATGTCACCTACGCGCTGACGGGTGGTGGCCGCTGCGAGCTGTTGCCGGGCGGAATCGAGCAGTACCTGGCGGACCGCGCGGCGGCCGCATCACCAGCACCTGCATCGACGGCGAGTGCAGCGGCGGCGGGTTCGCAAGGCGAAACGGCGTCGGCGCGGGAGCGCCGCACCGGCAAGGAGATGGCACGCATCGAGGGGCAGCTGGAAAAGCTGGAGTCGCGCATCGCCGCACTCCACGAGTTGATGGCGGAGGCCGCCGCGGACCATGTCCGGTTGGGCGAGCTCAACGCCGAGCTCCAGGAGCTGTTGAATCGCAAGGAATCTCTCGAAGAAGCGTGGCTGGCCGCCGCAGGCGGCTGACGCCGTAGCCTGGGAGCATGGCAACCAGATCGACCGGTGCCACCGCGCTCGCCGGGGTCGCTCTGCTCCTGCCGGGGTGCGGCTCGGGCGCCGAACCCCAGTCCACGGTGACCGTCACGGAGTCCGCCTCGCCCTCGAACAGTCCGCAGGCCACGCCGACCCAGAACACACCGCCGCCCGCGGCGCCGCAGACGGGAGTCGCCGCCCCCGCCCGGCCCGGCCGCAACCAATGCGTCCGCCTCGAACCCGCCCCGGATGGTCGCTACCAGGTGTACGACGCGGGGTCAGCAGTCGTCACGTTCGCTGACGGTCGCCTCACCCTCGAGTCGGTGACCCCGGCGGAGGGTTGGACGCATCAGGTCGACGATCAGGAACCCGAGGAGGTCGAGATCTCGTTCCGCAGAGGAGCTGAGGACCTCGACCTGGAAATCGAGGTCGACGACGGTCGTCTCGAGGTCAGCATCTGCAACGACGACGACTGATGCCGGGCGGCTAACCGAGGACCCGGCGCAGGAATGCGATCTGATCCGCAATCACGCGCTGGCGGACGTCGTCGCGGTAGAAGTCGAAATGGGCGAGGTCGTAGCTCTTTAGCTCACCTCGGGGCGCGAGTTCGGCCAGTCGTGCCGCATCGGCCTCCTGAGTTTCCTTGTCTCGCTTGCCGACGCACACCAGCACGGCCGCAGACACGTGCGGTGCGTGGTTGCCGGGTTTGTAGCGCATCATCGCGAACAGCGCTCGCGGTGCGACCTCGTTGCGCCACGTCGCGCTCTGCATGCCCTCGATGGTCTGGTGTGCCTCGGAACTGGCAATGACCGCGAGCTCACCCGGATCCCCGATCGCTTTGATGTAAGCGGGCGATGCACCCAGAGCGCCGCGCACGGTGTCGGTGGTCATCGCCCACAGCAGCCGCAGCGTGGCCGCCGTCGACCGGCCCTCGACCTCCTTGGGGAATCCGTTGAACGGGATCTGGGCGATCACGGCCGCGATCCGTGGATCCCGTGCCGCCGCCGTGACCACGTGGCCGCCACCGAGCGAGCTGCCCCACAACACGATGCGGTCGGGGTCGATACCGCTGCGGCCGCGGGCGAACGTGACCGCAGCGGCGATGTCGTCGAGTTGACCGCCGATGTCCACCAATTGCCTAGGCTCACCATGGCTTTCACCGAAGTTGCGGTAGTCGAACGTGAGGGCCGCGTAACCGGCGGCGGCGAAACTCCGCGCGTTCGCCGTCAACGCCGGGGTGTCCTGCGTGCCGCCGAAGCCCTGGCACAGCACCACACAGGGCCGGGGTTCGTCCTGGCCGCCGTCATAGAGGTGGCCCACCAGAGTCGTCGCACCGGAGCTGAACTCGACGCGTTCGGTCATCTCCTCAACCGTAGCCGCAGCCGCTCAGCGGTTTCGCGCACGGCACCGAGCTGCCGGGCGACCTGCGTCGGTGCGGTGCCGCCGCGGGCGTCGCGGGAGTCCACCGATCCCTCGATGGTCAGGACCTCACGCACCTGCGGGGTGAGTTCGGGATGGATTGCCGCGAGTTCGGCGTCCTCGAGTTCTTCCAGCCCGATGCCGCGCGCTTCGGCCGCGCGCACCGCGGCACCCGCGGCCTCATGCGCTACCCGGAACGGCACTCCCCTGCGCACAAGCCATTCGGCGACGTCGGTGGCCAGGGTGTAGCCGAGCGGCGCGAGCTCGGTCATCCGGTCGACGTCGAAGCGCAACGTCGCGACCAGCCCCGCCATGGCCGGCAGCAGGAGTTCGAGCTGGGCGACGGAGTCGAACACCGGTTCCTTGTCCTCCTGCAGGTCCCGGTTATAGGCCAACGGTTGAGCTTTGAGCGTCGCCAGCAGCCCGGTGAGGTTGCCGATCAACCGGCCGGACTTGCCGCGAGCGAGTTCGGCGATGTCGGGGTTCTTCTTCTGCGGCATGATGGAGCTACCGGTCGACCAGGCGTCGTGAAGGGTGACGTAGCCGAATTCGGTTGTGCTCCATAAGATGATGTCCTCGGCCAACCGGGACAGATCGACGCCGATCATCGAGAACACAAATGCCGCCTCCGCGGCGAAGTCCCGCGATGCGGTGGCATCGATCGAATTGTCGGCGGCGGTGTCGAAGCCGAGATCCTCGGCGATCGCGTCGGGATTCAAGCCCAGGGACGACCCGGCCAGCGCGCCGGACCCATAGGGCGACACCGCAGCCCGCTTGTCGAAGTCGGCCAGCCGGTCGACGTCGCGCAGCAACGGATGCGCATGCGCCAGTAGGTGATGCGCGAGAAGCACGGGTTGCGCGGACTGCAGATGCGTCTTGCCCGGCATGATCGCGGTCGGGTGGGCGGCCGCCTGGGCGGCCAACGCGTCGACGACCTGCAGAGCGCCGTCGGCGACGCGCCTGATCGCGTCGCGCAACCACATCCGGAACAGCGTGGCCACCTGATCGTTTCGCGACCGGCCCGCCCGCAACCGCCCACCGAGTTCCGCGCCGACCCGATCGATCAGGCCGCGCTCGAGGGCGCCGTGCACGTCTTCGTCCGTCACCAAGGGTCCGAAGCTGCCGTCGGTGACATCGGCAGCCAGGCTGTCGAGGCCCGCGAGCAGCCCGTCGCGCTGATCGTCGGTCAGCAACCCGGCGCCGTGCAGCACCTGCGCGTGCGCTTTGGATGCCCGGATGTCGTAGGGAGCGAGCACCCAGTCGAAGTGCGTCGACCTCGACAGGGCCGCGAGCGCGTCGGACGGTCCGTCGGCGAACCGTCCGCCCCACAGCGAACCTTCGTTCGTGCTCATCTCAGGACCCTCACTTCCCTCGAGTGACCGCGTTTGTACGCCCGAACCCGGTGTGTCGCCGTACAGACACGGTCGCTCGCGGTAGTGGATCGGAGGGCATCACGTATCGAGGTCCCGGCGGGCGGCGATGCTCGACGACAGACCGTGGATCTGCACGAAACCGCGGGCCGCCGATTGGTCGAACGTATCGCCCTCGTCGTAGGTGGCAAGGTTGAAGTCGTAGAGCGACTCGGCGCTGCGACGGCCGTTCACCGCGATGTGTCCGCCGTGCAACACCAGCCGGATCTCTCCGGTCACGTGCTCCTGGGTCTTGGCGACGAAGGACTCCAGCGCGGTCTTCAGGGGTGAGTACCAGAGCCCGTCGTAGACCAGCTCCCCCCACTTCTGGTCGGTGTGGCGCTTGAAGCGGCCGAGTTCGCGCTCCAGCGTGACGTGTTCGAGTTCGGTGTGCGCGGTGATCAACACCATCGCGCCCGGCGCCTCGTAGATTTCGCGGCTCTTGATGCCGACCAGCCGGTCCTCGACCACATCGAGCCTGCCGACACCTTGTTCACCGGCCCGGCGGTTCAACTCCTCGATCGCCTGCAGCACCGTCACCGGGCGGCCATCGATCGACACCGGCACGCCACGCTCGAAACCGATGATGACCTCGTCGGGTGTGCTCCAGTTGACCGTCGGATCCTCGGTGTAGTCGTAGACGTCCTTGGTCGGGGCGTTCCACAGATGCTCGAGGAAGCCGGTCTCCACCGCGCGACCCCAGACGTTCTGGTCGATCGAGAACGGCGAACGCTTGGTGACGTTGATCGGGATCGCATTCTCCTCGGCGAACGCGATCGCCTTCTCCCGTGTCCACGCGTAGTCACGCACCGGCGCCAGCACCTTGAGATCCGGTGCCAGCGAAGCGAACCCAACCTCGAAGCGGACCTGGTCGTTGCCCTTGCCGGTGCAGCCGTGCGCGACGGTGCCGCCGCCGTGTTCGCGCGCCGCGGCCACGAGATGCTTGACGATCAGCGGTCGGCTCAGCGCCGAGACCAGCGGGTAGCGGTCCATGTACAGCGCGTTCGACTGGATCGCGGGCAGGCAGTACTCGTCGGCGAACTCGTCCTTGGCGTCGACGACGACGGCTTCCACGGCGCCGCAGTCGATGGCGCGCTTGCGCACAACCTCCATGTCCTCGCCGCCTTGGCCGAGATCGATTGCGACAGCGACGACCTCGCGCCCGGTCTCCTTGCCGATCCAGCTGATCGCCACCGAGGTGTCCAGGCCACCGGAATATGCCAGGATGACGCGTTCGGACATCAGCAGGTCTCCTTTTGTCTAATGCTCTCGAGTTTCGTTGCCAGTTCGGCGCCGGTCATCGGCTCACGCGCGACCACCAGGATGGTGTCGTCACCGGCGACGGTACCGACGACGAACGGAAGTGCCGCGCGGTCCATCGCGCTGGCAAGGTAGTGCGCCGCCCCGGGCGGGGTGCGCAGGATGGCCAGGTTGCCGCTGGAGTCGGTCGACACGAGCAGTTCGGCCAGCAGCCGCGACATCCGCTCGGTGCCACCGGAAACGCCGCGCACCGGGCTGCCGTCCTCGGGGACGATGTACACGCCGACGCCGCCGTCGGCACCGCGCAGTTTCACCGCGCCGAGTTCTTCCAGATCGCGCGACAGCGTGGCCTGCGTGACCTCGATGCCCTCCTCGGCCAGCAGGGCGGCCAGCTCGGTCTGGCTGTGCACCGACCGCGACGACAGGATCGCCACGATGCGGGCCTGCCGCCCGGCACGAGTCGCCGCCGACGTCACTGCCCGGCTCCCGCCCGCTCCAGCAGCCACACCAGCAGCGCCTTCTGCGCGTGCAGGCGGTTCTCGGCTTCATCCCACACCGCGCTCTGCGCGCCGTCGATCACCTCGTCGGTGATTTCTTCACCGCGGTGCGCCGGAAGGCAGTGCAGCACAACCGCATCGGCGTCGGCACGGCCTAGCAGGGCTTCGTTGACCTGGTACGGCCGGAACGGCCCTACCCGGTCCAGGCCGTCGTTCTCCTGACCCATCGACGTCCACGTGTCGGTGACCAGGACGTCGGCGCCGTCGGCGGCTGCGTTCGCATCATCGGTCACGGTGACCGTCGCACCGGTCTCCGAAGCCCGTTTCTGCGCGGCGTCGACGAAGTCCGGATGCGGGTGGAAGCCGTCCGGTGCCGCGATCGTCACATTCACACCCGCGGTGACGCCGCCCAGCATCAGCGAGTGCGCCATGTTGTTGGCGCCGTCGCCGAGGTAGGTCATCCGCAAGCCCGACAGCCTGCCTTTGCGCTCGGCGAGCGTCTGCAGATCGGCCAGCACCTGGCACGGGTGGAACTCGTCGGACAGCGCGTTGACGATCGGCACACTCGCACCCGCCGCCATCGCGGTCAGCCGGTCCTGGGCAAAGGTGCGCCACACGATCGCCTTGACGTAGCGCGAGAGCACCCGGCCGGTGTCCTCCAGTGTCTCGTCTCGACCCAGCTGAGTGCTGCGGCCGTCGACCACGACGGCGTGGCCACCGAGTTGGGCAACGCCCAGCTCGAACGAGAACCGGGTCCGCGTGGAGTTCTTGTCGAAGATCACCGCCACGCCGCTCGGGCCCTCCAGAGGGCGACGGCTGAACGGCTGGGCCTTCAATTCGGCTGCCAGAGCGAGCACCTCGGCCTGTTCGGCGGGGCTCAGATCGTCGTCACGCAGGAAGTGCCGGATGGTTGCGGTCATGAGGTTGCGCCCTTTTGGAGGCCAAGGTCGAGGACGGCGGGAAGCGCGGCGAGGAAGTCGTCGACCTGAGCCTCGCTGATCACCAGCGGCGGGGCCAGCCGGACCACGTCGGGAGCCGCGGCGTTGACGAGGAAGCCGGCGTCGCGGGCCGCGGCCTCGACGGCTTTGGCGGCTTCGGCGGTCAGCACGACACCGAGCAGCAGGCCACGGCCGCGGACGTGGTCGATCAACGGATGCCCAGTGGCCTCGATGCCCGTCGACAGCGTTTTGCCGAGCACGTCGGCGCGGCTGATCAGATCGTCGTCGGCCAGCACCCGCAGCACCGCCAGCGCGGCGGCGGTGCAGACAGGGTTGCCGCCGAACGTGCTGCCGTGCAATCCGGGCGTCAACAGCTCCGCGGTGGCGCCCGTCGCGATGCATGCGCCGATCGGCAACCCGCCGCCGAGGCCCTTGGCCAGGGTTACGACATCCGGAGTGATCCCGTCGTGCTGATGCGCGAAAAACGCTCCGGTGCGGCCCATTCCGGTCTGCACCTCGTCGAGCACCAGCAGTGCGTTGTGCTGCGCAGTGATCTCGCGGGCGGCGACGAGGTAGCCGGCGGGCGGAACCACGACCCCGCCTTCGCCCATGATCGGCTCGAGGAACACCGCGGCGGTTTCGTCGTCGACGGCGGCTCGCAGCGCATCGATGTCGCCGTAGGGCACATGGGTCACCTCACCCGGCAGCGGCGCGAACGGCGCCTGCTTGGACGGCTGACCGGTGAGGGCAAGAGAGCCCATGGTGCGACCGTGGAAAGCGCCTTGCGCCGCAACCAGTTTCGTGCGCCCAGTGAGTCGTGTGATCTTGAAAGCGACTTCGTTGGCTTCGGTGCCGGAGTTGCAGAAGAACACCTTGGCCGGCGCGGCCGGGCCCGCTCCGAGCAGCCCGACCAGCGCTTCGGCCAGCGCGACACCGGGTTCGGTCGCATACAGGTTCGACGTGTGGCCCAGCGTGTTGAGCTGAGCGGTGACGGCTTCGATGACCGCGGGATGTCGGTGGCCCAGGATGTTGACCGCGATGCCGCCGAGCAGATCGACATAGGTCTTGCCGTCGACGTCGGTGACCACCGCGCCGTCACCGCTGGACAACGCCAGCGGCGGGGTGCCGTAGTTGTTCATCATCACGGTCTGCCACCGCTCGAGCAGGGTCATGACCGCACCACTTTCGTCCCCGTCCCCTCGTCGGTGAGCAGTTCGACCAGCACGCAGTGCTCGACGCGGCCGTCGATGACATGTGCGCTCGGCACACCACCGGCCACCGCGCGCAGACACGCCTCGATCTTGGGCACCATCCCGGCCTCCAGTGTCGGCAGCATTTGCGTCAGTGTGGCGGAGTCGATCTCGCTGACCAGCGAGCCGCGGTCGGGCCAATTCGTGTACAGGCCCTCGACATCGGTGAGCATCAGCAGTTTCTCGGCGCCCAACGCCTCGGCCAGCGCGGCGGCTGCCGTGTCGGCGTTGATGTTGTGCACCACCCCGCCGATGTCGGGGGCGATGGTCGACACCACCGGAATCCGACCCGCGGCAATGAGATCCAGCAGCGATTCGGCGTTGACCCTCTCGACGTCGCCGACCAGGCCGATGTCGGTGGCCACACCGTCGACGGTCACGCTGCGCCGCACCGCGGTGAACAACTGGGCGTCCTCGCCGGTGACCCCGACCGCGTACGGGCCGTGGGCGTTGATCAGCCCGACCAGTTCCCGGCCGACCTGACCGAAAAGCACCATGCGCGCCACGTCCAGCACCTCGGGTGTGGTGACCCGGAACCCGCCCTTGAAATCGCCTTGAATGCCGAGGCGTTTGAGCATCGCGCTGATCTGTGGACCGCCGCCGTGCACGACGACGGGATGGACGCCGCAGTTGCGCAGGAAGACCATGTCGGCGGCGAACGCGGCCTTGAGCACGTCGTCGGTCATCGCGTTGCCGCCGTACTTGATCACGACGGTCTTGCCGTGCAGCTGTTTGAGCCACTCCAGCGCTTCGGCCAGAACCTTTGCCTTGATCGGGGTTTCGACGCTCATGAGCTGTACGCCGAGTTCTCTTCGACGTAACCGTGCGACAGGTCGGTGGTGCGGACGGAGGCCTGGGCCGCCCCGTCGCCGAGGTCGATGGTGACGGTGATGTCGGCACCGGAGAGATCCACGTCGCGCGAACCCGGTTGCGGCGTCCCATCGCACCAGACCGCAAACCCGTTGAAGGACACGGTGACCCGCTCCGGATCCACCTTGAACGGCGCCATGCCGATGGCTGCCAGCACCCGGCCCCAGTTCGGGTCCGAGCCGAACAGCGCGGTCTTGACCAGGCTGTCCCGCGCGACGATGCGGGCGCCGAGCAGTGCGTCGTCCTCGGAAGCCGCACCGGCCACCGTGATGAGGATCCGTTTCGTCACACCCTCGGCGTCGGCCTGCAGCTGTTGGCACAGGTCGTCGCACACCCTCAGGATCGCCTCGTCGAGTTCGCTCTGGCTGGGCTTGACCGCGCTGGCGCCGGACGACAGAAGCAATACCGAGTCGTTGGTCGAACAGCTGCCGTCGACGTCGAGGCGGTCGAAGGTGAGCGAGGTGGCCTTGCGCAGCGCCTCGTCGAGTGCGGTGGAATCGGCGACCGCGTCGGTGGTGATCACGCACAACATGGTGGCCAGCGACGGGGCGATCATGCCTGCGCCCTTGGCCATTCCGCCGACGGTCCAGTTGTCGGCGTGGTGCAGCGCGACCTGCTTGGGCACGGTGTCGGTGGTCATGATGGCCCGCGCGGCCTCTTCACCGCCGTGGAGTCCACCCGACAGTTCGTGCACGATCTCGGTGACGCCGGGCAGCACTTTGTCCATCGGCAGCCGGTCTCCGATCAGCCCGGTCGAACAGACCGCGACCTCGATCGCGCCGGTTTCGGTGCCCCAGTCGCTCATCGCCGCCGCGACCGCCTCGGCGGTGGCGTGGGTGTCCTGGAAGCCCTGCGGCCCGGTGCAGGCGTTGGCGCCGCCGGAGTTCAGGATCACCGCGCGTAGGCGGCCGGTGGTGAGCACTTGGCGGCTCCACAGCACCGGCGCGGCCTTGACCTGATTGCGGGTGAACACCCCCGCAGCGGCGTAGTCGGGGCCCTCGTTGAACACCAACGCCAGGTCCAGCGCGCCGGATGCTTTGATGCCTGCGGCGATTCCGGTCGCGCGGAAGCCTTCGGGGGCCGTGACGCCCTGGGTGCGAAGCAGCCGGGTGCCGGAAGTCACGGTGCCATGCCCACGATCGAAAGCCCCTCGGTCTCGGGCCAGCCCAGCGCCAGGTTCATCGACTGCACCGCGGCGCCGCCGGTGCCTTTGACGAGGTTGTCGATCGCGGCGACGGCGATCAACGTCTTCGCATCCTCGTCCAGGGCGACGGCCAGCTGGGCGGCGTTGCTGCCCAGCACCGAACCCGTCTTCGGCAGTTGTCCTTCCGGCAGCACATGAACGAACGGTTCGGCATCGTAGGCCTTTTCGTAGGCGGCGCGGATCTCCGGAAGCGAGGCGTCGGTGCGCGCGGTGCAGGTGGCCAGGATGCCGCGAGACGTCGGTATGAGCACCGGCGTGAACGACACGGTCACGTCCTTGTTACCGACCGCGCGCAGCCCCTGGGCGATCTCCGGTGTGTGCCGGTGCTTACCGCCGATGTTGTACGGGCGTGCCGATCCGATCACCTCGGCGCCCAGCAGATCGGGTTTGGCGGCCCGGCCCGCCCCCGACGCGCCGCTGACCGACACCACGGTCACGGCCGGCTCGATGAGGTCTTCTGCCACCGCGGGCCACAGCGCCAGCAGGGCCGCGGTCGGATAGCACCCGGGCACCGCGATCCGCTTCGCACCGCGCAGCCGGTCGCGCGCACCCGGTAGCTCCGGCAGCCCGTAGGGCCAGGTACCGGCGTGCTCGGAGCCGTAGAACCGCTGCCAGGCCGCGGCGTCGGCGAGCCGGAAATCGGCGCCGCAGTCCACGATCAGCGTGTCACCGCCGAGCTGTTCGGCCAGCTGAGCGGAATGCCCGTGCGGTAACCCCAGAAACACCACATCGTGTCCCCGCAGCACCTCTTTGTCGGTGGCCTCCAGCACGCGGTTGGCCAGCGGCAACAGGTGCGGATGGTGCTCGGCCAGCGCGGTGCCCGCACTCGCCGCTGCGGTCAGCGCGCCGATCGTCAGCCGGCCGTCGGCATAAGCGGGATGTCCGAGAAGCAGGCGTAGGATCTCACCGCCGGCGTATCCGCTGGCGCCCGCTACCGCAACTGAAACCATGCAGGCAATTCTGCATGTTTATGCATACCTATGCAAATTCATTAATATCAGCGGCGTTGCTCGGCGCCGATGCGCTCGGTCGCGGCCTGCACGGCCGCTTCGCGTGCCGCGCTGGCCTCGTCCTCGGTGAGCGTGCGATCGGCGGCACGGAACCGCAGCGCGAACGCCAGCGATTTGCGGCCCTCGCCGACCTGCGGGCCGGTGTAGACGTCGAACAGCCGCACGTCCTCCAGCAGCGGCCCCGCTCCGGCCCGCACCGCCTCGACCACGGCGGCCGCGGCGACGTCCTCGTCGACGACCAGGCTGATGTCCTGAAACACGGCGGGAAACGGCGACACCCTCGGAGCCGGAAGTCGCTCGACGATGGGTATGGCGTCCAGATCCAGTTCGAGGGCACAGGTGCGCTTGGGCAGACCCGACCGCTCGACGACCGCCGGGTGCAGTTCACCGGCGTGGCCGACGACGGTTCCGCTCTGCCGGTCGCCCAGCACCACTTCGGCGCAGCGCCCCGGATGCCACGGCAGGCGCTGAGCGGCGCGCAGGCTCAGCTCGACACCGGCGGCGCGAGCGATCACCTGCACCGCCTCGAACACGTCGCCGGGCTGCACCGCGCGACCCGGACCCCATGGGCCTGCGGGTTCGCGCAACCCGGCCACCACCAGGGCGACGTGCTGGGGCTGTCGCGGCAGCGACGCGTTCAGGGCGGCGATCTCGTCGTCGCTGGGTCGCCGGTCGGTCGGTATCCGCTCGAGGGAACGGGTGTCCGGCGTCGGTTGGACGACCTGCTGGATCGCGAACAAACCGACGTCCACGGTTCCGCGAGACACGTTGCGGCTCAACGCCTCCAATAGTCCCGGCAGCAGGGTGGTGGCCAACCGCGGGCGGTCGGAATCCAGCGGGTTGAGCACGTTGGTCGTGGTACGGCGGGGGTCGTCGGCGGGCAGGCCCCACTGGTCGAACACGCCCGCCGGCAGAAACGGGGTGGGCAGGATCTCCACATACCCGTTGAGCCCCAACGACTTACCGACCGCACGCCGTCGCCTCTGCACCGGAGTCAGCCCGCGGCCGGCCGGGGCCAGCGGCAACACCGACGGAATGGTCTCCAGATCCTCGAGACGCAGCACCTCTTCGACGAGGTCGGCGGGTTGACGCAGATCGGGCCGCCAACTCGGCGGCGTGACGGTGAGCGTGCCCTCGGCGGCGACGACCCGTGCGCCGATCTGAGTGAGCCGCCGTTCTGCGGTGCCCGGTGCGTAGTCGACACCGGCGGTGCGGTCGGGCAGGTCGGCCGCCATGGCGACCGGCGGTTGCGACCAGTCGTCTCGGGGTGGCTCGCCGCGCCAATCGGTCAGCGTGGGTTCGACCGTGCCGTTGGCGATCTCGGCGAGCAGCACAGCGCAGCGGTCCAACGCGGCGACCGAAATCGCCGGATCGACGCTGCGTTCGTAGCGCCGACCCGCCTCGCTGTACAGGCGCAGCCGCCGCTGCGTGCGCGAGACGGCGGCTGGGTCCCACACGGCGGCCTCCAGCAGTACGTCGGTGGTCGTCTCGCGCACCTCGGTGGTGCCCGCGCCCATAACGCCGCCGATCGCGGCGGTCGCTTCGTCGTCGACGATCAGCACATCGGCCGTGTCGAGGCGGCGTTCGACATCGTCGAGGGTGACCACGGTCTCCCCCGGTTCGGCGAAGCGCACGCGGAATCCGCCGGTGATCAGGCTGCGGTCGTGGGCGTGCATCGGGTGGCCGAGCTCGAGCATCACGTAGTTGGTGACGTCCACCGCGGGAGAGATGGCCCGGATGCCGGACAACAGAAGCCGTCGCTGCAGCCACCACGGCGAGACGGCGCCGGCATCGATGCCGGTCACCGGGCGTAGTCCGAACCGCTGGACTCCGGTGCCCGGGTCGATCGACACGGGCAGCGCCTCGCCATCGGCCGGTAACGGGGCAACGTCGGCGGGGTCGACGTAATCGAGGTCGTAGGCGGTGGCGACCTCGCGGGCCAGCCCGCGCACCGACAGGCAGTAGCCCCGGTCCGGTGTGATGGCCAGGTGGAAGACGACGTCGTCGAGGCCGAGGAGATCGGCGGCGGGGTGACCCGGTTCGGCGGTGTCGGCAGGTAGCACGAGGATGCCCGAATGGTCGGTGCCCAGATTCATTTCGGCCGTCGAGCAGATCATCCCGTCGGAGATCCGGCCATAGGTCTTGCGGCTGGCGATGGTGAAGTCGCCGGGCAGCACCGTACCGGGCAGTGCCACCACGACCAGATCGCCGACGACGAAGTTTGTTGCACCGCAGACGATGTCCCGTGGCTCGGCTTCTCCGACGTCGACCTTGACGGCGCGGATGGGCTTCTTGAACTCGGTGAGCTCCTCGATGGCGGCCACCCGTCCCACCGTCAGCGGGCCCGTGACGGGGCCGACCGGAATGACCTCCTCGACCTCATGGCCGATGCGGATCAACGTCTCTTCGAGGTCGGCGGGGCTCACGTCCCAACCCGGCGCGCCGGCCCGCACGACGTCGCGCAGCCAGCTGTACGGCAGCCGCATCAGGCCCCGACCCCGAACGGCAGGGAGAACCGCACGTCACCTTCGACCATGTCGCGCATGTCCGGAATTCCGTTGCGGAACTGCAGGGTTCGCTCCAGGCCCATGCCAAACGCGAAGCCGGAGTAGGCATCAGGATCGATCCCGCAGGCGCGCAGCACGTTCGGATTGACCATGCCGCAACCGCCCCATTCGACCCAGCCGGCTCCGCCCTTCTTGTTCTCGAACCAGATATCGACCTCGGCCGACGGTTCCGTGAACGGAAAGAAATGCGGACGGAACCGTGTGCGCGCCTGAGGACCGAACTCGGAGCGGGCGAAAGCATCCAGCGTGCCGCGCAGATGGGCCATCGTCAGTCCTTTGTCCACCGCGAGGCCTTCGACCTGATGGAAGACCGGAGTGTGGGTGGCGTCGAGTTCGTCGGTGCGAAACGTGCGCCCGATCGAAACGATGTAGACCGGCGGCTCGCGTTCTAGCAGCGTGCGGATCTGCACCGGTGAGGTGTGGGTGCGCAACACCTGCCGCGATCCCTCGGGGCCGATGTGGAAGGTGTCCTGCTCGCTGCGCGCCGGATGGTCGGGAGCGAAGTTCAGCGCATCGAAGTTGAACTGCTCGGTTTCGACCTCGGGTCCCTCGGCGAGTTCCCAGCCCATCGCGACGAACGTGTCGGCGATGCGCTCGCCCAGAATCGTGATCGGGTGGCGGGCGCCGACCGGTTGTCGGGTCGAGGGCAGCGTCACATCGATACGCTCGGCCACCAGCACCTCGGCGTCGCGCTCTGCCCGCAGCGCCGCCAGCCGCTCGTCGTACGCGCTCTGCGCCTGTGTGCGGGCGACGTTGACCCGTTTACCCGCGTCAGCCCGCTCGGCCTTGGACAGCGACCCAAGCGACTGGCGCGCCAACGCGATCGGAGACCGGTCGCCGAGATGCTCGGTTTTCGCCCGCGCGAGCGCATCGAGGTCGGCGGCCGCGTCGAACGCACGCCGAGCAGCGCTGACAGCCTCGGTCAGCGCTTCTTCGGACAGGTCTGCGGGCCGATCAGCCACCCGGCGATCATAGGCGATGTGCCGATGGCCCTCGAACGCGTGCCGAGGCCGGCGCACGCACCGCAGCCCGCTATTCCGTCGCGGGCCGCTCCTCGTCGTCGCCAGCGTCCGGCGGGTGACTGAGAGTCTTCAGTCGATACATGACGAGATCGGCCGGGACACCGTCGTGTTTCGCAGCGAAGAGTTGCCGACGGAGTCGTTTGGCCTCGACTTCGAGCGAATCGAACTCCTCGGCGGAGATGCGGTCCAGTGTGGTCTGCGACACCACCAGCTCTCCGCGCGTCGCGCGGCCCATCACCCGGGCCGCGATGTTGACATCGACTCCGACCCAGTCCGACCCGATGCGCTGGGGATGGCCGGTGTGCACACCGACCCGCATTCGCGGCGTGAACCCTTCGACGTCAATGCTTTTCACCCCGTCGCGCGCGGCGATCGCGGCCCGCACCGCCGTCGTCGGATCGCGGAAAACCGCCATGAGGCCGTCGCCCATGCGCTTGACGATCTGCCCGCCGGCCTCCAACAGGGGCGGCTCGGCCACCTGGGACACGCGGCGCAGCAGCCGCAGTGTGGCCTCGTCGCCCGCATCGAGCGACCACGTCGAGAAGCCGACGAGATCGGTGAAGACCAGTGTCGCCTCGCGGTTGGCCGGTTTTCCGGACACGCGCTCAGTAAGGGCCTGCCAGACTTGCAGCGCGCCGAGGCTCACCTCGCGGGTGGCGACGTTGTGCTGGAGCAGCCGATCGGCGGCGCGGGCGGCGGCGCGCGGCCCACCCACCCCGTCTGCCGACAGGGGATCCCCGAACTCCGGATCACCGGGCAGCGCGCGCCGCGTACGTCGCAGGAACGCGATGATGTTCTCGTTGCGATTCGTGTTCTTCAGCCAGCCCAGGGGCCCGGTCGACCGCCCGAACGGCTCGACATCCACGCCCGCCAGCCTAAGCGGGCCGCTCGACGCCGAGCAATCTCCTAAAGCGAAGCGGTCGTCCGAATGACGAAAACGGAGCCCCTGAAGCGGCTGGTCACGGGTTTGTGGCGAGCCAGTAGCCGCTGAATAACGTTGTCCGACGACGCGCCCCGCAAATCGTAGACAACGTTGGTTGTCAACATTATCGTGGAGTTCGACGCCGATTCAGCGAGGAATCACATGACCGCGAGCAGCACCGCCAACCCCTTAGGTCCCGACTCGTTGACGTGGAAGTACTTCGGCGACCTCCGCACGGGATTGCTGGGTGTGTGGATCGGCGCCGTCCAGAACATGTATCCGGAACTGGGCGCAGGCGTCGAGGACCATTCGATCCTGCTGCGCGAACCGCTACAGCGCGTCGCGCGCTCGGTGTATCCGATCATGGGTGTGGTCTACGACGGTGAACGCGCTTCCCAGACCGGCGAGCAGATCAAGAGCTACCACACCACGATCAAGGGTGTGGACACCGAGGGCCGCCGCTACCACGCGCTGAACCCCGAGACCTTCTACTGGGCGCACGCCACCTTCTTCATGCTGATCATCAAGACGGCCGAGTACTTCTGCGGCGGCCTGACCGAGGCCGAGAAGCGACAGCTGTTCGACGAGCACGTGCAGTGGTACCGGATGTACGGCATGAGCATGCGGCCGGTGCCGGACAGCTGGGAGGAGTTCTGCGAGTACTGGGACTGCAAGTGCCGCGAGGAGCTCGAGATCAATCGCGCCACCCTCGACATCTTCTCGATCCGGATTCCCAAGCCCTGGTTCGTGTTGATGCCCACCGGGCTGTGGGACCAGCTCTTCAAGCCGATGGTCGGCGCGCAGCGCTGGATCGCGGCGGGCGTGTTCGACGACGCCCTTCGCGAGAAGGCCAACATGCGCTGGACGCCCGGGGATGAGGTGCTTCTTCGGCTGTTCGGCAAACTGGTAGAATTCGCTTTCGTGGCGGTGCCCGACGAAATCCGTTTGCACCCAAGGGCTTTGACTGCCTACCGGCGGGCCCAGGGCCGCCTTCCCTCCGACGCTCCACTGGTCGAGGCGCCTGCGTTCATGGCACCGCCGAGCGATCGGCGCGGGCTGCCGATGCACTACGTCCCGCCGCGCAAGTCGCTGCTCGATCGGGCCGGGTCGCTGGTGCACACCACGTTCTCTTTGGCGGGGCTGCGTCCGGCCCGCGGACGCCATAAGGCAGCCTAGGGGGCATGCTCGAATGGTCTGATGTCGATCTCGCCGTGCGCGATGCCGTCCGCGAGTTCGTCGATAAGGAAATCCGCCCGCACGTCGATGCGCTGGAAAGCGGCGAGATGGAGCCCTACCCCATCGTCCGCAAGCTGTTCGCGACGTTCGGCATCGCCGACATGGCGCGTGAGTCGCTGAACAAGCGCCTGGCCCGGCTGCGCGACGGCGGCGGTTCGTCGGAGAAGTCCTCGGGCGGCGGCATGTTCGGCGAGGGTTCCGGCGGTATGGGGTTCGTCGTGGTCAGCGAGCTGTGCCGGGTGTCGATGGGCGTCGTCACGGGCATGGGGGTCAGCCTCGGCCTGACGGTGCCGACGATCATGAGCCGCGGCACGCTGGCCCAGCAGGAACGCTGGCTACCCGATCTGGTCACCTACGACAAGGTCGGCGCATGGGCGATCACCGAGCCCGACTCGGGCTCTGATGCGTTCGGCGGTATGAAGTCCTACGTCGTACGTGACGGCGACGACTACATCCTCAACGGCCAGAAGACCTTCATCACCAACGGCCCCGACGCCGACGTCGTCGTGGTGTACGCGAAGCTCAATGAAGACGAAGCGGGCGGCTCGGTTTCGGACAAGCGCGATCGCAAGGTGCTCACCTTCGTGCTCGACCGCGGCATGGAAGGTTTCGTGCAGTCGAAGCCGTTCCGCAAGATGGGAATTCACAGCTCACGCACCGGCGAGCTGTTCTTCAACAACGTGCGGTTGGGCCGGGACCGGTTGCTCGGCGAGACCGAGGACAATTCCGCCGGTGACGGGCGTGCCAGCGCACGGTCGAGCTTCAGCGCCGAACGCATCGGCGTCGCCGCGATGTCGCTGGGCGTGATCGAGGAATGCCTTCGGCTGTGCGTCGACTACGCCAAGAGCCGCACGCTGTGGGGTCAGGAGATCGGCCAGTTCCAGCTGATCCAGCTCAAGCTCGCGAACATGGAAGTGGCGCGGATGAACGTGCGCAACATCCTGTTTCGCGTGATCGAGGCGGCGCAGGCCGGTGTGTCGATCTCACTGCCGGAGGCGTCGGCGATCAAGTGGTACTGCTCGCAGGCCGCCACCGACGTCGCGATGGAGGCGGTGCAGCTGTTCGGCGGCAACGGTTACATGACCGAGTACCGCGTCGAACAGCTTGCGCGCGACGCCAAGTCGTTGATGATCTACGCCGGCAGTAACGAGGTGCAGATCACCCACGTGGCGCGGGGCTTGTTGAGCTAGCGGCGGTGTGCGCGTGCGCTCTGGTATAGGCAGATCGCCGCGGCCGCGGCCACATTGAGGCTCTCGGCGGCCCCCGGCATCGGGATGTGAACGCGATGCGTGGCCGACGCGGTCAGTTCTGCGGGCAGACCGTGGGCCTCCGGCCCGAACAACCACGCCGTCGGTTCGGCCAGCGCGGCCTGCAGAGCGGGGCTGTCCAATGACATCTCGCCCTCGATGGTCGTCGCCAACACCTGCAGGCCGGTGCCCGCGAGCTCCGACAGCGCCGAACCGGGATCGTCCTCGGTGACAACGGGAATCGAGAAGATACTGCCCGCGGACGCGCGCAAACACTTGCCGTTGTAGGGGTCCACGCTGTGCCCGGCGAACACGACGGCGTCCGCCCCCATCGCGTCGGCGATCCGAATCAGCGTGCCCGCGTTGCCCGGTTCGGAGATCTCGACCGCGACGGCGACCAGCCGCGGCGAGGCGGCCAAGACCTCGCCCAGCGACGTCTCCGGTGTCGCGCACACGGCGACCAGGCCGACGGGAGTCACCGTCTCCGACAACGCTTTGGCGGCGCGTTCTGTCACCAGGTGCACCGGG
The DNA here is from genome assembly GCF_001499925.1 of Mycobacterium lehmannii. NCBI lineage: Bacteria > Bacillati > Actinomycetota > Actinomycetes > Mycobacteriales > Mycobacteriaceae > Mycobacterium > Mycobacterium lehmannii. The sequence continues at coordinate 27,583 of NZ_LQIR01000013.1, forward strand.
ACATCGGCCAGCATCGCAGCGAACCGGTGCGCGGCGTCCTCGGTGGCGAACACCTCGGATACGAGTCCGCGCCGCAACGCCGCCTCGAGGAGGTTGGGACCCTCGGCGAGGAAGCGTGCGGCGCGGCGTCGCCCGACGTGGCGGTGCAGCTTGACCGCTGCGACCACCCGGGCGGAGCGTTCGGTGAGCGTCAGGCAGCCTCGCCCGACGGCGCGTTCACGTCCGCGGGCAGTGCGCCCTTGGCGACCTCGACCAGCGCGGTGAACGCCGCGGGATCGCTGACGGCGATCTCGGCGAGGTTCTTGCGGTCCACCTCGACGCCAGCGGCCTTCAGCCCCTGGATCAGCCGGTTGTAGGTGATGTCGTTGGCGCGGGCCGCGGCATTGATACGCGAGATCCACAGCTTGCGGAACTCACCCTTGCGGGCGCGCCGGTCACGATAGGCGTAGTTGAGCGAATGCAGCTGCTGCTCTTTGGCCTTGCGGTACAGCCGCGACCGCTGCCCCCGGTAACCCTTGGAGGCCTTGAGGATTGTCCGCCGCTTCTTCTGGGCGTTGACTGCGCGCTTGACGCGTGCCATGGGAATGTCCTTCGTTCAGGTCGTACGTGTTCGTCGGTCAGCCGTTGAGCATCTTCTTGATGCGGGCGTTGTCGGCGGCCGACACCTCGGTGCGGCCGGCGAGTCGCCGGGTGCGCTTGCTCGGCTTGTGCTCGAGCAAGTGGCGGCGGTTGGCCTTCTGGCGCACGATCTTGCCGGTCCCGGTGCGACGGAACCGCTTGGAAGCGCCGCTGTGGGTCTTCGCCTTGGGCATAGGTCCTCTGCTCTGTTGTTCTAACTGTTTCGGTCGGGTGCTGCGGCCGGCTCTGCGGAGCCTTCGGCCTGTTGCGCCGCCTTGGCGCGAGTCTTCGCGCCGCGGTGCGGGGCCAGCACCATCGTCATGTTGCGGCCGTCCTGCTTGGCCGAGGTCTCGACGAAGCCGTAGTCGGCGACGTCGGCGCCCAGCCGCTGCAGGAGACGGAAGCCCAACTCGGGTCGCGACTGTTCGCGGCCGCGGAACATGATCGTCACCTTGACCTTGGACCCGGCCTCCAGGAAGCGGATCACGTGACCCTTTTTGGTCTCGTAGTCGTGCGGGTCGATCTTGGGACGGAGCTTCTGTTCCTTGACGACGGTCTGCTGCTGGTTCTTGCGAGACTCGCGCGCCTTCTGAGCCGTCTCGTATTTGAACTTTCCGTAGTCCATGATCTTGCAGACCGGGGGTTTGGCATCCGGTGCTACTTCGACGAGATCGAGATCGGCATCCGCGGCGACGCGGAGGGCATCTTCGATGCGCACGATGCCTACCTGTTCACCGCCCGGTCCGATCAGGCGGACTTCAGGTACGCGGATACGCTCGTTGACGCGGGTCTCAGTGCTGATGGGGCCTCCTATGTTGTCCTCTAGGAGCCCACTCCGTCAGCTCTGCTCAATGAACAGAAAAGCCCTGCTCAAAGCAGGGCCCGCAGCCGACCAGGACAGGCAATTTGTTGCCTGTGACCGGACCGCTGAGCCGGTATGGCCAGCGGTGGGAGGGGGACTCCACTTGCTGTCCCTGGCGTTTGCCGGGACGGTCGCGCATGCCAGTCTAGCAGGCATGACCGATGACCCGAACTCAGCTGACCTCGAGAACGCCGGCGTTCGTGAACTCGCGGAGATCCCCGCCGTCGAGGTGATCACCCGGTCGGCCGTGATGCTGATGAGCGCCGCCGCTGAGAAGCTCGGGCTGTCGTCCGACTGTCCCGACGAGAGCCCGTACCGCGATCTCGACGAGGCCCGCAGGTTGATCACCGCCCTGGCCGGGTTGGTCACCGCGTCCGCGGAGTATCTCGGACCCCACGCCGGACCGGTGCGGGACGGCCTGAAGACGCTGCAGCTGGCCTTCCGTGAGGCCAGCGCATCACCCGACGAACCAGGGCAAGGCCCCGGCGAGAAATTCACCGGACCCGTCTGGTCGTGAGTCGCCACCCATTTGGGTCCCAACCGAATAATGTCGCGGCCTATGACCGTCGCTAGCCTGCCCGTTACCCGCCGCAGGTTGAGGTACTGGTGGGTGCCCGCGGCGGCGGGCTGGACGGTCGGCATCATCGCCACGCTCTCGTTGTTGGCGAGCGTCTCGCCGTTCGTGCGGTCGGCCATCCGGGTTCCCCGCGAGTTCGTCAATGACTACATCTTCAACTTCCCTGACACCAGCTTCGCGTGGGCGTTCGTGCTGGCGCTGCTGGCCGCCGCGCTGGCGGCGCGCAAGCGGATCGCCTGGTGGATCCTCGTCGCCTACATGGTGGGCGCGATCGTCTTCAACATCGCGGACCTGGTGTCCGGCGACGAGTCGGTGGTCGAGGAGATCGGCGAAGTCATCGGCCTGGTCTTCCACATTGCCGCGATCCTGTTCCTGCTGTTGGCTCGCGGCGAGTTCTGGGCGAAGGTGCGCCGCGGCGCCCTGTTGAAGGCAGCGGTCGTGCTGGTCGTGGGAATGGCGATCGGCACCCTGATCGGATGGGGCCTGCTCGAACTGTTCCCGGGCACGCTGACCAGTGACGACCGGTTCTGGTACGCGCTGAACCGGGTCAGCGCGTTCGCGGGCGCCGACTCCTCGAACTTCACCGGTCATCCGCACGTCCTGATCAACGCTGTGCTCGGCCTTTTCGGCGCACTGGCCCTGATGGTCGCGGCGATCGTGTTGTTCCAGTCCCAGCGCGCCGAAAACGCGCTGACCGGTGAGGACGAATCCGCGCTGCGCGGGCTGCTGGAGTTGTTCGGCAAGAACGACTCGCTCGGGTACTTCGCGACGCGCCGCGACAAGGCGGTGGTGTTCGCGCCCAACGGGCGGGCCGCCATCACCTACCGCGTGGAAGTCGGCGTGTGCCTGGCGAGCGGGGACCCGGTCGGCGATCCCAAGGCGTGGCAGGCGGCGATCGAGGCGTGGCTTACGTTGTGTCAGACCTACGGCTGGGCCCCCGGGGTGATGGGCGCGAGTTCGGCGGGCGCCGAGGCGTTCCGCGAGGCCGGGCTCAACGCCCTGCAGCTCGGCGACGAGGCCATTCTGTATCCCGACAGTTTCCGGCTGTCCGGGCCGGATATGCGCGCGGTCCGGCAGGCCGTGACCCGGGCGCGGCGTGCGGGCGTGAGCGTGCGCATTCGCAGGCACCGCGACCTGAGCGCCGAAGAGATGGCCGACGTCATCGCCCGCGCCGAGGCCTGGCGCGACACCGAGGACGAACGCGGCTTCTCGATGGCACTCGGCCGGCTCGGCGACCCGGCCGACGGCGACTGCCTGCTTGTGGAGGCGGTCCAGAACGCGGGCGGGACAGACGAAGTCGTCGCCATGCTGTCACTGGTGCCCTGGGGCACCAACGGCGTCTCGCTGGACTTGATGCGGCGCGCACCCCACTCCCCCAACGGCACCATCGAACTGATGGTCAGCGAACTGTGCATGCAGGCCGAAGACATCGGCATCACACGGATCTCGTTGAACTTCGCCATGTTCCGCTCGGCGTTCGAACAGGGTGCCCAGCTAGGGGCGGGCCCGGTCGCTCGGCTGTGGCGCAGCCTGCTCGTGTTCTTCTCCCGGTGGTGGCAGCTCGAGACGCTGTACCGCTCGAACATGAAATACCAACCGGAATGGGTGCCGCGCTACGCCTGTTACGACGACGCCCGGCTGGTGCCCCGGGTCGGGGTGGCGTCGGTGATCGCCGAAGGGTTTCTGGTGCTGCCCTTTTCACGGCGTCACGAACAGCCGCACACCGGACACCATACGGCGGTGCCGCAGGATCTGATGGCGACCGGACTGCTGCACCACGACGGCACGGCCCCCGACGTCGGCGGCTTGGCTGCGGATCTGCCCGACGCCGAAGAAACGCGGCTGCCAGAACAGGTGCGGGTGCGCATTGCCAAGCTGAAGGCTTTGCAGGACAACGGAGTCGATGCCTATCCCGTAGGTACGCCGCCGTCACACACCATCGCCGAGGCGATCGAGGCCGACGACGACGTTCCGGTGACGGTGGCGGGCCGCGTGCTGCGCAGCCGCGACTACGGCGGCGTGCTGTTCGCCCAGCTGCGCGACTGGTCCGGCGAAGTCCAGCTGCTGCTGGACAATTCGCTGCTCGAATCGGCGACGACGGCTGACTTCACGCACGCCATCGATCTCGGCGACCTCATCGAGGTGTCGGGCACGATGGGCTACAGCAAGAAGGGCACCCGCTCACTTCTGGTCCGTGACTGGCGGATGATCGGCAAATGTCTGCGTCCACTGCCGGACAAGTGGAAGGGGTTGACCGACCAGGAAGCCCGTGTGCGCGCCCGCTACGTCGACCTGGCGATCAACGCCGAGGCTCGCGACCTCATCCGCGCGCGTAGCGGCGTGCTGCATGCGATTCGGGAAACGTTGGTGGGCAAGGGGTTCCTGGAGGTCGAGACGCCGATCCTGCAACAGATCCACGGCGGCGCGAACGCCCGGCCGTTCCTCACCCACATCAACGCCTACGATCTGGACCTCTACCTGCGGATCGCTCCCGAGCTGTACCTCAAGCGGCTCTGCGTGGGCGGTGTCGAGCGAGTTTTCGAGCTAGGCAGGGCGTTCCGCAACGAAGGCGTCGACTTCAGCCACAACCCCGAATTCACTCTGCTGGAGGCGTATCAGGCGCATGCCGACTACAACGTCTGGATCGACGGCTGCCGGCAGCTCATCCAGAACGCCGCCGAGGCCGCCAACGGTGCCCAGGTGTTCTACCGGCCGCAGGAAGGCGGTGGACTCGAACCCGTCGACATCTCCGGTCAGTGGACGGTCAAAACCGTGCACGATGCGGTGTCCGAAGCCCTCGGTGAACAGATCGGCCCCGACACCGAACTGCCACGGTTGCGCAAACTGTGTGACGCCGCGGCCATTCCGTACCTGACGCACTGGGATGCAGGCGCGGTGGTGCTGGAACTCTATGAGCGGCTGGTCGAGGACCGCACCGAAGCGCCGACGTTCTACAAGGACTTCCCGACGTCCGTGTCGCCGCTGACCCGTCCGCACCGGAGCATTCCCGGCGTCGCCGAGCGCTGGGATCTGGTGGCCTGGGGAGTCGAACTCGGCACCGCCTACAGCGAACTCACCGATCCGGTCGAGCAGCGACGCCGGTTACAGGAGCAGTCGCTGCTGGCCGCAGGCGGCGATCCGGAGGCGATGGAGCTCGACGAGGACTTCCTGCAGGCGATGGAGTATGCGATGCCGCCCACGGGCGGTCTGGGCATGGGTGTGGACCGCATCGTCATGCTGATCACCGGACGCAGTATCCGCGAGACGCTGCCGTTCCCGTTGGCCAAGCCTCGTTGACAGCTTCTCCACAGCGCACCACAAAGCATCACCCCTCATCCTGTTGTCCGTGACACTGGTGACACTGGCTCATTCGCTGCGTGGGCACCTGTCGTTGATGCATGGCTGGATTCCGACCACGGTTCAGATCGCCGCGGCGATAGTGCTGCTCGCCGCCGTCGGATGGCGCACACGTCGATGGCGGCTGGTGTGGGTGCCGTGGGCCGCGCTGTGCGGTATAGCGCTGGCAATGGCAACGTACGCGTACATTGCATCGGAAGGGCTTGCCGCCAACCCCGCTCCGCTCTCGTTGTGGGTGTGGGTGGCACTGACGGGTGCGGCGTGCGCCGTGCTGGTTGCGGGTTGGCGTGGCGTCCGGTGGTGGCGACGCGGCGTCTCGCTGATGTCGACGCCGCTGTGCCTGCTGTGTGTCGCACTGTCCGTGAACCTCTGGGTGGGCTATGTCCCGACCGTGGGGGCCGCGTGGAATCAACTGACCGCGGGCAGCAGGGACTCCCGGCAAACCTGCAGGACTACGACGGACAGTACGACTGCGTCGCGGCACCGACGAAGAACCCGCTCTGGTCCAGGCTCCAGTGGGCCGGTTCGCTGATCTCGACCGCGACCTGTTCGGGCTTCTGCCCGGCGGCCACGTAGTCACATACCGCGTGGGCGAGGGTGATTGCGTCCTTGGGTGTCGAGAACGGGATTCCCTCTTCTTCGAGCACCGCGACGAAGATGTCGTCGGTCTCGTCGGCCAGGGCCGGCGCCGCCGTGCCCAGCGCCATGGCGACGCCGACAACCCCTGAGAAGATGATGGTGCCGCGCATGGTGGTTCCTTTCGCAGTGATAACGGCAAGACGCTACGCGCAGCGTTCGCGCAGCGCCGGACTTTCGTCAAAATTGTCACAACAGTCTTGACCTGTGAGCGGGTAGCGTGGACGGCATGTCGGGCGACGCCACTCCGGAACAGGACCAGCAACCCGCCGTCGAGGCGGAGGTCGTGGATCCGAAACCCGAGTCCACCACGCCGGTCGAGCCCGTCGACAGCGGCTACACACCGGGTGGTGTGCCGACGTTCGACGCCGTGCGGGAGAAGGTCGAGACGCGCTACGGCACGGCGATCGGGGCCTCCGAGCTCGCGGCTGAAACCCCCGAGGGTCGAAGCGTCGCCGAGCAATACGACGAGCGCCAGCGAGCAGCGGCCGAGCGTCTCGAACAGATCCGCGAGCAGATGCGCAAACAGTCCGACGAATCTCAGTAATCCGATTCGGCGGCAAGGATCTCGGCCAGGAACGCATCGGGGCCGGGTCGATCCATCCGCGACCGGGCGAACGCGCGGACCCGGTGGCGGGTGTGCGCCGACTCGTCGACATCGGCGCCCACCACCACCCTCGTGCCGCGCCAGTCATGGTTCCAGGCAACCGCTTCGGTGATCGGTGTCGCGTCGGTGTCGGCAACGGGAAACGACGCACGCCCGTCCGCGCCGAGTACGCCCGCCCCGCCGACGGGCCCGGACTCCAACCGCACCGCGATGCCGTGGGGTGAGCCCAGCCCCGTCAACTCCACCCCGACGACCGCATCCACACCGTCGTCGACCGCTTCCACCGACCATTCGACGGTGTCCTCGGCGGCGTCGAAGACACCCGGTGGTAGGGCCGCCCAATTGAGCGAGGCGGTGCCGCCGGCGATGACCGCGGGACCTCGGACTCGCGAGTCCGCCCCTGCCGCAAGCGCATAGTCGGCGCGCCGACCGCTCACCTCGTCTGCATCGAGTGCGACTCCGACATCGGCGGCCACATCGCGACACAGCTCGATGAGCGCGGTGACCCGTGGATCACCTTCGTGCGCAGCAGTATTCAGTGCCGCGGCATGCGGAGCAAGCAGATGGGCGATTTCCGAGTCGAAGGTGTCGTCGCCGAAGTAGTCCTGCGCCGCGGCCGTCAGCAGCGCGACTTCGGCATCCAGGAGCGCCCCGTCGAGCGTCGCGATCGCATCGCGCTGACTTGCCGGCCACCAGCGCCGCAGCCAGTGGCCGAGCGCGAGGCGGCGCAGCGGTTCGACCGCTTCGGGTACCAGGGCCACACCGCTCACCTCGATGCTGTCGACTGCGGCGCGGTCACCCAGCGCGGAGATCACGGCGTGGTGGCCCGCCTCACCGATCACCCGCCACAACCAGTCCGCCCGCGCCGGATCGGTGAACGTGATCTGGGCATCCGTCGGCTCGTCGACCGTCCACGACAGCACCGCACCGCTGACTTCGAGAACGGCGATCACCGGAGCCGGGGCCATCAGCGGTCCCGTCGTCCACAGGCCCGAATCGGCCATCAGCCTCATCCCGCCACCTGCATCTCGAGCATCGTCTTGATCCGCTGGCGGTGGTCCAGGCTGACCGACCTCGCCACCCCTTCGAGCACCGCTCGAACCTCATCGACGTCGCCACATGGCTCCTGCCACACGTCACGGCCGTGCAGCCTGGCCCACAACCGGCTCAGGTACGGGCGCGCGAACATCGCCAACTCGTCGATCACCTGTTGTTGGCGCGGATGGATCGGTCCGTCGGCGGCCAGATAGCGGCGCGCGTGCAGCACGTATGCCTCTTTGCGGAGCCGCGCCTGAATCTGGCGGGCCAACTCGTAGCGGGGCTCGCCACCATCGGCCAGCGGGGCGAGATGCACCGCGACCTCGATTCCCGCGACCAGCGTGGCCTGCTTGTCCTCTCCTATCAGCCCCCAGGGAGCGCACGCCCGGTCGACCTCTTCGGCGCACAATGTCGGCACATCGGGAAGTCCGTCGCGGTCCATCGCCCTTCGCAGCGTTGCGCGCACCCTGTCGATCACGCTGCGGTTCAGGGGCCGGTCGTGGTCCGGCCCACCGATGATGCTCGGCTGCTGTTGTGGTTCAACAGAACTCAGGCCGAGGTTGACGATCGACCATGGCAGCTCGGCCAGTCCGCTGCGTGCCTTGGCTCCGAGGTTGTACGGCGCGGCGTCGGCGATCAACGCCTGCCACACACGCTGTCGCGCGGCGGCGGCAGAGTGGCCGTCGGCGGGGCCGAGCACCGTGGTCAGTCCGGCCATGAACGGACCGGTGATATCGGTACCCGCGCGAACATCTCGCCAACTGCGGCTCAGCTGCCTCTCCAGTTCTGCGATGACCTTCTCGTCGGACACGAACCGGTTCAGTACTTCGATCGCGGTGCGGTCGCGTTCATCGTGGATCTCGCGCAGCACCTCCTCGGCACCGGAACCATGTTGTGCAGGCGGTCCTTTCGTCACGGCCAGCTCGAAACACACCGGGAAGTACAGCTCTTGGGCATTGCCCGAGGTGATGCGCAACCGACGCCGCTCCCGTTTGAGGACGTCGAACCAGGTCGCGGTGTCCCGCAGTTGCGTACTGTGCCCGAGGATCGCGTCGTACATCGCGTCGGCCACATCGGGCGCCACGAACGGCGCCGAGAATCGGGTGTTCGATCGCAGCCGCAGGACCAGCGGATCGATGATCCGTTTCACCGTTCGCCGCAGCGGCCCGCCGTCCTCGCTGCTGAGCACCTCGACACCGGGCCCGATGGCGCGCCAGGCGCGGTCGATGACCGCCCGGCGCGGATGGGCGACGGCGACGGCCGTCCCGGTGCTCATCAGGACAGGATAGAAGTAGGTTCCGGTTGTGGACAGCAGGAAAGTTGGGTTCGGTAGCGGCGCGGCCGCCCGACCCTTGAGGTCATGTTCACTGCGCTGTTCGCGTTCGTCTGCATCGTTTACATCGGCACGACGGCCGCTTCGTTACGACCCGCTTGGAGGCTCTCCCGAGTGGATTGCGGTGAGGCCGACGAGCGCCTGGCTACGGCGGAGGACATCCTCGCCGCGCGAGCGGAGTTCGACCGGACGATGGTGCGCAAAGGCCTGCTCACCCGCGACCGACTCGAGTTGATCCGCAACGGTGTCCGCTCACCGGCGGTCGTCACCGCAATGCGGCCCACCGGGCACGGGCTCGAGGACTGCCGGGAAGTCGAACTCGATGTGATGGTCAGAAAGCCTGGAGGCGGGCAGTTTCCCGCCCGGGAGACCGCGTTGGTGCCGGCGTCCGCACTGATCAAGGTCTCCCCCGGCAGCGTTATCGACACCTACTACCGTCCCGGTGACGAGACCGCCGTGGCGATCTGCGTGGCGCCGGTCTGATCAGCGCGCGCCGTCAACGGCGAAGCTGGCCAGCGCCGCCCAATACAGCGGGCTGGCGGTCAGATCGCCACCGCGCCAGTCGCGCATCCGGTCCCGCTGCCAGCGGTTCACCGCCCGGCCGGCCTCGTCGGCCTCATGGGCGCGGTCGACGGCGACGATCGCCTCGCTCATCGGGTCGGCCTCGCATGCGGCGAACTGCCGGTAGCCCGCCGTCGTCGGCAGCGACCACAACGTGGCAGTGACCAACTGGGCGCCACCCAGGACCATCGCCGCCACCAGCCCACTGGCCTCGTCGAACTGATAGTCCCCGCCGGATGCGCACGCCAGCAGCGCAACCCGTGGAGGAAAGGGCAATCTCGCCGCCATGAGCTCACCCGCGGTGAGCGGCCGCTCTTCGGCGAGGTGCAGCGCCGCGCGGTCTGCGTGGCCGGCGTCGCCGTCGGCGGCGCTGGCATGCCCGACGTACACCATGCGGCCAGGCCGGCGCGCGAGTTGACCGGCGAGCCAACTGCGGTCGGCGTCGGTACGCCGGAACAGTTCGGTGACGGCCGCCACGTCCGGCAGCACCGCGCGGCGATCGGCGAGATCGGCGAAATGACGAGCCAGGACGGTATCGGGCGACGGTTTGCCGAGCACGGAGCCCAACGCCGCGTCCGGGCGCTGGCCGGGCACGCGCGGGTCGAGCACCAACAGTACGGGGTTGTTGCTTCTATCGATCCAATTCGTCGGCGCCCGCGGCGAATTGACGATATTGGGTGGCACGGCCATCATGACGTCGGCCAGCTCCATCAGCCGGATGCCGTCTTCCTTCGGCGCCGCCAGCAGACCCCAGGGGATCCTGGCCAGCCGCGCGCTCGGCGACACGAACAGCGTCGCGCGCGGTGACGCCGCATGCTCGACGAGCAGCTGCCAGGCGGCGGGGGCGATCAGTTGTGTGCCCAGTGCGCGGGCGAGTTCGAATTCGGTTGTGGGCGCGGCGAAGGCGCCTCGGGCGATCGCGCGGTCGAGTGCGTCGCGGCGGTTCTCGGTGCCGATGGGGTCGGGCAGCGCCTCGGCGAGCCGCTGTTCGGCTGCGACGAGGTCCGGCTGTTCGACCACCCAGGTGACGGTTCGCGACGGGTCTCCCACGACCCGCAGCCCGGCGTACGTCGCCACCCCGACGTCGGCGAACCGCAGGACGAGAGTTTTGCTCAGGGCCACGTGCACCACGCGGGCTCGTCCGCGGTCACGTCGCGGCCGTACCGCTCGGCCGCCAGGGCGCGGTAACGACCGATGATCGGCGCGGTGGCCGGGTCCATCACCAGCGGCGGCAACGGTCCGAGTCTGGTCAGCGACGCGCTCGCGGTGACCATCGGCCCGGCGGCGACCAGCGCGTACTCGTCGGCGGACTCCACGGGTACGGCCGCCGTCGCGGTGCCCGCCCAATCCATGGTGTCGGCGGAGGCGGGTTCGGCGGTGAAGGTTCCGCGCGCGCTGTGGTATTCGATGAGCTCGCTGACCAGTTTGGTGTTACCCCACTCCCATGCGACAGCGAATGCGCCAGCGAGGATCGGAGCGGAAACGTAGGTGGCCCAACGCATCCGGGCGTCGGCATTGGGGATCGCGTACCGCACCGAGTCGACGGCCATCGCGGCGGGGAGTTTGAGTTCAGCGGCCTTCTGGAGCTTCTCCGCCGCGTGAACGGGATCGGCCAGTGCGTCGGCCCGCCAGATGTTGCCGAGCTGGTCGTCGAGGCGGGCGTACTGCAGCCAGCTGTGGCGGGGCCACGCGTCCAGCAGTTCACGCGCCTGTCCGACGCGCTCGAGTGCTGCGGCGAAGTCCTTCCGGAAGATGTCGACCCAGCTGCGCTGCAACAGGATCCGGTGGATGTGCAGCGGCTTCTCGATCTCACGCCAGTGCCGTTCGGCATGACCGAGGCGTTCGTCGGCGTCGTCGAGCGCGTTCACGGAGATGCTGATCAGCCCGAAGTACAACCAGCACCGCGAGACATCGTGTGCGCGAAGATGTTCGGCGATAGCGGGATATGCCTCGTGGACCAATGTCTGCGCCTGCGGCCGGTCCCCCGCCGACCACGCCGCCGTCGCACGTTCGAGTTGGGTGCGCGCCACTGCGAGCCTCCACCCACGCGCCTCCGCGCGCGCCCCCGCCCGCCGCAGCCAGGGCTCGGCCGCAACGAGCCGGCCGGTCTCGACGCAGAACCTGCCATAGCCGGTGGCTCCCAGGACGAGGAGGTGATCGTGGTGTTCGCCACCGTCGCCCGGACGGTCGATCACGTCGATCACGCGCTCCCACAACGGGATCGACTTCACGTGCAGGTCGTCGTCGCACAGCGCGACCGCACACAGGATCTCGGCGTAGGCGACCAGGAATCGGTGTTCGGCGGCGAGTTCGGCGACCGGCTCGTCGTCGGTCAGGGCGATCAACGCGGCCTCGGCGGTCTCATGGTCGCCGTGCGCCGCGGCCAACCCGGTCTGCAGGAACTGCGCGCGCCGCGAGTACCGGCGCACCATCAGCTCGATCTCGGCCGTCGACATCGTCACCTGTGCCGCGGCCTCGGGCTTGTTACCCGCGAGAATCGCCGAATAGACGGCCAGGCATTCGCGCATCCGGTTCAGGCATTCCTCGGTGCCGTTGTATGCGGTGCGGACGAGATAGATCTCGCCGAGCAGCGCATACACCTCGAGCATCCAGTCGTCGCGGCCGGCCTGCTCGATCTGCGGCACCAGAGACAGCAGGAGATCCTTGGCCGCTTCCTCGTTGGCGGCGAACGCGAGGTGACGCGCACGCTCGAGGTCCGTGGGGATCGCCACCGCGCAATCATAGAAAGCGGCGGGCATGCCTGGCACGCCCGCCGCTTCAGGAGGTGGATCGCTCAACTGCAGTTGACCTTGACGGTGAACGGCTTGGTGATCGACCCTGCCATCGGGTTCGAGATGTCGGCTCCCGCCGCTTCGCCGGTGATGGTGTAGGTGTCCCCGTCGACCTTCACCTCGGCCGAACCGACCTTGGCACCCATGGTGTTGCTGACCGCGAGGGCGTTTCCGTCGACAACCATGCCCAGCGACTCCACCTTCGGATTCGCCTCATCGCTCATCACGATGCCCAGGCCCTGCTGGCCGCCGATCGCGCCGCTGGCGACGTTGATCCGGCCGCCCTGCTTCACGCAGGTGACGGTGTTGAGGTCCAGGCCCTCGAGATCCTTGCCGTCGACCTTCACCTCCGTGCTGCCACCGCTGCTCACGCCCGCCGCGCTGGCCGCGGGGGCACTTCCCTTGTCGTCCGAACAGCCCACCAGCACGGTGGCGCCGGCGACCAGTCCGATCAGACCCACAACAACGCGATTCATCGATCTACCCTTCGTTGGGACGTCGCCCCGATGGCGCCCGTCATAGCGGTAAGTCAAAACCGCACCGGTCGCTACCGATCCCAAACTTCTGTCGGCGCGCACCGGTACGGTTCGCAGGCGATGCGCAGATTCACGGTCGACGAACGGCGGGCGCGGCTGGCCCGTCGGCACTTCCTCTGTGCGCCTGCGGACTCCGTCGGCGCCGTCGTCGACGGTGTGCTCGGGCTGCATGCGACCGATCCGGCGACCCCCTACCTGTCGCTGTGGGCACGACTGGCGGAGTTCGGCGTCGCCGATCTGGACGCCGAACTCTACGAGCGGCGCTCGCTGGTCAAACATCTCGCGATGCGCAGGACGCTGTGGACCGTCCACGCCGGCGACATGCCGCTGATCCAGTCCGCGGCAAGCGATCGGGTCGCCGACACCGAGCGTCGCCGGCTCATCGCCGACGCGCAGAAGGCCGGTGTCTGCACCGATGGCGACGCGTGGCTCGACGCGGCCCGCACGGCGGTCCTCACGCATCTGAGTGAGCATGGGGCGATGAGTGCGAAGGATCTGCGCGAGGCGCTGCCGGAGTTGGCAGGGTCGTGGGATCCGGCCCCTGGTAAGCGGTGGGGCGGCAAGACCCCGTTGGCACCGCGCGTCCTGACCGTGCTGGCGGTGCGCGGCGACATCATGCGCGGCCCCAACGACGGGAAGTGGACGACGTCGCGACCCCGTTGGGTCGCCACCGCCGAGTGGATCGGCACCGCCGGTGTCGCCGACCCGCAGGCGGCCCGCTCCGAGGTCGTGCGCCGCTGGCTTGCCGCATTCGGCCCCGCCACCGTGACCGACATCAAGTGGTGGTTCGGCAACACGTTGACCTGGGCGCGAGAGGCGTTGCGCGACATCGGCGCCGTGGAGGTCGACCTCGACGGCACACCGGGTTTCGTCCTACCCGACGATGTCGACGCCGAACCCGAACCCGAATCGTGGTGTGCACTTCTGCCCGGACTGGACGTCGCGACGATGGGCTGGTTCGACCGCGACTGGTACCTCGGACCGCACCGGGCGCAGGTGTTCGACCGGAACGGCAACGGCGGTCCCACGGCATGGTGCGACGGCAGGATCGTCGGTGCCTGGGGTCAGGACGATGCCGGTCGCGTCGAGCTGCGGCTGCTCGAGGACGTGGGTCGCTCGGCACAGACCCGACTGCGCGAGCGCGCCGACCAGCTGACCGAGTGGCTCGACGGTGTACGGATCAGCCCGCGGTTTCCGTCGCCGCTGTCGAAGGCTTAGCCCCGAAGCTGAAGATCTGCACGAGATGGCCGCGGAATTCTCGAACACAAGCTCAGTTTCGACGGGCTGTCAGGCGCTGACCTTGGTACGTTTGGCGTTGCGCGCCTTGGGTTTCGGCCGTGCAACGCCCAGACACTCGGCGAGGAAGTGGCCCGTGTAGCTGTCGGTGTTGGCGGCGACGTCCTCCGGCGTTCCGGACGCGACCAGGGTGCCGCCTCCTGCGCCGCCTTCCGGGCCCATGTCGACGATCCAGTCCGATGTCTTGATGACGTCGAGGTTGTGCTCGATGACGATGACCGTATTGCCCTTGTCGACAAGCCCGTTGATGACCTTGAGCAACTTGCGGATGTCCTCGAAGTGCAGGCCGGTGGTCGGCTCGTCGAGGATGTACACCGTGCGTCCGGTCGACCGCTTCTGCAGCTCGGAGGCCAGCTTCACGCGCTGGGCCTCACCACCGGACAGCGTCGGGGCCGGCTGGCCCAGCCGCACGTAGCCCAGACCGACATCGACGAGCGTCTTCAGGTACCGGTGTATCGAGGTGATGGGGGCGAAGAACTCCGACGCCTCCTCGATCGACATGTCGAGGACCTCGGCGATGGTCTTGCCCTTGTAGTGCACCTCGAGCGTCTCGCGGTTGTACCGGGCGCCGTGGCACACCTCGCACGGCACGTACACGTCGGGAAGGAAGTTCATCTCGATCTTGATGGTGCCGTCGCCGGAACACGCCTCGCAGCGACCGCCCTTGACGTTGAACGAGAAACGCCCCGGTTGATACCCGCGCACCTTGGCCTCGGTGGTGGCCGCGAACAGCGTGCGGATCTTGTCGAAGACGCCGGTGTAGGTGGCGGGGTTGGAGCGCGGTGTGCGGCCGATCGGGGATTGGTCGACCCGGACGAGTTTGTCCAGCTTGTCGAGCCCCGTCACCCGGGTGTGGCGGCCCGGCACCTGCCGGGCACCGTTGAGCTTGTTCGCCAGCACCGACGCCAGGATGTCGTTGACCAACGTGGACTTACCCGAGCCCGAAACACCGGTGACCGCGGTCAGCACGCCGAGGGGAAAGGACACGTCGATCTCGCGCAGGTTGTGCTCGCGGGCCCCGACGACCGTCAGCAGCCGCTTCTTGTCGACCGGCCGCCGGATCGCCGGCACCTCGATCTCTTCCTTACCCGAAAGATAAGCTCCGGTAAGCGATTCCGGGTTCTTCAACAACTCCTCGTAAGGTCCGCTGTGCACGATCTGGCCGCCGTGCTCGCCCGCCGCGGGGCCGATGTCGACGACCCAGTCGGCATGGGCGATGGTGTCGAGGTCGTGCTCGACGACGATCAGCGTGTTACCCAGATCCCGCAGCCGGACGAGCGTGTCGATCAGCCGGCGATTGTCGCGCTGGTGCAGCCCGATCGACGGTTCGTCGAGCACGTAGAGCACCCCGACGAGGCCCGACCCGATCTGGGTGGCGAGCCGGATACGTTGCGCCTCACCGCCGGACAGCGTGGCGGCGGCCCGCGACAGCGACAGGTAGTCCAGTCCGACGTCGAGCAGGAAGCCCAGTCGCGACTGGATCTCCTTGAGCACCTGACCCGCGATGGCCTGCTCGCGTGCGCCCAGCGTCAACGCATTGAGAAACTCCGAGCATTCGGCGATCGACAGCTCGGCGACCTCGGCGATGGACTTCGGCCCGAACTCCCCCGCGGTCAGGGTCACCGCGAGGATTTCGGGCTTGAGCCGCGTGCCCTCGCACTCCGGGCAGGGCACATCGCGCATGAAGCCCTCGTAACGCTCCTTCATCTGCTCGGAGTCAGTCTGCTCCATCCTGCGCTGCAGGAACGCCATCACGCCCTCGAAATCTGCGTAGTACGAGCGGGTTCGGCCGTAACGGTTCTTGTACCGCACGTGCACCTGCTCGTCGCAGCCCTCGAGGATCGCCCGGCGCGCCTTGGCGGGCAGCTTCTTCCACGGCGTGTTGACATCGAACCCGAGCGCGTCACCGAGGCCCGCCAGCATCCGGGTGAAGTACTCCGCGGTCTGCCCCATCGACCAGGGCGCGATCGCCCCCTCGGCCAGGGTCAGGTCCGGGTCCGGCACCACCAGTTCCGGATCGACCTCCTTGCGGATGCCCAGGCCCAGACATTCGGGGCAGGCGCCGTAGGGCGAGTTGAACGAGAACGAGCGCGGCTCGAGATCGTCGACGGCCAGCGGATGTCCGTTGGGGCAGGCCAGCTTCTCGGAGAACCGCTGTTCGCGGTGCGGATGGTCGTCCTCGCGGTCGACGAACTCCAGCACGACGATGCCGTCGGCCAGATTCAGCGCCGTCTCGATCGAGTCCGTCAGCCGCTGCTTGGCGCTGGCCTTCACCGTCAGGCGGTCGACGACCACCTCGATGTCGTGTTTCTCCTGCTTCTTGAGCTTCGGCGGATCGGTGAGCGGATACACCACACCGTCGACGCGCACGCGGCTGTAGCCCTGCGTGTTCAGCTTGTCGAACAGGTCGACGAACTCGCCTTTACGGGTGCGCACCACCGGTGCGAGCACCTGGAAACGCAGCCCCTCGTCCATGGCCAGCACCTGATCGACGATCTGCTGGGGCGTCTGCCGGGCGATGCGCTCACCGCAGATGGGGCAGTGCGGGGTGCCCGCGCGCGCATACAGCAGCCGCAGGTAGTCGTACACCTCGGTGATGGTGCCGACCGTCGACCGCGGGTTGCGGTTGGTCGACTTCTGGTCGATGGACACCGCGGGCGACAACCCCTCGATGAAGTCGACGTCGGGTTTGTCCATCTGACCGAGGAACTGGCGGGCATAGGCCGACAGCGACTCGACGTAGCGGCGCTGGCCCTCCGCGAAAATCGTGTCGAAGGCCAGCGACGACTTCCCCGAACCCGAGAGGCCGGTGAAGACGATCAGCGCGTCGCGTGGTAAATCAAGATCGACACTTCGCAGGTTGTGCTCGCGCGCACCCTTGACGACAAGGCGGTCAGCCACCCGGTTCCTCCCGAAGACATAGTTCAAAACCACTCTATGTGGACCCACCGACAAGCCCCAGACAAGGCGGATACGGTGAAGAACATGACCGTCGTCGACGACAACTACACCGGCCACGTCGAGCCAGGAACCGCGGCCCGGCGCACGCTCCCGGGCGCCTCGATCGTCAAGGTCTCGGTCGGCCCGATGGACAACAACGCCTACCTGGTCACGTGTTCCCGAACCGGCGAAACGCTATTGATCGACGCCGCCAACGACGCGCCGATCCTGCTCGAAGTGATCGAGAAGCACGCGCCGAGACTGTCGCTGATCGTGACGAGCCACCAGCACTTCGACCACTGGCAGGCGCTGGAGGAAGTGGCCAAGGTCACCGGGGTGGCTACGGCGGCGCACCAGCTCGACGCGGACCCGCTGCCCGTGCGGCCCGATCGGATCCTCGCCCACGGCGACACCGTCGACATCGGCGAGCTGTCCTTCGACGTCATCCATCTGCAGGGCCACACCCCCGGTTCGGTGGCGCTCGCGCTCGACGGCGCCGACGAGGCCACCCACCTGTTCACCGGCGACTGCCTGTTCCCGGGCGGTGTCGGCAAGACGTGGGAGGACGGGGCTTTCGACCAGTTGCTGGGCGATGTGACCCGCCGCGTGTTCGACGTCTACGACGACTCGACAGTGGTCTACCCGGGCCACGGCGACGACACCACGCTCGGCACGGAACGGCCGCATCTGGCCCAGTGGAAAGAACGCGGTTGGTAGACGCGCCGATCGCGGTCGTCACAGGTGCCAGCCGCGGTGCCGGACGCGGGATCGCGCACGCGCTGGGCAACCACGGCTGCACGGTGTATGTCACCGGGCGCACCGAGCGCGCAGGCCAGTCCGTGCTCGACGGCACGATCCACGAGACCGCCGAACTCGTCACGGCCGCAGGCGGCACCGGAATCGCCGTCCGCGTCGACCATGCCGACGACGAGCAGACGAAGGCCTTGTTCGAGCGGATCAGACGGGAACAGGGCCGGCTGGACATCCTGGTGAACAACGCGGTGATCATCCGCGAGGAGATGATGGGCCGAACCCGGTTCTGGGAAGAGCCCGTCAACGTCATCGACACCCTCGAGGTCGGCCTGCGCAGCAGTTACGTCACGACCGTGTACGCGGCCCCGCTGATGCTCGCGCGGCGGCGCGGGCTGGTGGTGTTCACCTCCGCGCCCGGTGCGGCCCACTACGTGTTCGGCCCCGCCTACGGCGTTCACAAAGCGGGCACCGACAAGATGGCTGCCGACATGGCGGTCGACTTCAAGGACTTCGGCATCGCGACGGCGTCGATCTGGATGGGCGTGCTGCTGACCGACCGCTTCAAGAAGCTGATCGGCAACGCGCCCGACAAGCTCGCTCACCTGCTCGACAACACCGAGACGCCGGAGTTCACGGGACACCTGATCTGGGCACTGTTCAACGACCCACACCTGATGGACAAGAGCGGCCAGACCTTCATCGGTGCGGAGCTGGCGACGGAGTACGGCATCAAAGACGCAGCAGACCGCGAGCCGCCGTCGTACCGCGACCTGCACGGAATTCATCCGATCAGGCAATTCGACCGCATCTTGCGGTGACACTGAGGGCCGCAGCGTCATCCGCACCACCACCCGCGCCGAGCGTCGGGAAGATGACGTGGATCCCGGCGAAAACCGTCAACTTCGCGACTCTCAACGCTTTTTGGGATAGTGACCGGACGTTGAGCGGCCATCTGACGCTCGGCCGTGCGAACTTCGATAGATTGCCTGGTGACGAAGAAAGGGCAGACATGAACACCGATCAGTTGAAGAAGGCGCAGAGCGGCGCCGGGTTCATCGCGGCACTCGACCAGAGCGGCGGCAGCACCCCCAAGGCGCTGAAGCTCTACGGGATCGCCGAGGACGCCTACTCCGGCGACGACCAGATGTTCGACCTCGTGCACGAGATGCGCACCCGGATCATCACCAGCCCCGCCTTCGACGGCGACCGCATCATGGGCACCATCCTGTTCGAGCAGACGATGGACCGCGAGATCGAGGGCCGTCCGACCGCCGACTACCTGTGGAACGTCAAGAACATCGTTCCGTTCCTCAAGATCGACAAGGGTCTCAACGACGAGCAGGACGGCGCGCAGACGATGAAGCCGATGCCCGGCCTCGACGACCTGCTCGACCGCGCCGCGGCGAACGGGGTCTTCGGCACCAAGGAGCGTTCGGTCATCAAGCTGCCCGGCGCCGGGCTGGACGCGGTCGTCGCCCAGCAGTTCGAGGTCGCCGAGCAGGTCCTCGCCAAGGGCCTGGTGCCGATCATCGAACCCGAGGTCGACATCAAGAGCTCGAAGAAGGCCGAGGCCGAGGAGCAGCTCAAGGCCGCGCTGCTCGACGGTGTCGGCAAGCTCGGCGACAAGAAGGTCATGCTCAAGCTCACGCTGCCCGACACCGACAACCTGTACAAGGATCTGGTCGAGCATCCGAACGTGCTGCGGGTCGTGGCGCTGTCCGGCGGCTACAGCCGCGACGAGGCGAACGAGAAGCTGTCGCGCAACATCGGTGTCATCGCGAGCTTCTCGCGCGCGCTGACCGAGGGCCTGACCGCCCAGCAGAGCGACGAAGAGTTCAACTCCACGCTCGACCAGGCGATCGCGAGCATCGCTAAAGCGTCGAGCACCTGATCTCGCTGCGGGGCTACGCGTCGGCGGTCCTCGCCGGCGCGTTCCCCGCGCTCGCGTCCCCGGCGCCCGCCCTGTGGTGGCTGGCCTGGATCGGGCTGGTCCCGCTGCTGCTCGTGCTCCGAGCGGCGCCGACGGCCGGACAGTCCGCCGCGCGAGCCTGGTTGGCGATGGCGGCGTTCGTCGGCGTCACCCAATACTGGCTGTGGCCGAGTACCGGTCCCCCGCTGCTCGTGCTCGCCGCCGGACTCGGCGCGCTGTGGCTGCCCTTCGGGTGGGCGGCGCACCGCCTGCTCTCCGGCGACGTCACCGCCGCACGAGGCGTCAGCGCCGTTGCGGTACTGCCCAGCCTGTGGGTGCTCGCGGAAGCGGTCCGATCGTGGGACCGGCTCGGCGGGCCGTGGGCCGTCCTTGGCGCATCGCAGTGGAATCAACCCGCCACGCTGGCGCCCGCCGCGGTGGGCGGCGTGTGGCTCGTCAGCTTCCTGCTGGTGGCGGTCAACACCGCGGTTGTCGCGGCCCTGGTGCGGCGTTCGGCGGCACCGGCGGTGCTCGCGGTGGTTCTTCTGGCGGTGGGTCCGGCCTGGTTTTGGTGGGGGCCGACCCCTACGTCCGGCCCGACGGTCCGCATCGCGCTCGTCCAACCGGGTGACATCGCCGAATCCACGGCGCGACAGGCCGCGAGCGAGGCCCTGACCTCGGAACTGGCCGGGCAGCCACTCGACCTGGTCGTATGGGGCGAGAGCAGTGTGGGCGTAGACCTGGCGGCCCGCCCGGACGTCACCGCGCGGCTCGCCGCCCTTTCGCGGCGCGTCGGCGCGGACCTGCTGGTCAACGTCGACGCCCGGGGGGCATCGGGCGGCATCTACAAGTCGTCGGTGCTGGTCGGACCGGACGGTGTGCAGGGCTCATACGCGAAGACGCGCCTGGTCCCCTTCGGGGAATACGTGCCGCTGCGGCCCCTGATCGGCTGGGCCACATCCAACACCCAGGCCGCGGGCGAGGATCGCCGCCGCGGGCAAGGGCCCGTCGTCCTGCGCACCGACGTCGTCGCGATCGGACCGCTGATCAGCTTCGAGACGATGTTCTCCGACCTCGCGCGGGCAGCGGTCCGACGGGGAGCGGAGTTGCTCGTCTACCAGAGTTCGACGTCGTCATACCAAGGCAGTTGGGCGCAACCGCAGCTGGCGGCGATGCCCGCCGTACACGCGGTCGAAACAGGCCGTCCCGCGGTTCACGCCGCGTTGTCGGGGGTCAGTTCGGCGTTCGACGCCCGCGGCCGCCAGCTGGCATGGATGCCGGCCGCCGAGTGGGGAGTCACTGTCGTTGACGTCCCGCTGGACGCGCGGACGACCCTCTATCAGCGGTGGGGCGGCTGGACGATCGTGGCGGCGCTGGTGGTGGTTACGGCGTGGTGTGCACAATCAACACGTCGCTCTTGGAGCGGCGTGCGACGTTGGCGGGAACGGAACCGAGCAACCGGCCGGCGATTGTGGAGAGGCCGACGTTACCGACGACCAGCAGATCCGCCTTGACCTCCTCGGCGAGTTCGACCAGCGCGTCGACGGGGGCGCCGACGATGGCCTTCTCCTCGACGTTCGTGGCACCCGCCTGGTGGGCGCGTTCCTTCGCCTCGCGCAGGATCGCGTAGATCGGCGCGTTGCCGGACATCTTGTAGCCCTCGTCCTTGAGCACGTCGGCCGCGCGCTGATCTTCGTTCTGGGGGAAGTACGCCGTGGCGATGACCAGCTTGGCGTCACCGGCGATCTGACCCGCTTTCTCGACCGCGCGCAACGACGAGTCCGATCCGTCCGTGCCAACCAAGACGGTCTGATAGGCGCTCATCCATATCCTCCCAGTTCAGTTCGTTGCCACCCGGAACAGTAGCCGCTCAGGTGGCATTTGCCTGCGATTTCGTCCTACTTCGCACCCAACGTCACGCTGGACCGGCCCAGGTGACGCCGCCTACACCCGGGCGCGCGAAGCGATCGTCAGCGGCGTCGGCACCTCGGTCGTCGTGACTTTCATACCGCTTCGGCAAGCGCTGCGCGAGGGTGCACGCTAGCGTTTTGCCGTTCGCGGGAAGGGTGGGTAACAGGGCGTGGATCTGTCGCTGGGACCGCAACGCCTCGCGCGCCTCAACCCGTCGGGATCCCTTCGCGCCGGCCGGTTCGACGCCGCGCTGACGGCACTGTTCGCGGTCGCGGTGTCGGCGGCGGGTGCGGCTCGGCCGTCGCTGTGGTTCGACGAGGCGGCCACGATCTCGGCCTCGACGCGGTCGATTCCCCAACTCTGGGGCCTGCTGCACAACATCGACGCGGTGCACGGCCTGTACTACCTGCTGATGCACGGGTGGTTCGCGGTGTTTCCGGTCACCGAGTTCTACTCCCGGCTGTCGAGCAGCCTCGCGGTCGGGCTGGCGAGCGGCGGCGTCGTCGTCCTGGCGCGCCGCTTCGCCTCGCGGACGACGGCCGTATGTGCGGGCATCGTGTTGGCGATCCTGCCCCGCGTCACGTGGGCGGGTATCGAGGCGAGGTCCTATGCGCTGACCGTGGCCGCGGCGGTCTGGCTGACGGTGTTGTTGCTGCTCGCGGTCCGCCGCAACGCCAGATGGCTGTGGGTCTGCTACGGGCTGGCGCTGGTCGGGTCGTCGCTGCTGAACATCTTCGTCGTGCTGATGGTGCTCGTGCACGCCGTGACGCTGACCACGGTGGCGGCACCGCGAGCGGTCGTGCGCCGGTGGATCGTGACGGCCGCGGTGGCGATCGCGGTCCTGGTCCCGTTTCTGGCGTTCAGCAGGACGCAGGTCGCCCAGGTGCGGTGGATCTCCCCGCCGGGCTGGCACACGGTCGCAGAAGTGGTGCAGGAGCAGTACTTCGACCACAGCGTGGCGTTCGCGGTCACGGCGGGGCTGGTGCTGGCGCTGCTCGCGATGCGACGGTTCCGGCCGACGGATCGCGGCGTCCGGTCGCTGGTGGCGATCAGCGCTGCGTGGATCGTGCTTCCGACGGCAGTGCTGTTGCTGTACTCCGTGTGGTGGGAGCCCGTGTACTACCCGCGCTACCTGAGCTACACCTCGCCGGCGATGGCGCTGCTGTTGGCGGTCGGCATCACCGCGGTCGCCAGAGCGCGCGAGGCCGTCGCGGTGGTGCTGACGGTGCTGGCGATGGCGGCGACGCCGAACTATCTGCTCGAACAGCGAGGCCCTTACGCCAAGGAGGGCATGGACTTCAGCCAGGTGGCCGACGTCCTGACGGCGAACGCCTCCCCCGGCGATTGCCTGGTCCTCGACAACACCACCAACTGGGCGCCCGGCCCGATTCGCCCGTTGACGGCAGCGCGCCCCGAGGCGTACGCGGCCCTGGTCGACCCCGGCCGCGGTCGCCGCGCAGCGGACCGAAACCGCTTGTGGGACTTCCATCTTGGGATTTGGGGTGTGGCCGACCGGCTTCGGCCCTGCACCGTGTTGTGGACGGTCTCACAACGCGACGCCACCGTCCCGGATCGGGAGAGCGGGCGCGCGCTCGACCCGGGACCGCGTCTGCGCCGAGCACCTGCATACCGGGTGCCGCAGGCGATGGGCTTCCGGATCGTCGAGCGCTGGCAGTTCAGCTTCGCGCAGGTGGTCAAGTCGACCCGGTAGCGCGAGTGGCGGCTGCATAAGCGGGTAACCGTTTCTCATGCCCGCAAGGCCAGCCCACACCGCGGCGGAGTTCGTACCCGAGACCCGCGAGCTCGATGCGCTCGCCGACGCCGCGCACGGTTGCAAGGGATGCGATCTGTACCTCGACGCAACGCAGGTCGTGTTCGGCGGCGGTTCCTCCAGCGCGGACATGATGCTGGTCGGCGAGCAGCCCGGCGATCAGGAGGACAAAACCGGACGGCCGTTCGTCGGCCCCGCGGGCAAGCTGCTGGACAAGGCGCTGGTGCAGGCCGGTATCGACCGTGAACGGGTGTACGTGACCAATGCGGTCAAGCACTTCAAGTTCACCCTGCCCGAACGCGGCAAGCGGCGGATCCACAAGACTCCGGGCCGCACGGAAGTCGTGGCATGTCGACCGTGGCTGCTGGCCGAGCTCGATGCCGTCAGACCCGAGGTGCTGGTGCTGATGGGTGCGACCGCCGCACAGTCGCTGCTGGGCAGCAAATTTCGGCTGACCGCACACCGCGGCGAGGCGCTGGAACTCCCGGCGATCGAACTCGACGTCGCGCCCGACGTCGCCGTGACCGTGCATCCGTCGTCGGTGCTGCGCGGGCCACCGGAGGATCGGGAGAAAGCCTTCGACGCGCTGGTGTCCGATCTGCGGTTCGCCGACGGCCTGCGTGCACGCCGCTGAACCGTTGTCGTGGAGCGACGAAGCCAGGGGCCCCTAGCAGGCGGCCGGCGGCACCCACATCGAGACGGCGGGAGGCACCCAGGCGCAGGGCCCGCCGTAATGCGGACCGTAGTAGGCCGGGCCGTCCCACCGCGGACCACGACGCTTGTCCCAGTCGTCCCAGTCATCCCACTTGTCGAGCTTCCAGGTCACGCTTGGTGTGCTGGGCACCGCTTCCTCGGCGTTGGCGACACCCGCTCCGACGCCCAAGGCAGAGAACGCCAGTGCACCGACCAGTCCCGCTTGCACTCCGACCTTCTTTACGCTCACGACCAATCCCTCACTACTGCAATGAATTATCGGTTCCGACTCGCGTCGATCCTATACGCGCGACCATCCTGTCGACGATCCCGCCTGCGCCCGGCGTGGCTCACTTCGCAGCAGCAAAACCCGGCGCAGAGCCGTGGAGAGTGCGCTGAACAAAGCTGTCGCACAGTTCGGTTGGGAAACGTCAATTTGCCCGCCGGAGGCCGTCAGGTGCGCTTTGGCGTCCTCGGCTAAAGCGGGTCCCACAGCGCGGCCGGCCGCTCCGTGTCGACGCGACCAGGCCCACCGCGGCGAGCCCGGCGAAGGCCGCCAGCAGCCACCGCGCCGGCGTGGCGTCGCCGCTGTCGGTCATGTTCACCAGCACTCCGGCCAGCCCCGCTCCGAAGGCGCCGGAAATCAGCTGAACGGTGTTGATCGCCGCAGCCGCAGTGGGTCCCTCGGACGGGTCATCCACCCGGCTCATCGCCCATGCCGACAAATGCGGCCAGGCGATCCCGATCCCGGTGCCCGCCACGATCAGCGCGACCGCCCAGACCGCTACCGCGGCAGCCGATGCGTCGTCGCGCATGGCCACCGCCGTGAGGGCGAGACCGGTGGCCATCACCGCCGGCGCGATGGCGACCGTGCGCTTGATCGCGCGCGGGTCGCTCATCGAAGCACTGCCGATCTCACCGACCGTCCAACCGAGCGCCAGGCCCGCCCCGAGAAAACCCGCCGCGACCGGCGTGAGATCGGCCAGTCGCTGACCGAACAGCGGGATGTACATGTCCGCCATCGTTGCGGCCATCAACACAGCGAGGGTCAGATAAATCCACTTCAGCGGTCCGCGCCCGAAAGTGCTGGGCGGCAACACCGCTGCGGGTTGGCGCCGATCGACGAACAAGAACACCGCCACCATGACGGCGCCCAAGCCCAGCAACGCGACCGTGAGCCACACATCGCGCGGGATACCGGCCGCGCTGACGGCCAATGCCGCACCACCCAACAACATCAACGACCACACGGGAATCGGTGTCCGCGGCGCATCGACGTCGGCGCTCGTGCGTCTGGGCAACGCCAGCGGGACCAATACACCGATGGCCACGGTCAGAATCGCCAGCGCACCGAAAGCCCAACGCCACGAACCATACTGGGAGAACAGACCCCCGGCGGCGGGACCCAGCAACGTCCCGACGCCCCACATCGCCGATACCAACGCCGACGCCTTGGTCCACAACCACTCGGGCAACGCCGTGTTGATCACCGCATAGCCCAACCCGGCCAGCAGCCCGCCCGCCAGCCCCTGCACGGTGCGCCCCACAAGCAGGGCTTCCATCGTGGGCGCCGCGGCGCAGGCCAGGCTGCCCACACCGAATACGCTGAGCGCCCCCAGATACGACACCCGCGGCCCGAAACGCATCAACGTCGAGTGCACCGTGGTCGCCGCGACCACCGAAGCGACCAGGTACACCGTCGTCACCCATGCGTACAGCCGGTAACCGCCGATGTCGGCCACCGCGCTGGGCATCAGGCTGATGGTGAGGAACTCGTTGGTGGCATACAGCGCGACGCCGCCGGCCAGGACGGTGCTGGCGCCGAGGTACTTCGGCCCCAATAGGTCGCGCCAGCGTCCCGCAGGGGTCGTCGGCGCAGTGTCGGTCACGCCGGACACGCTACGAGCTCAACCATCGTTCAGGTCAAGCGGCGACCTCAGCCGGCAGGAGTGATGAGCCCGTAGTGGCCGTCGTAGCGGTGGTAGAGCACGGCTGCACGACCTTGCGCCGCGTCGATGAAGAACATGAACGGCAGCCCGAGCATGCCCATCCGCTCGGCGGCCTGCTCGACGGTGTGAAATGGCGGCGGGTGGGGGCTGATCGTCAGCGGCAGTTCAAACGGTGCCAGTTCGTCTTCCGCAGCCGGTTGCACCTGCGCCAGCCGGTATTCGGACGGACCGCTCTTGTAGAGGACGCTCGCCATCTGAGTGCGCTCCTCGGTGAACAAGTGGAAGTCGTAGTCGAGCAGGTTCATCTCCATCGCCGCCTCGTCCACCGTGCACGGCGCCAGGGTGAACGACTTGCGCCGCACGATCTGGCGCTCCTCGGGCGGAAGGGCAAGGCGGTTGGGTTGCTGCGCGGAATCGTCGGTGTCCTGCGGAGCTCGTACCGTTCGGCCGTCGCGGCGCGCCTGCCAGTGCTCGGCGGCCCGCCGGAGCTGGCTTCGAAGGCGCTCCCCGAGGCGGTCGATCGCATCGCGCGCGGTGTCGCCCGAAGCCTGCGCGCGGATCAGTCGGCCGTCGACGTCGAGATTGGCTTGCGCGATTACCGGACGTTCCAGTTCCGGGTCGCCGTGGCGCGTCAGCTTCACGTGGGCATGTGTCAACGGTCGGTGCGCGAACCGGCTGACGTCGTCGATCTTGCTCCGCGCGTAGTCGGCCGCGCCGGGAAGATCACCGCGCGTCGTCACGTCGACGTGGACTGGCGATTCGATATCCGCTCTGTCACTCATACTTTCGTTTGTACGCGAGGCGACCGGTCGGGACTAGGGCCGAAGGTCCCGACGGTGTCCGTACTACTTCAGACCCGCGGCGTCCATGCCGCGCAGTTCCTTCTTCAGATCGTGGATCTCGTCGCGGATGCGCGCGGCCAACTCGAACTGCAAATCCCGCGCTGCGGCCATCATCTGTTCAGTCAGATCCCTGATCAGATCGGCCAACTCGGCTCGCGGCATATTCGCGGTGTCACGGCCCTCGATGATGCCTGCGCTGACCGCCCGCCCGGGCTCGCCCTGCGCCCGGCGCCCCCGCGAGGCGTTCCGTCCCGAACCGCCGACCTCGACGGCTTCATCGTCGCTGGCCTCCCTATATACCTGGTCGAGAATGTCGGCGATCTTCTTGCGCAACGGTTTCGGATCGATGCCGTGGGCCTCGTTGTAGGCGATCTGCTTGGCACGCCGGCGCTCGGTCTCGTCGATGGCTTCCCGCATCGATTCGGTGATGTTGTCGGCGTACATGTGCACCTCGCCCGACACGTTGCGGGCGGCGCGGCCGATGGTCTGGATCAGGCTGCGGGTCGACCGCAGGAACCCCTCCTTGTCCGCGTCGAGGATCGCGACCAGCGACACCTCCGGCAGGTCGAGACCCTCGCGGAGCAGGTTGATGCCGACCAGCACGTCGTAGTCGCCGAGGCGCAGTTGACGCAGCAATTCGACGCGACGCAGCGTGTCCACCTCGGAGTGCAGGTAGCGAACCCTGATCCCCATCTCGAGCAGGTAGTCGGTCAGGTCCTCGGCCATCTTCTTGGTCAGCGTGGTCACGAGCACCCGCTCGTCACGCTCGGTGCGCGTGCGGATCTCCCCGATCAGGTCGTCGATCTGCCCCTTCGTCGGCTTCACGACCACCTTGGGATCCACCAAACCCGTTGGGCGGATAACCTGTTCGACGAACTCACCGCCGGACTGGCTCAGCTCGTACGGTCCCGGCGTCGCCGACAGGTACACGGTCTGCCCGATGCGGTCGGCGAACTCCTCCCAGGTGAGCGGCCGGTTGTCGACGGCCGAGGGCAATCGGAAGCCGAAGTCGACCAGGTTGCGCTTACGCGACATGTCGCCTTCGTACATGCCGCCGATCTGCGGCACCGTCACGTGCGACTCGTCGATGACGAGCATGAAGTCCTCGGGGAAGTAGTCGAGCAGCGTGGCGGGCGCAGAACCAGCGGGCCTGGCGTCGATGTGACGCGAATAGTTCTCGATACCCGAGCAGAAGCCGACCTGGCGCATCATCTCGATGTCGTAGTTGGTGCGCATCCGCAGCCGCTGCGCCTCCAGCAGCTTGCCCTGGCCCTCGAGCTCGGCCAGCCGCTCCTCGAGTTCCTGTTCGATGGTCGAGATCGCGTGTGCCATGCGCTCCGGGCCTGCGACGTAGTGGGTGGCCGGGAAGATCCGCAGCGAGTCGACCTTGCGGACGACGTCTCCTGTCAACGGGTGCAGGTAGTACAGCTCCTCGATCTCGTCGCCGAAGAACTCGATGCGGACCGCCAACTCCTCGTAGGACGGGATGATCTCGACGGTGTCCCCGCGCACGCGGAACGAGCCGCGGGTGAACGCCATGTCGTTGCGGGTGTACTGCACGTCGACGAGCAGCCGCAGCAGCGCGTCGCGCGGCACCTCGTCACCGATCTTGAGCTCGACGCTGCGGTCCAGGTAGGACTGCGGTGTGCCCAGACCATAGATGCAGGACACGGAGGCGACCACGACCACGTCGCGGCGGGACAGCAGGCTCGAGGTCGCCGAGTGGCGCAGCCGCTCGACGTCGTCATTGATCGAGCTGTCCTTCTCGATGTAGGTGTCGGTCTGGGCGATGTACGCCTCGGGCTGGTAGTAGTCGTAGTACGAGACGAAGTACTCGACGGCGTTGTGCGGCAACATCTCCCGCAGTTCGTTCGCCATCTGCGCGGCGAGCGTCTTGTTCGGTTCCATCACCAGCGTCGGCCGTTGGACCCGCTCGATGAGCCACGCCGTCGTCGCCGACTTACCGGTGCCGGTGGCACCCAGCAGCACCACATCGTGCTCCCCCGCCTTGATCCGGCGCTCCAGCTCGTCGATGGCGGCCGGCTGGTCGCCCGCCGGTGAGTAGGGGCTGACCACCTCGAAGCGGTTGCCCGTGCGCACGATCGCATCGACCGGGCGGTACTCCGAGTGCGCGAGCACGGGGTGTTCAGTAGCGAAAGCCATAATCACTCAGGGTAAGCGCGTACTCCGACAAGTTCATTCCCGCTGCGCCCTATCCTGTTCTCATCCACGCTCCCAAACACGAGACGTTCGACCTCGTCGCCCGCACCAACACCGATCCGAAGGGCATCGTGCGGGCGGTCGACGTCTACACGGTCCAGCCCTGGGGCCTCTACATGGCCCGTCCGACCCCGGGCCGGGCGCAGTTCCACTATCTGGAGTCCTGGCTGCTGCCCTCGCTGCGGCTGCGCGCGACGGTGTTCCACTTCAACGCAGGTCACGAGCTCGACCAGGACTACTACCTGGACGTGGGCCACTACGCACCGGGCCCCAAGATCTGGCACGCCGAAGACCACTACCTCGACCTGGCGGTCCGCACCGGCCGGGGCGTCGAGCTCCACGACGTCGACGAACTGCTCACCGCGGTCCGGCACAACCTGCTGGCGCCCGAGACCGGAGAACAGGCGGTCCAGACCGCGGCGGCCGCGATCGACGGGCTGGCCAGGCACGACTACGACCTCAACCGGTGGCTCGGCGGTCTGGGCATGCCGCTTACCTGGCGCGATGAGTAGTCATGCCCGAACTACCCGACGTCGAGGGCTTTCGCAGGGAGCTGGCGCGTGAGCTGCCGGGGCGTCGCATCCGCCGCGTCGACGTGCGCGATGCGGGAGTGCTGCGCAACACCACCGCACGCTCGCTGGCCCGAAATCTGGCCGGCCGCACCTTCGAACAGCCTCGCCGGCACGGTAAATGGCTGATCCTGCCGACCGACGGCCCCGCGTTGCTGGTGCACAGCGGTATGACCGGCAGGCCGTTCTACACGCCCGGCGACGACGACACCAAGCACGTCCGGCTGGTCATCGAGCTCGACCGCGGCGAGTTCCGGTACGCGGACCTGCGCAAGCTCCGTGGCCTGTGGCTCCTGGCCTCCGACGAGGAGATCGACGAGGTGACCGGCGAGCAGGGGCCCGACGCCCTGTCCCTCGACCTGCGCTCGTTTCGCGAGGTCCTGCGGGGTCGGCGCGGACGGCTGAAACCGACGCTGATGGATCAGGCGGTGATCGCGGGGCTGGGAAACCTGCTCGTCGACGAGATTCTCTGGCGCACACGCCTGTCGCCGTCACTGCCGGTGCCGAGCCTGACCGACGACGATGTCAAACGCCTCCATGAGGCGATGCGACGTGTACTGGACACCGCGGTGCGCCACGGACGGGTGCCCGACCTGCCGCGGTGGCTGACCGGCAACCGGGACGGAGCCGACCCGACGTGCCCCCGCTGCGGTACCCGGCTCGCGCGCGGCCGCATCGCGGGAAGGACATCGGTGTGGTGCCCGCGTTGCCAGCCCGGGTAACGAACCACCTGCACTTACCGATCTTGATTTCGATGGCTACCGCTACGAATTTGTCTGCCCAGGTACGGCCGGTATCCTCTCGTCGCATGTCCCCCACAACCCGCATCCGGACCGCTGGCGCGACGGTCGCGGCGATGGTCGTGGGCTCGGTTCTGTTCCCAGGTGGCGCCGCGGCCCAACCGAGCGCCGAGACCGAGGCGCAGCCGGCGCCCGAAGTTCTGCACAACGTGATCTACCGAGCGCGTGCGGACGGCACCTCCCGCGGCGCGGTCGTCGCGTACAAGATGGACGACCAGAACGTCAACAGCGCGCAGCCCACGCTGCTACCCGGTCAGACGTTCGAGGTGAATACGGTGCTGGCCGACCCCCAACTGGCCGGCATGGAGATCTCCATCGAATGGCCCTACGGCTCCAACCTGCACTGCGAGATCCTCGTCGACGACCAGATCGTGGCCAAGGCCGACCAGTTCATCGCGCCGCGCCTGCTGCGGCCCAAGGACGACCCGATGTACGGGGTGCTGCAATGCGGTGCCCCGCTGAACCTGCCGATCGACGGGGCCCCCACCGCACCGACACCCGACGTCAGCGCACCGTTGCCTCCCGAGGCTTAACGCCTCACGTGACGCCTCACGGCCGCCACCCGGTGGCATCGGCCCACTCCCACGCACGCCGGTAGGCGTCGAGGAACCAGGGCTCCTTCGCGTTGGCATAGGCGCCCGTGTGTACGTGCCCCTCCTCGGCGACGCGCCGCTTCAACGCGAGGTAGTCGGCCTGGACGCCGGGATTGGCACGCATCCAGTCCACGAACAGCAATGCGAACTGCTGGCCCGGCCATCCGTCGACGCGGATGTGAACGTTGGTCGGCCGCCCCGGATCGGCCGAGCAGTAAATACGCTTGTGCCACAACGCATCATCGTTCGAATGATCGAACTCGGCAACCGTGCTGCGGGCATCCGGCTTGGCGACGTCCGCAGTGGTCTGTCCGCGCACGTAACCCGCGCCGGTCAGCGCGTCGTCCAGTTCATCGGCATCCGCGAGCGAGGCGACCGTCACCTGGACGTCGATCACGTCCTTGGCGTCCATCCCCGGCACCGCCGTGGAGCCGACGTGGTCGACGCGGACGGCGCGGTGCCCGCATGCGGTGTTGAGCCGAGCCACGATGCGCCGCGCCTGCTCGTTCCAATTCGGGTCGAAGGGCACCAGGACCGGCTTGGAATGTGCCGGCTGCTTTTCGTGCAGGTTGTGCGCGAACGGCAGGATCCGCTCGTGCCACAGCGCGCGGGCCAGCTCGACCAGTTCACCCGCGGTGCCCGAGTTGTCGAGCCAGACGTCGGCAACGGCACGACGCTGCTCCTCGGTGGCCTGCGCGGCGATCCGCGCCCGGGCGTCCTCTTCGGTGAAGCCGCGGTGCTCGAGAAGGCGTCTCACCCGCACCTCCTCGTCGGCGTGGACGATGACCACCAACGGAAACATCGGAGCCATACCGGATTCGACGAGTAGCGGGATGTCCTCGATGATCACGGCGTCCTCGGCCGCGGCCGCGATGAGCTCGGACCGGCGGTGGGCCACCAGCGGATGCACGATCCCGTTGAGGGTTTGACGCTTCTGTTCGTCGCTGAACGCGATCGCTGCCAGCGCGGGACGGTTCAAGGCGCCGTCGTCGTGCAGGATCTCCCTGCCGAACGCGTCGACGAGCTTGGCCAACCCTTCGGTCCCCGGTTCGACGACCTCGCGGGCGATCACGTCACCGTCGACGACGATTCCGCCCAGATCACTGAACGTCGAAGACACGGTCGATTTTCCGGCGCCGATACCGCCGGACAGCCCAATGCGCAGCACCGCACCAGTCTGTCAGGGCCGCTCGACGGCGAAGGCCCCGGCTCGGTGAGCCGGGGCCTTCGGTCGTTACGAGTTAGGCGTTGCCTGCGAGCTTCTCACGCAGCGCCGCGAGCTGGGCGTCGCTGGCCAGCGAGCCGCCTGCGGACTCCTCGCCGCGCGAAGCGCCGTTGGACCTGGAACCCGACGCCTCAACAGCTTCTGCTTCAGCAGCGGCGAACTTCTCCATCTGCGCGGTGTGCATCTTGTGTCGGCGCTCGGCCTCGGCGTAGCGGGACTCCCACTCCTCACGCTGCTTCTCGAAACCCTCGAGCCATTCGTTGGTCTCGGAGTCGAAGCCCTCCGGGAAGATGTAGTTGCCCTGCTCGTCGTAGCTGTCGGCCATGCCGTACTTGCTGGGGTCGAACTCCTCGGTGTAGTCCTCGTTGGCCTGCTTCAGGCTCAGCGAGATACGGCGACGCTCCAGGTCGATGTCGATCACCTTGACCATCGCGTCGTCGCCGACCTGGACCACCTGATCCGGGACCTCGACGTGGCGCTCGGACAGCTCGGAGATGTGCACCAGGCCCTCGATGCCCTCCTCGACGCGGACGAACGCACCGAACGGGACCAGCTTGGTGACCTTGCCCGGCACGATCTGGCCGATCGCGTGGGTGCGGGCGAAGTGCCGCCACGGGTCTTCCTGAGTCGCCTTGAGCGACAACGAAACCCGCTCGCGGTCCATGTCCACGTCGAGCACCTCGACGGTGACCTCGTCGCCGACGTTGACAACCTCGGACGGGTGGTCGATGTGCTTCCACGACAGCTCCGAGACGTGCACCAGGCCATCGACGCCGCCGAGGTCGACGAAGGCGCCGAAGTTGACGATGGAAGACACGACACCCTTGCGGATGGCGCCCTTGGTGAGCTGGTTGAGGAACTCGCTGCGCACCTCGGACTGGGTCTGCTCCAGCCAGGCGCGGCGGCTCAGCACGACGTTGTTGCGGTTCTTGTCGAGCTCGATGATCTTGGCCTCGATCTCCTTGCCGATGTACGGCTGCAGATCGCGGACGCGACGCATCTCGACCAGCGACGCGGGCAGGAAGCCGCGCAGGCCGATGTCGAGGATAAGGCCGCCCTTGACGACCTCGATGACGGTGCCCTTGACGGCCTCGTCCTTCTCCTTGAGCTCTTCGATGGTGCCCCAGGCCCGCTCGTACTGAGCGCGCTTCTTGGACAGGATCAGACGGCCTTCTTTGTCCTCCTTGGTGAGGACCAGGGCTTCGACCTCATCGCCCACGGAAACGACCTCGTTGGGGTCGACGTCGTGCTTGATGGAAAGTTCTCGGGACGGGATGACGCCTTCGGTCTTGTAACCGATGTCGAGCAGGACTTCGTCCCGGTCGACCTTGACGATGGTTCCCTCGACGATGTCGCCATCGTTGAAGTACTTGATGGTCTTGTCGATGGCGGCGAGAAAGTCCTCGCTCGAGCCGATGTCGTTGACGGCTACTTGCGGCGAGGTGACGGAGGGACTTGGCATGTGGTGGGTTGCTCCGGACAGGTTTGATCGTAGGGACTTAGGACATTCGAGTTATTGGCTCGGCGCGGGCGCCGACATCGTGCTCTGTACCCGCCGCAGAAGATGACGAAAACCACAGACAGGTACCCGTAGAGGCTACTCGACTGGGCACATGCTGGACAAACTCGGTCCCCACCGGCCGCTAGTCTGCTCAGGTGTCACATCCCGGCGCGCCACATCACCCCTGGCTGCCTGCTCCGCCGTTTCAACGCAAGGTCCGCAGGGTCGGGGCGCCGCTGGCGGTGCTCATCCTGCTTGCCACCGTGGTCGGGCTCATCATCATCGGGCTGACCGCTCTCAATCCCATCGGGGCGGGGATCGGGCTGGTGCTGTCGAGCCTGGCCATGGTGGTCGTGGTTCTGGCCTACGTGTGGCTCGACCGCTTCGAGCCCGAACCGCCGCGTCTGTTGGCCTTCGCGTTCCTGTGGGGCGCCTCGGTCGCGGTGGTGCTGTCGGTGATCCTCGGCCTCTACCTCGAGTCGTTGATTGTGAGGGGTGACGCCGAGGGGGTTAGCGCGGTCTCGGTGGTGGTCATCGCCCCGGTCATCGAGGAAGCGGCCAAGGGCGCGTTCCTGTTGGTCATGATGACCGGCCGGCGCCGCCGCGA
Organism: Mycobacterium lehmannii; assembly: GCF_001499925.1. Classification (NCBI taxonomy): domain Bacteria; kingdom Bacillati; phylum Actinomycetota; class Actinomycetes; order Mycobacteriales; family Mycobacteriaceae; genus Mycobacterium; species Mycobacterium lehmannii. The sequence continues at coordinate 62,079 of NZ_LQIR01000013.1, forward strand.
GCTGAATTCCCTGACGGACTGCCTGGTCTACGCGGGGTTGGTCGGTGCGGGATTCGCCTGGCTGGAGGACATCCTCTACATCGCCAGCGGTGAATCGCTCGGCGACTCGCTGCTGACAGCCGCGCTACGACTGGTCATGGCGCCGTTCGCGCATTCACTGTTCACCACGTTCTTCGGGATCGGCGTCTACTTCGCCCTGCACCGCCGCGACGCATCCGCCAAGGCCGGCGCCGTTCTGCTGGGCTACCTGGCTGCGGTGTTCACCCACGCACTCTGGAACGGTTCGTCGCTGCTGGGCGTCGAGTGGTATCTCGGGGTTTACCTGTACTGGATGATGCCGCTGTTCGCGCTGGCGATCGTCCTGGGCGTGCAGAGTCGCCGTCGTGAGCAGGCGATTGTCGCCAGCAAGCTGCCCGGCATGGTGCAGGCCGGTCTCGTCACACCCGCCGAGGCCACCTGGCTGGGCTCGCTGCGGCACCGCAAGCTGGCGCTCGCCCAGGCCGCCCGCCAGGGAGGGCGCCCCGCCCGCAACGCGATCAAACGGTTCGCCGGCCAGGTCGTCGAGTTGGCGTTTGTGCGCGACCGCATCGACCGCGGGTTCGGCGATCCGCGGGTGCAGGCGATGCTGGTCGAGGAGACCCACGCGCTCTACGCCGCCCGCGCGGCTGCGCCGGTACTGCAGGCGATGGCCGGTTATCGCGGCGGGCGCTGACCAGCTCACCGCCTACGCCGCCGCCAGCCGCCGGGGCGCCGGAACGCTTGCCACAACACCAGGCCGGCCTGCAGACCGAGCGCGACCGAGATCATCGAGATGAATGTCACCCCCAGCGCGGAGTCGCCGTCAGCGCCGAACAACTCGGCGATTCCGATCAACCCCATCGAGCCTGGGACCAGGAGCCAGAAGCCGGGCAGAATCATCGTGAGCGCCGGCGGCGCGCTGCGGTACCGGCTCATCAGCAGTGCAGCCACGGTCAGCACCACGCCGCCACAGAAGCCGCTCGCGTAGCTGCCCAGCACCAAGTCGCCGAGGTACTGGGCGATGAAGGCGGCGTAAGCGACCAGCAGCAGCCACGGCAGAAACGACGTCGGTGGCCCGAGAAACAGCATGACGCCGACGGCGTAGACCGCGACCCCCAGCCACGGGGCCCACGGCCCCAGTTTGTTCAACGGCTCGGCGCTCAGATGCGATACGTCCTCGCCGAGCAGCTGGGCGGCGATGAGGATTCCGAACACCAACTGGGCCAATTGCGCGAACCCGGCCACCAGCCGACTGGAACCCGACACCGCATCTCGGGCGGTGACCTCGATGACCGCCAGAGTGATCGCGGCACCGGGCAGGAACATCGCCAGCGGGGGGATCAGCGCGCGCAGCCCGATGTGGTCGAGCCCGAGGTACTCGGCGACGGCGATACTCACCGCGGCCACGGAGAAAGCGCTGACAACCGGCAGCAGCTGGGCGAGCACACCGAAGCGCTGCCCCACCATGGCGAAAATCCCGACCATCACACCGAGCACGGTGGCGCCGAGCAGGTTCAGCGGTGTGGGCTCGAGCACCAGCCCCAGACCGGCGCTCCACACTCCGTAGCCGAGTACGGTCATCCACGGCCGGAACCGGGGCCGCGAGGCCAGGATGCGGTCGAGTTCGGTGTCTCCCTCTGCGGGATCGATCGCGCCGCGCATGGCGTTGGAAACCAAGCGCGCCAACGGGAAAGCTTGGTCGAAACGCACATCGCGGTCCAGATGGGCCGACTTGACGATCGTTCCCGAGCCGGTCGCCGGGCCCACGACCTGCACGGTGTTGGGTAGCACGATCACTTCGGTGGGGACGCCGTACGCGGCGGAGGCGCGGCCCAGCATCTGCCGGATCAAGGTCACCGGGTAATTCGCCGCGGCCATGGCCGCGCCCAGTCGGGCCAGGAACCGGATCTCGTCGTCTGTGGTCTTGTTGTCCATCACACGCGCCCGTGTCGGACCGTACCCGACGACCGGCTCGCTAGTGGGCTGCGGCGTCCCAGCTGCGGCCGTAACCGACGCTGACCTCGAGCGGCACGTCAAGCGGGTAGGCGTTGCCCATCTGCTCGCGGACCAGCGCCTCGACCGCGTCGCGCTCACCGTCGGCGACCTCGAACAGCAGCTCGTCGTGCACCTGCAGCAGCATCCGCGACTTCAGCCCCGCTTCCTTGAGCGCCGTGTCGACGTTGATCATCGCGACCTTGATGATGTCGGCCGCGCTGCCCTGGATCGGCGCGTTGAGCGCTGCACGCTCGGCGGCCTCGCGGACGTTGCGGTTGCTGCTGTCCAATTCCGGCAGATAGCGCCGCCTGCCGAACACCGTCGATGTGTAGCCGTCCTTGCGCGCCTGGTCCACCACGTTGCGCAGGTAGTCGCGCACCCCGCCGAAGCGGTCGAAGTACTGCTCCATCTGGACCTTGGCTTCTTCGGTGGAGATCTTGAGCTGGGCGGCCAGCCCGTAGGCGCTCAGCCCGTAGGCCAGCCCGTACGACATCGCCTTGACGCGACGCCGCAGTTCGGCGTTGACCTCGTCGATCGGCACCGAGAACGCCCGCGATGCGACGAAGGAGTGGAGGTCCTCGCCCGTGTTGAAAGCTTCAATGAGGCCCTCGTCCTTGGACAGGTGCGCCATGATGCGCATCTCGATCTGGCTGTAGTCCGCGGTCATCAACTCCGCGTAACCCTTGCCCACCACGAACGCGTCGCGGATCCGGCGGCCGGCGTCGGTGCGGATCGGGATGTTCTGCAGATTCGGCTCGGTCGACGACAACCGCCCGGTCGCCGCGATCGTCTGGTTGAAGGTGGTGTGAATGCGGCCGTCGGACGCCACCGAATTGAGCAGCCCGTCGACGGTGACCTTCAACCGCGTCGCATCGCGGTGGGTCAGCAGATGTTGCAGGAACGGGTGGCCGGTCTTGTCGAACAGGGATTGCAGCGCGTCCGCGTCGGTGGTGTACCCGGTCTTCGTGCGCTTGGTCTTGGGCATCTCCAGCTCGTCGAACAGCACCACCTGCAGCTGCTTCGGCGAGCCGAGGTTGATCTGCTTACCGATCACCGCGTACGCCGCCTCGGCCGCGTCGCGGATGTGGTCGGCGAACTCGCTCTGCAGCTGCCCCAGTTGCTCGAGGTCCACCGCGATGCCCGCGGTCTCCATCTCGGCCAGCACCCGCTGCACCGGCAACTCCATGTTGTTGAGCAGAGCGAGCGAGTCGATGCGGGCGAGTTCCTCGTCGAGCGCGTCGGCCAGGTCCATCACCGCGCTGGCTCGCAGTATCACGGTCTGCACGGCCTGGTCGTCGACGCCGTCATTGTCGTCGAGCAGCGAAAGTTGTTGTTGCTCCGGGTTTTCAGCGCGCAGTTCACGCTTGAGATAACGCAGCGAGAGGTCGTCGAGCGCGAAACTGCGCTGCCCTGGCCGCACGAGGTACGCCGCCAGCGCGGTGTCCGACGTGACGCCGGCGAGCTTCCAGCCGCGGCCTTCGAGGTCGTGCATCGCCAGCTTGGCTTCGTGCAGCGCTTTGGGCGGGCCGGGGTCGGCGAGCCACGAGGCGAGGGCGGCCTCGTCGTCCTCGGTCAACGTGGCGGTGTCGATGTAGCGCCCTTCGCCGTCGGCGGCGACGATACCCAGCGCCGTCGCGTCCGCGTCGAACGCCAGGTGCGTGCCGACGACGGCCAGCCCGAACCGCTTGCCCGAACTGTGCTCGGCCAGCCACGCGGCCAGCTCCCCCGCTTCCAGCGCCCCGCCGCGGACGTCGAAGCCCTGGTCGACCTCGGGATCCGCCGAGGCCAGCGTGTCGAACAGCCGATCGCGCAGAACGCGGAACTCCAGGTCGTCGAACAGCCGGTGGATCTGGTCGCGGTCCCACGGCTGCATGCGCAGGGTGTCGGGGGTTTGCGGCAGCGGGACGTCCCTGACCAGATCGGTCAGTTCCCGATTGAGCACGACGCTGGACAGGTTGGCCCGCAACGCGTCACCGACCTTTCCCTTGACGGTGTCTACGTTGTCGACCAACGCCTGCAGCGAGCCGAACTCCGCGATCCACTTGGTCGCCGTCTTCTCACCGACGCCGGGGATGCCGGGCAGGTTGTCGCTGGGGTCGCCGCGCAGCGCCGCGAAGTCCGGGTACTGCTGCGGAGTCAAGCCGTACTTCTCCAGTACCGCCTCCGGGGTGAACCGCGTCAGCTCGCTGACGCCCTTGCGCGGGTACAGCACTGTGACGTCATCGCTGACCAACTGCAGCGAGTCACGGTCGCCGGAGACCACCAGGACCCGGTAGCCGCCCTGCTCGGCCTGCGTGGCCAGGGTGGCGATGATGTCGTCGGCCTCGAAGCCCGGTTCGGCGAGCACGGTGATGCCCAGCGCGCCGAGCACCTCCTTGGTGATGTCGATCTGGCCGCGGAACTCATCGGGCGTCGACGAGCGGCCGGCCTTGTACTCGGGGTACTTGTCCACGCGAAACGTTTGGCGCGACACGTCGAAAGCGGCGGCGATGTGGCTGGGCTGCTCGTCGCGCAGCAGGTTGATCAGCATGGCGGTGAAGCCGTACACCGCGTTGGTGGTGAGCCCGCCCTGGGTCTTGAAGTTCTCGGCGGGCAGTGCGTAGAACGCCCGGTATGCCAGGGAATTGCCGTCGAGCAACATCAATGTCGGCTTCTGGTCCGTCGGCTGGGACGCCGCCTTCTTGGCGGTGGCGGTGGTGGCAGGGCTCACGGACCTAACTCTAGGCACCGCCGCCGACATCAAGGCCACCGCCGCGGCGACCGACGCGGCCCGTGGATGTGGCCGCGGATGTGCGGTTTCATCCGCGACTCGCCGGCGCGGTCGGATGAATTCGCACGCTCACGACGGTCAGACCCCACGTCCCACTGAACTGGAACACGTTTCAGTTCTGCCAGACGACTCGGTACTCTGAGCGGGTGTCAGCTTCCACTCAGCCCGCGATCGACGGCTGGTTCGCCACCGACGGATCCGGAGCGCCCTACCTGATCGGGGGCAAGTGCCACCAGTGCGGCACCTATGTGTTCCCGCCCCGCGCCAACAACTGCCCCAACCCGGCGTGCGACGGTGACGAACTGGCGCAGGTGCCGCTGTCGCGGCGCGGAACCCTGTGGAGCTATACCGAGAACCGTTACGCTCCCCCGCCCCCGTATCCGGCGCCGGATCCCTTCGAGCCCTTCGCCGTTGCCGCGGTGCAGCTCGCCGACGAGGGCCTGATCGTGCTCGGCAAGGTCGTCGAAGGAACACTGGCCGCCGACCTGAAGGTCGGGATGGAGATGGAACTGACCACGATGCCGCTGTTCGTCGACGACGACGGCGTCGAACGCGTCGTTTACGCATGGAGGCCTGCGTCATGAGTCCTGAACCGCTGTACATCCTCGGCGCCGGTATGCACCCGTGGGGGAAATGGGGCCGCGACTTCACCGAGTACGGCGTCGTGGCCGCGCGGGCCGCGCTGGCCGAGGCTGGCCTGGACTGGCGTCAGATTCAGCTCGTCGCGGGAGCGGACACGATCCGTAACGGCTACCCCGGATTCGTGGCCGGCTCGACGTTCGCGCAGAAGCTGGGCTGGAACGGTGTGCCCGTGTCGTCGAGCTACGCCGCCTGCGCGAGCGGCTCGCAGGCGCTGCAGAGTGCCCGGGCCCATATCCTCGCCGGATTCTGCGATGTGGCGCTGGTGATCGGCGCTGACACCACCCCGAAGGGCTTCTTCGCCCCGGTCGGCGGCGAGCGCAAGAACGACCCCGACTGGCAACGCTTCCACCTGATCGGCGCCACCAACACCGTCTACTTCGCACTGCTGGCGCGCCGGCGCATGGACCTCTACGGGGCCACGCTGGAGGATTTCGCCGCGGTGAAGGTCAAGAATGCCAAGCACGGGTTGGACAACCCGAACGCGCGCTACCGCAAGGAAGCCACAATCGACGACGTGCTCGCCAGCCCGGTGGTCTCCGATCCCCTTCGGCTGCTTGATATCTGCGCGACGTCGGATGGCGCGGCCGCGTTAGTGGTGGCGAGCAAGTCGTTCGCCGAGAAGCATCTGGGCTCCGTCGACGGGATTCCGTCGGTGCGTGCGATCAGCACGGTGACACCGCAGTACCCGCAGCACCTGCCCGAATTACCGGACATCGCAACGGATTCCACGGCGGTCGTGGATGCACCCGAGCGGGTGTTCAAGGACCAGATTCTCGACGCCGCCTACACCGAGGCCGGTATCGGGCCGGAGGACCTGAGCCTCGCCGAGGTGTACGACCTGTCCACCGCGCTCGAACTCGACTGGTACGAGCATCTGGGCCTGTGCCCGAGGGGCGAGGCCGAGCAACTGCTGCGCAGTGGTGCGACGGCGATCGGCGGGAAGATCCCGGTCAACCCGTCCGGCGGTCTGGCCTGCTTCGGGGAAGCCATTCCAGCGCAGGCCATCGCGCAGGTGTGCGAGCTGACCTGGCAACTGAAGGGGCAGGCGACCGGCCGCCAGGTCGAGGGGGCCACCGTGGGCGTCACCGCCAACCAGGGCCTGTTCGGGCACGGCTCGTCCGTGATTGTTGCTCGCTAGGCAGTTCGAACCGTACGGCCCCTCCTACTGGGGCGCCATCGCCGTGTTCGTGGTCGGCGCCGCCGTGCTGGTGTGGGCGGGCGGCCGGCAGACGGATGCGCAGGCGCAGCGGTGGGGCCGTGTGCTCGGCGGGCTGACCGCGCTGATCTACGGCGCGATTTTGGTCTACAACCTGGCGCCGCCGACCCTGGCGGGTTCGGTGCCGCTTCAGCTCACCGACCTGGCGACCGTCGTCGCGGCCTACGCGCTGTGGTCCCAGCGGCAGTGGGCGTATGCGCTCACCTACTACTGGGGTCTGGTGCTGAGCGTGCAGGCGTTGATCTCACCGGTGTTGCGGGGCCCCGACTTTCCGCACTACCGCTTCCTGGCGTTCTATGCGATCCACCTGCTCGTGGTCTGGGCGGCGATCTATCTGACGTGGGGCCGCGGCATGCGGCCCCACTGGCGCGACTACCGACTGGCGGTGGCGGTCACCAGCGCGTGGGCGGCGGTGACCGTCGTGTTCAACAGGATCGCCGACACCAATTACGGCTTCACGAACTACAAACCGGAGACCGCGTCGGCGTTGGACATCCTCGGGCCGTGGCCGGTCTACATCGTGAGCACTGCGGCCCTGGTCTTTGCCGTGTGGGCGTTGATGACATGGCCCTGGGTGCGCCGGCGATGATCGTCGTCGTCCGGGTCAAGCCAGGCAGCGCGAAAGGCCCGCTGGTGGAGGTCGACGACGCCGGCGAGCTGACGGCCTACGTTCGGGAGCGAGCCGTCGAGGGCAAGGCCACCAGGGCCGTCACCAAACTGCTCGCCGCGCACCTGGGCGTAGGGCCAAGCCGGCTCAAGCTGGTATCGGGCGCCGCGTCGCGGATCAAGCGCTTCGAGGTCAGTTGATCAGGCGACGCCGAGGTAGGCGGCGCGAATGCTGTCGTCGCTCAACAACTCTCGGGCATCCCCGGTGCGTGTGACCTCACCGGTCTCGAGGATGTAGGCGCGGTCCGAACGGCTCAGCGCCTGCTGCGCGTTCTGCTCCACCAGCAGCACCGTGGTGCCCTGCGCGTTGATCTCCGCGATGATCCTGAAGATCTGCGAGATCACCATCGGCGCCAGGCCCATGGACGGCTCGTCGAGCAGCAGCACCCGCGGCCTGGCCATCAGCGCGCGGCCGATCGCGAGCATCTGCTGCTCGCCACCCGACAGCGTGCCGCCGACCTGGCTGCGGCGTTCGGCCAACCGAGGGAACGTCTCGAGGATCCAGTCCAGTCGTTGCCTGTGCTCGGAGCGGGCGGGGAATTTGCGGCCGTAACAACCCATTTCAAGGTTTTCTACGACCGTCATCCCCGGAAAAACCCCACGTCCCTCTGGTGCCTGCACCAGCCCCTGGATCACGCGTTGGTGAGCCTTGACCTTGCTGATGTCATGACCCTCGAACCATATCGAGCCCGACGTCAGGGGCAGCAGCCCTGAGATCGCACGCATGGTGGTCGTCTTACCGGCACCGTTGGAGCCGAGCAGCGTGACGAGCTCACCCTCGTGGACCTTCAGCGAGATACCGTGCAGTGCACGGATTCTCCCGTACTGCACAACGATGTCACGCAGCTCGAGGATGACGGGCCGTTCGGGGGCCTGGTCACTCGGCCTTTCATTCAAGGCTGTCATCGGGCACCCCCAGATAGGCTGCGATGACCTTCGGGTCCTCGCGGATGTCGGAAGGCAGGCCGTCGGCGATCTTGCGCCCGAACTCCAGCACCACGATGCGATCGGTCACGCCCATCACCAGCCTCATATCGTGTTCGATCAGCAGCACCGTGTAGCCGTCGTCGCGGATCTTCTGGATCAGTTCGATCAAGGCGGCCTTCTCGCGCGGGTTGAACCCTGCGGCCGGTTCGTCCAGACACAGCAGTTTGGGTTCGGTGGCCAGCGCCCGGGCGATCTCCAACCGGCGCTGATCACCGTACGACAGGTTCTTGGCCTTCTCCTCGCCGCGGTTGGCGATCCCGACGAAATGCAGGAGCGCCGCGGACCTCTCGATCGCCGACCGTTCCTCGCGCCGATGGCGCGGGGAGCGGACCAGCGCGCCCGGCACCGAGGTGAAGTGCCTGGCGTCGGTGCCGACCATGACGTTCTCCAGAGCCGTCATCTCGCCCCACAACCGGATGTTCTGGAAGGTGCGGGCGATACCGCGGCGGGTGATCTGGTGGCGTTTGATCCGGCCCAGCGGCGCGCCGTCGAACGTGACGGTGCCCGACGTGGGTCGGTACACGCCGGTGATCGCGTTGAAGCACGTGGTCTTGCCCGCCCCGTTCGGCCCGATCATGCCGAGAATCTCACCTCGGCGGATGTCGAACGACACCGAGTCAAGCGCCGTAAGCCCGCCGAACTTCATCGTGAGATCGGTTGTCCGCAGCAGGATTTCCCCCTCTGCGGCCTGGATCTCGCGGTGCACACCCGCCAACTCTTCGATGGTCATCGCGCCGACTCCTTCTCCGGCGAGCGAAGCAGGTCGCGGGCGGCCTTACCGTAGGCCAGCAACTGCGCTCGCGCCGGGAACAGGCCCTGCGGCCGGAAGATCATCAACACCACCAGCGCCAGCCCGAAGAACAGGTACTTCAGGTCACCGAGGTTGATGCCCAGGAACTCCACCCCCAGCAACCGGTTCGGCAGGTAGACGATGATGAACGCACCGACCACCACGCCGAGCTTGTTGCCCTGCCCGCCGAGCACCACCGCGCACAGGAACAGCATCGAGTTGATGATGTTGAACGTCGGCGGGGCCACGAACTGCACCTGACCGGCGTACAGCGCGCCCGACAGCCCGCCGATCGCCGCGCCGATGACGAAGGCCCACAGCTTGAACCGGAACGTGTTGACGCCCATCACTTCCGCGGCGTCCTCGTCCTCGCGGACCGCGATCCAGGCGCGTCCCACGCGGCTGCGTTCGAGGTTGCCCACCAGTACCAGGATCCCGATCATCAGCACGATGCCCAACCAGAACCACCACGTCCCGTAGTTGGCGTCGCCCGCGGAGTTGCCGCTCGAGAAGACGCCGTCGGGCACGCGTTCGCTCGCACCGACTCGCGGGTAGGCGACCTCGTTCAGGCCGCGCGGCCCGTTGGTCACCTCCGAGAGGTTGTCGGCCATCAGGCGAATGATTTCGCCGAACCCCAGCGTGACGATCGCCAGGTAGTCGCCGCGCAACCTCAGCGTCGGCGTCCCCAGGATCAGACCCGTCAGCGCGGTGATCGCCATCGCCAGCGGCACACACGCCAACCACGCCCAGTCCTCGTTGAACCACCCCGTGGCGCCCATCTTGTTCCACGGACTGTTCGGACTGGTCAGCAGCGCAACGGTGTACGCGCCCACGGCGTAGAACCCGACGTAGCCGAGGTCGAGCAGACCGGCCTGGCCGACCACGACGTTGAGGCCGATCGCGATGATCGCGACCATCGCGAACTGCGCCATGGTGCCGCCGAAGCTGATGTTCGGCGTGTTCAGGAACGGCGGCGGAAACAGCGGCAGCAGCGCGAGCAGGCCGAAGGCGATCAGCCCGAAGCCCCACTTCTGTACGCGGGAAAGCCCGTCCCACCAACGACGCAGTGCGTCGCCGGGTGCCAAGACCTTCTCGCTGGCCCTCATGCTCGCGCCTTCCCGAGGCTTTCGCCGAGTATCCCCGTCGGCCTGAAGAACAGAACGAGAACCAGCAGCACGAAGGCGACGACGTCACGCCACTGGGTCCCGAACACGGCCTGCCCGTAGTTCTCCATGATGCCGAGCAGCAGGCCGCCCAGCAGGGCGCCGCGCAGGTTGCCGATGCCGCCGAGGACCGCGGCCGAGAACGCTTTGATGCCGAGCAGGAAGCCGCCGGAGTAGATGATGCCCTGCGGCACCTTCAGCGTGTAAAGCAGCGCGGCCGCCCCGGCCAGCAGGCCGCCGATCAAAAACGTCGTCATGATGATGCGTTCGCGCGAGACGCCCATCAGGGTCGCGGTGTCCGGGTCCTGGGCCACCGCCCGGATCCCGCGCCCGAACCTGGTCCGGTTGATGGTCATATCGGTCATCAGGGCGAGAACCAGCGCCGCGCCGACGATGATCAGCGTGATGTTGGAGACCGCGGAACCGAACACCGTGAACTGGGTTTCGGGCGCGACGAGCCGGATCGGTTGTTGCGCATTGGATCCGCCGTACCCGTCGATGATCTCGGGCAGGATGAAGTGCACGAATTCCTGCAGCACGAACGACATGCCGATCGCGGTGATGAGAAAGGACAGTCGGTCGGCCTTGCGTCGTCGCAGCGGTCGGTAGGCCACCGCCTCCAGGCCGACCGCGGTGGCACCGGACACCGCCATCGCGAACAGCATGGCGATACCGAGATACAGCACCGTCAGGGCGATGCCCCTGTTGTAGGTGTTACCGCTCGGTGTGAAACCCAGGATCATGTCGAGGCAGAAGTACGCGCCGAACATGCCGAACATGAACACTTCCGAATGCGCGAAGTTGATCAGCTTCAGCACGCCGTAGACCAACGTGTAGCCGACGGCCACCAGCGCGTAGATGGCGCCCCACGACAGGCCGTCGATCGTCAACTGCCAGAAGCCGTCTCGCAACCCGTCGAGGTTGAAGCTGATGTTGGCTGCCAAGCAGGTGTACTGGTCGACGCACTCGGGTGGGATCCCGGTCATCCGGTGGCGGCTCCTCGCGGGAACGGGCCTCTAGCGAAAACGCGTCCGAGCCTTTCGGTCTCGGACGCGTTCGCCTCAGCGGCTATTGAACTTTGTAGATCCAGATCAAGCTGGTGGTCAGCTCGCCGTTCGGGGTCCACTGATACTGGCGAGCCACGCCGCGACCGTCGTAATTGCGGACGAAGTCGAGCAGCGCGGGCCGGGTGACGGCGCCCGAGTCGATGCCCTTCAGCAGGATGGTGCCCAGGTCGTAGCCCTCGCTGCTGTAGGTGCCCGGTTCTTGGTTGAACTTCTTGGTGTACTCGTCGGCGAAACCGCCGGTGGCCGGACCGCACGGGCAGGACAGCACGGCGTCCTTGGACGCGTCGCCGGCCTGCTTGACGAACTCGGGGTCCTTGGTGCCGTCGGCGCTGGCGAACGTTCCCTCGTACCCGCCGTCGCGCAGCTGCTGCACGAACGGCGCCGCCTCGGCGTAGTAACCGCTGAAGAACACCGAGTCCGGACTGGCGCCCTTGATCTGGGTCACCGCTGCCGAGAAGTCCTTGTCGCCCTTCTTGACCGAGATGTTGCAGGACGAGTCGGCCACCGGACCGAGAGTCTGACGAACGGTCTGCGCCAGGCCCAGGCCGTAGTCCGTGCTGTCGTCGACGACGCAGACCTTCTTGTGGCCGAGGGTGTTCTTCAGGTAGTTGGCGACCGAGGGCCCCTGCACGCCGTCGTTGCCCAGGCCGCGGAAGAAGGTCCGCCAGCCCTTGTCGGACAGCGTCACGTTGGTGGCCGAGGCCGTGGCGGCGACGAGACCGGCCTGGTTGAAGACGTCGCCGGTGGCCATGGTCTCACCGGAGAAGGCGGGACCGATCAGGCCGATGGTGGAGGCGTCATTGATGATCTGCGGTGCGATCTGGGTGGCCTTCTGCGGATCGCCCTCGGTGTCGAACGTCTTCAGCTGGACCTGGCAGCCCGGGTTCGCGGCGTTGTGCTTGTCCACGGCCAGCTGGATGCCGTTCTTGATGTTGATGCCCAATGCCGCATCGGGACCGTTGAGCGCTCCGGCCATCGCCAGCGACACCGGCGGGCACTGCGCGTTGCCGTCACCGGCGGGGTCGGCAGGCGCGGCGCTCTCGTCCGCCTTGACCTCGGCGCCGTTCTCGTCGATCTGCACCTCTTCGACGATCTTCAGATCGGTCTGTGCCTCACCGCCCTCGGTCGGCTCGGCCTGCTGACAGCCGGCTATGCCGAGCACAACCAGACCAGCGCTGCTGATAGCAAATGCTTTCCGTGCCATGCGACCGCGCACGCTTCACCTCCGGGTCGTTGTGTTAGTCGGCTCCGGCGCCTGGGCCCGGCGGGCGGGGGCGGCGACGTTCCGGGAAGACCATAGCCAACGCTCGGCGCTGGTGCGCGGTGTTGAACGACGCGTCGCGGCCGTCGCGGTCAATCCGCGCCATCGGAAACGCACTTTTTACGGGGTGGCGAAGTCAGGGGTTAGCTCGACTCCGACGCGTCGCTCGGCGTGTCGAGGGTTTCGAGGACCACTTCGGCGACGCGTTTCATAGTGGTGCGCCGGTCCATCGCGGCGCGTTGAATCCACTTGAACGCCTCGGGCTCGGTCATCCCCTGATTGGCCTGCAGCAAACCCTTGGCCCGTTCGACGAGCTTGCGCGTCTCCAGCCGGTCGGCCAATGTGGCCACTTCCTGCTCCAGCGCGGCGATCTCGCCGAAGCGGCTCACCGCGACCTCGATGGCGGGAATGAGGTCGGTGACGGTGAAGGGTTTGACGAGGTAGGCCATGGCGCCGGCGTCCCTGGCGCGTTCGACCAGTTCTCGTTGGCTGAACGCGGTCAGGATGACGATCGGCGCGATGCGCTTGCTGGCGATCTCGGCCGCGGCGTCGATGCCGTCGCGACGGGGCATCTTGACGTCCATGATCACGAGGTCGGGCTTGAGGCTCTCGGCGAGATCGACGGCCTCCTGTCCGTCGCCGGCCTCGCCGACGATCTCGTAGCCCTCTTCGCGGAGCATCTCGGCCAAGTCCATCCGGATCAGCGCTTCGTCCTCGGCGACGAGAACACGGCGGGCCTTCCCGGCCTCAGGTGGTGCCCCAGCAGCGGTTGCCATGGAAGCCATTGTGGCGGTAGCGGTGCCGTTCAGCGAGTTCGGGGCATCATCTAAGGTGGTAAGCCGCGCAACAGAGCCGTCCGACTACTAGAGCCCTCGTAGCCCAATTGGCAGAGGCACACGACTCAAAATCGTGACAGTGTGAGTTCGAGTCTCACCGAGGGCACTTGACATCGTACAGATGTCGTTGCAGCTCAGCGGCCTGTTGTCGACCTGAGAGCGCCGCCACAAAGGGCCGCATGACTACATTCTGACTACATTCGCCGGAAAGACCACACCTGAAAGGCGCTGGTCGTGGGCATCGGCGACCGCATCGGCGTCCTTATCGAACAGGTCGGCGTAGGTGTCGAGGGTCATTGCTGCGGACTTGTGGCCGAGCATCTTTTGAACAGCCTTCACGTTGGCACCGGCCGACACGGCCAGCGAAGCGGCGGTGTGCCGTAAATCGTGCGGTGTGACCCGGGGGAACACCGCCGTTGTCGGCTCGCGGTCGGGCTGTGCCTCGTACTCGGCGGCACGAGCTTCGTTGGAGGCGGCGATGCACCGCGTGACCGCGCCGTCGAACCAAGTTTTCATCCCCGGCGACTTGGCGTAGACACCGTCCGTGGCCGGGAACACAATGCCGTCGCGGCCCTTGCCTTGGCAAGCTGCGGCGAGCGGTTCGACCAGGAACCGCGGCAGCGGCACGGTGCGGCGTTCGTGCGTCTTGGGCGTGCCCACCTCTACCACTCCCCCGACGTTCACCGCGTTGCGCCGGATATGTAGTCGCCGGCGAAGTGTGTCCACATCGGCGACGTGCAGCCCGGCCAGCTCGCCCCACCGCAGTCCGCAGTACGCGAGCACCAGGACGATGACTCCCTTATCGGGTCCGGCCTCGGCGGCGAGTGCCATTACCTGCTCGTCCGTCAAGTACGCGTGTTCACGCTTGACCTTGCGCGGCAACTTCACGCCGCGCGCGGGGTTGGTCATCAACCGGCGGTCGCGCACCGCATCGTCCAGAATGCCCGCGAGGACGTTGTAGGCGCGGATGACGGTGACGGGTCCGCTGGCCGACTTGGTGACGCTGCCTTCGGCCTCGGCAATCGTGCGGCCCATCATTGACACCCACGACTGCACTGCCGAGTGTCGAATATCTGCCAGCTTCACAGCACCCCACTTCGGCTTGACGTGCACGCGCCACGCCACTTCCTCGACGCGGCGGCTCGACGGCTTGAGGTGCGTCCGGCGGGCGAGCCAGCCCGGCCCGAGGTCGCCGACCGTCACCCTCGCGTCGGCAGGGTCGATGTACTCACCGCGCGCCTTGCTCACGGTGACCGTGGCGGCGTAGTTCTCGGCCTCGCGCTTGGTCTTGAATCCGCGCGCACCAGTCAGCTTGTTGTTCGGGGTCCGGTACTGCACCCGCCAACGCTGCTCACCCGCTGCTGTCTTGTACTTAGTGATCGACGCCATCGCAGTTAGTCCTCCAGATCTGCCGGCGAGCGCCGCATGCGGCGCAGCATGCCGTTGTTACGGACCCGGTAGACACCCAGGAGCCCACGCGAATGCCGAAGCACCACGTAGAGCAGTCCGTCGCGCTCCACCACCCCACCACTCCTCGCCGGTTGCTCGGTTCCGCCAGTACGGAAGTAGGCGGCGAACGCTCGGCGGGTCAGTTCGTCGCCGTCTGCGTTGGCGCTCGGCATGCGCAGAGTCTATGCCGCAACCCTTGTTCGCCAAACAAGTTTCTATACGGCGTTTCGAGATCAGGACTTTGCAGAGTTTGGTAGGCAATGTCATGCGCTGCAGCGACATTCAGGCGATGTACTTCCCGTTTTGTTCCACTTAGATGCCGTCAATCCGTGTTAGCGTTCCCGCACGGTCGCGCACCCTGTGAATCTGTGAACCGCCCTGGTTCTGCCGGAGGCTCGATCTATTGGATTGCGACCAGGGGCTGGTCGCTCCGTTGGGCATCGTAGAACGTGGCCTCGAACTCGGTCGGAGGGACGTCGTCGAGGTAGCTGTGTAGGCGGGCGGTGTTGTGCCAGTACACCCAGCTCAGCGTGGC